>NZ_QGKS01000181.1 GCF_003172935.1 Micromonospora sicca | reverse complement strand
CCAACCTCCTCACCGCCGCCCCCACCGCACGCGACACCGGCCTGCGCTGCTGAGCCTTCACCGGCCCCACCCCCAACCCCCTCGCCGAGCTGTGCCACGACGTGCTGGCGGTGCCCTCGCCGGACAGCCAGGTGGTGCAGGAGCTGCACCTGGTCTCCACCCACCTGCTCTGCGAGTACGTCGACCAGGCCCTGCCGCTGGTCCGCCAGCTCCCGACGATGTCCACCGCGGCGCCCCGGACGGCGACCTTCGCCCCGTGGCGCGGGCGAGACGGCGCGGACCGGAACGGGCGGGACGGCGCGGAGCGCGGCGGGCGGGACGGCGCGGACCGGAACGGGCGGGACGGCCGCATCCTGACCGGGGTCGCCCCCGGCCTGCCGACGCACGGGCTCAACGGCCACGGAAGCAACGCACAGGGCCCGGACGCCCCCGGCGCGAACGGCCACCCGTCCCACGGCCTTGGACCGAACGGACCCGGACCGAACGGACCCGGACCGAACGGACCCGGACCGAACGGACCCGAGCTGGACGGCCACGGCCGCAACGGGCACGGGTCCACCGGCACCGGGTGGGCGGAGTCGTGAGCGGCCCGCTGGTGGTGGTCGGCGATGCGCTGCTGGACCGGGACGTCGCGGGAGCGGTCAACCGGGTCTGCCCGGACGCGCCCGTACCGGTGCTGGACGAGCGCGTCACCACCGACCGGCCCGGCGGCGCCGGCCTGGCCGCGCTGCTCGCGGCCGCCCAGGACACCGAGGTCGCGCTGGTCACCGCGCTCGCCGACGACGCCGGCGGGGCGCGGCTGGCCGACCTGCTCGCCGAGGCCGGGATCGAGGTCTACCCGATGCACCTGCCCGGGGCGACCACCGAGAAGATCCGGTTGCGGGCCGGCGGGCAGACCCTGCTGCGGCTGGACCGGGGCGGCGACCCGCAACCGCCGGGCGAGCCACCCCCGGCCGCGCTGGACGTGCTCACCCGCGCCCGGGCCATCCTGGTCAGCGACTACGGGCGCGGGCTGGTCCGGCAGCCGACGCTGCGGGCGGCGCTGGCCGAGGCGTCCGCCCCGGTCGTCTGGGATCCGCACCCACGCGGCCCGGCCGCCGTGGCCGGGGCCCGGCTGGCCACCCCCAACGTCGCCGAGCTGCGGCAGCTCACCGGCGACGCCGGGGCCGGCCCGGCGCTATCCACCGCGACCCGCGCCGGGCACGAGCTGCGCCAGCGGTGGCGGGTCGGCGCGGTCGGGGTGACCATGGGCGCGGACGGCGCGGTGCTCTGCCACGCGGGCAGCACCCCGCTGGTGGTGCCGCCACCGTCCGCCCTGGACCGGGTCGAGGACACCTGCGGCGCCGGGGACCGGTTCGCCGCCACCGCCGCACTCGCGCTCGGCGACGGCGCGCCGGTCTCCGAGGCGGTCGGCGCGGCCGTCGCCGCCGCGTCCGCGTACGTCGCGGCGGGCGGGGCGGCCGGGCTGCACCGCGCGCCGGAGCGGCAACCCGTCCTGGCGGCGGCCCGCACCGCCGAGGAGCTGGTGGCGAAGGTACGCGCCGACGGCGGCACCACGGTCGCCACCGGCGGCTGCTTCGACATCCTGCACGCCGGGCACGTCGCCACCCTCCAGGCGGCCCGCCGCCTCGGCGACTGCCTGATCGTCTGCCTCAACTCCGACCGCAGCGTCCGTGGCCTGAAGGGGCCGGAGCGCCCGGTCAACCCGGAGGGCGACCGGGCCCGGCTGCTCGCCGCGCTGGACTGCGTCGACGCGGTGGTGGTCTTCGACGAGCCCACCCCGCACCAGGTGCTGGCCCGGTTGCGACCCGACGTCTGGGTCAAGGGCGGCGACTACGCCGGCGAGGAGCTGCCCGAAGCGGACCTCGTGCACCGCTGGGGCGGGCGGGCCGTCACCGTCCCCTACCTGGCCGGCCGGTCCACCACCGGCACCATCTCCGCCGCGCGCCAGCGCGGCCTCCACCTCGTCAAAGGAGCGGTTTGACATCCTCCTCCGCCCAAGGGCGGGAGATTCCAGTGGTCACCCACCGGGTTTCCTGCTTCGTCGCCGACTGCCGCTTCCGGGAGGACTCCCGTTGAGGTCTCACACCGGCTCCACAGGCCGACACCGCCAGCCCGGCGGCCAAAATGTTGCGTGCCGCGTTCACATCACGGTCGTGGACACTGCCGCACCGGCACACCCACGACCGCACGGCCAACGGCATCTTCTCGGCCAGCCCGTGGATCCGCGCAACCCGCAACCGGGCCTTCCCCCGGTTTGCGGAACCTTTCTCCTGACGCGCCAGGTCCCGCTGCGCCCTGGCCAGCCGCTTCCGGTCGCGGCGCTCGTGTCGCGGGTTGGCGATTTTTTCCCCAGTGGACAGGGTGAGCAAGTGATCCAGGCCGGCATCGATCCCGACCGCTGCGGCCGTCACCGCGGCAGCTGGGATCACGTCGTCGCACAGCAAGGACACGAACCAGCGTCCGGCGGCGTCCTGACTGACGGTCACGGTGGACGGCTGCGCACCGTCCGGCAGCGGACGCGACCAAGCAATCTGCAAGGGCTCGGCCATCTTGGCGAGGGTCAGCGTGCCGTCGCGGTAACGAAACCCGCTGGCGGTGTACTCCGCCGACCGACGCGACCTCTTCTTCGACTTGAAGCGCGGATAGCCGGCGCGGCCAGCGAAAAAGTTCGTAAAGGCGGCCTGCAGGTGCCGCAGCGTCTGCTGCAGCGGCACCGACGACACGTCATTGAGGTAGGCCAGTCCGTCTGTCCTCTTCCAGGCGGTCAGCATGGCCGAGGTCGCGTTGTAGTTGACCCGCTCCTGCCGCAGCATCCACGCCTCGGTGCGCGCAGACAGCGCGAGGTTGTAGACCTTGCGCACGCACCCGAACGTGCGGGACAGCTGAACAGCTTGCGCGGCTGTGGGGTAGAAGCGATACCGAAAAGCTCGCTTCACACCGACGCCACACCTCACAACCTAGCAAGCATGTGTTACAGCATCACGCCCGAATATTGCGACGCCCATTCGCCCTGACGGCGAATCGGCTTTCCCTGTCCTAAGGGGCGGGAGTTCCCGTTCCGTCCCTGCCTGAAGGCGGGGTATCCACGGAAGGAATCTGATGAACGGACACGCAATCCTCGTCACCGGCGGGTCGAGCGGCCTCGGCGCGGCGGTGGTGACCGCGGTGGCCAAGGCCGGCGGCCGGCCGTACGTGCTGGACCGACAGGCGCCGGCCGAGGGGGTGCCCTGGGTCGAGTGCGACCTGGCCGACACCCGGGCCGCCGAGGCGGCCACCCGACAGCTCGCCGAGCAGGCCGGCGGCCTCGACGGGGTGGTCACCGCCGCCGGCATGGACGTACCCGGCCCGCTCGCCGACGTCCCCGGCGAGACGTGGGACCGGATCGTGGCGGTCAACCTGCTCGGCACCGCCGCGGTGGTCCGGGCGGCGGTGCCGCACCTGGAACGCTCGCACGGCACGGTGGTCACCGTCGCCTCCACGCTGGGCGTCAAGGCGGTCAGCGACGCCACCGCGTACTGCGCGGCGAAGTTCGGGGTGGTCGGGTTCACCCGGGCGCTCGCCGCCGAGCTGGCCGGAAAGGTGGGCGTGACGCTGCTGATCCCCGGCGGAATGCGGACGGCGTTCTTCGACGACCGGGACGAGCGGTACAAGCCCGGCCCGGACGCGGTCCTCAACGACCCGGCCGACACCGCCGAGGCGGTCCTGTTCGCCCTGACCCAACCGGCCGGCTGCGCCGTCCGCGAGTTGGTGGTCTGCGCCGAGCAGGAGTCGTCGTACCCGTGATCCTGGTGCTCAGGGCGCTCGGCGTCGGCGACCTCGCCACCGGGGTGCCGGCGCTGCGGGCGCTGCGCGCCGCGTACCCGGGCGAAGAGCTGGCGTTGGTCGCGCCGTGCTGGTTGGCGCCGCTGGTCGAGCTGGTCGGCGGCGTGGACCGGCTGGTCGAGGCGGACGGGCTGGGCCACCTGGCGTGGCCCGGCCCGCCGCCGGAACTGGCGGTCAACCTGCACGGCCGGGGCCCGCAGTCGCACCGGATGCTGGCCGGCGTCCGGCCCCGCCGGCTGCTCGCCTTCGCCAACGCCGAGGCCGGGCACCTCGACGGCCCGGGCTGGCGGGCCGACGAGCACGAGGTCGACCGCTGGTGCCGGCTGCTGGCCTGGTACGGCATCCCTGCCGACCGCACCGACCTGGCGCTGCGCCGGCCGGAGCCGGGTCGGCTGCCGACCGGGGTGAGCATCGTCCACCCGGGCGCGAAGGCGACCCAGCGGCGCTGGCCGCCGGCCCGGTTCGCGGCGGTGGCCCGGGAGCTGACCGACCGGGGCCACCGGGTGGTGGTGACCGGCGGGCCCGGCGAGCGGGGCATCGCCGAGGAGGTGGCCCACCGGGCCGGGCTGCCCGCCGACGCCGTGCTGGCCGGGCAGACCGACCTCGGCGAGCTGGCCGCGCTGGTCGCCCACGCCCGCGTGGTGATCAGCGGCGACACCGGAGTCGGCCACCTCGCCACCGGTTACGCCACCCCGTCGGTGCTGCTCTTCGGGCCGGTGCCGCCGGCGCAGTGGGGCCCGCCGCCGGACCGGCCGTGGCATCAGGCGCTCTGGGTGGGGCCGCGCCGACCGGCCGACGACGGCGGCCCGCACCCGGCGCTCGCGGCGCTGGACGTGCCGACGGTGCTCGCCGCCGTCGAGCGCAGCCTCCGACCGCCGGACGGGCCGCCGTCCACACCCCTGCTACCCGCCGGTAGCTTTCGGCCGTAGGCTGAGCCGGTGAGCGGGGAGCCGGAGTACAGCCAGGAGTTCATCGACGTCGACGGCGCCCGGATCGGCGTGCAGACGTACCCCGATCCGGACGGCGAGCCGGATGCGCCGGTGGTGCTGATCTGGCCGGCGATGGGCGTGCGGGCCCGCTACTACCGTCCGTTCGCCGCGGCCCTGCGCGCCGCCGGCCTCGGTGTCGTCGTGGCCGACCTGCGTGGCACCGGCGAGAGCACCCCCGCCCCCAGCCGGTCCTGCCGCTACGGCTATGCCGAGCTGGC
Source organism: Micromonospora sicca (assembly GCF_003172935.1). Taxonomy (GTDB): domain Bacteria; phylum Actinomycetota; class Actinomycetes; order Mycobacteriales; family Micromonosporaceae; genus Micromonospora; species Micromonospora sicca. Next base: position 66,150 of record NZ_QGKS01000181.1, on the reverse strand, counting down.
CGGGGACATCGCCGCCGTGCTGGCGGCGCTCAAGCCCCGGCTGGACGGGCGGACCCGGGTGCTGCTCGGGCACTCCCTCGGCGGGCAGGCGGCGGTCCTGCACCAGGCGCTGCACGACGCGGACGTCGTCGACGGGCTGGCCCTGGTGGCCGTCGGCCTGCCCTGGTGGCGCCGCTACCCCGGACCGCGGGGCTGGGGGGTGCTGCCGTACACCCAGGGGATCGCGGCGACGGCCCGGCTGCTCGGCGTCTGGCCGGGCTGGGGGTTCGGCGGCCGGCAGGCACGCGGGGTGATCCGGGACTGGGCGTACACCGCGCGGACCGGCCGCTTCCCGACGCTCGACGGGGTGGACGCCGAGGCGGCCGTCGGGTCGGTGCGTACCCCGGTGCTGGCGGTCAGCGTGGACGACGATCAGTACACCCCGCACGCCACCCTCGACCACCTCTGCGCCAAGCTGACCGCCGCGCCGGTCACCCGGCACCGGTACACGGCGGCGGAGGCGGGTGCGGCGCTGGACCACTTCACCTGGGTCCGCGCCTCGACGCCGCTGGCCGCCCGGGTGGCCGGCTTCGCCGCCGGGTTGCCCCGCCGCTGACCGCCGCCCGGTCCGCCCCCGGCACCTCCCGTTCACGCCCTGCTCGCCCCGTCCTGTCCGCTTCTCCGGCGTCCCGGCGCCACCTGCCTCGACACCAGCGAACCGCGGTGCATAGCGGCCCGGATGGTGGGTATGCCGCACCGCTCGAAAACCGCGGAGGGGGATCCAGATGTCAGAACGGCACACCGCACTGCGCTCGATGCACGACCTGGGCCTGGCGGCCTGGTTCGGCGGCTCGCTGATGGGAGCGCTTGGCGTCAACGGCGCGGCGGCACAGGTCAACGATTCGACGCAGCGGCTGCCGGTGGCCTCGGCGGGCTGGGCCCGGTGGACCCCGGTGAACGCCGCGGCGATCGGCGCCCACCTGGCCGGCGCGGTGGGTGAGCTGGTCACCGAGAGCCCACGCATGACCGCCCAGTCCGGGGTCGCGAAGACGAGCGCGGTGAAGACCGCACTGACGGTCGGCGCGCTCGCGGTGACCGGGTACAGCCGGTTGCTCGGCATGCGGTTGCAGAAGGCGGGCGGCCCGCCCGTCGAGGGGGCCACCGAGCCGAGCTACCAGACGCCGGCGAACGTCGCCTCCAGCCAGCGGCAGCTGAAGATGCTGCAGTGGGCGATCCCGGCGCTGACCGGCGCGCTGGTGGTGGTGACGGCGTACATGGGCGAGCAGCAGAAGCCGGGGCAGGTGTTCCGGGGGATGCTCGGCCGGGCCGGCGGTTTGATGGCCGCGCCGAAGGCGATGGGCAAGGTGGCCGGCATGGCCACGGCCAAACGGCAGATGGCGATGTCGGGCCGCTGATCGGCCGGGCCGGACGGCCGGCAGCCCCACCGGGACGCCGGCCGTCCGGCACTACGCCGCCGTCGGCGATTCGCCGCCGAAGGCGGGCGGCATGACCGGCGCGGTGGCGGGCAATCAACGCGGCAGGGGCTGACCGACCAGGCGAGGTGGCCATGACCAGGAACGACGGACCGGCAACGGGTGGCGAGCGGCGGGGGCCGGAGTCGGCCGAGCCGTGGGGTACCACGGACGGGTTCGACGCCGACCCGCCGTGGGGCGCGGGCGAGGACTCGCCGATGGACGAGGGCAGCGAGGAGAGCGCGGTGCCCGAGGGCCGGCGCGGCGAACGCCGGGCCGGCGCCCCGACCGCCGACGGGAAGCCGGCCGGGCGGCACGGTTTCGGCCCGGTTGAACCGACCCGTACGGCGGAGGCGGGGCCCGGCGCGCCGCCCGACCCCGCGCCGAGCGCACGCACGTTCCCGGACGACCGGGCCGGCGAGGACCTGCCGGACAACTCCCTGGAGGAGTCGACCGGCATGCGCCCGGAGGGGGTCACCCGGCGCGGCTGAGCGGACCCGGAACACGCAACGGCCCGACCGCACCAGGCGGTCGGGCCGGGTCCGGGCCGGCGACCCCGAGCGCGAGGAAGACCACGAGGGTCGGCAGGCGCGGTCAGGAGCCGGTCCCGTCCTCCCCCGGCGTCCCCATCGCGGACGGCTCGGGCTCGTGCTCCGGCGCGGGCGGCTCGGTCACCGGGTGGCCGGTGTCGTCCACCAGGCCGGGCGCCATGCTGCCGCCGTGCGCCTCCTCGGCTTCCCGGGTCGCCCGGGGGTCCCGGTCGTCCGGCCGGCCCGTCGCCGCCTCGTCCCGCTGGCTCACGCGCTCCCCTTCCGTCGTGCCTCGGCTCCGCCGGTACCCGGCCCGGGACCGGGGAAACCTCGGGCGACGGCGTCAGGAGGCGGCGGCCCGCGCCCGGGTGACGTCGACGCCGAGCAGTCCGGCGAGGCGGGCCGCGTCGCGCTGGGCCTGGTCGCCGCAGCAGTTGTTCATCAGCGCGTGCAGCTCGGCACACTGGTCGGCCAGCTCGGTGAGCAGCACCGACCAGCGCCGCAGCTCCTCGTCGCCGTAGGCGTACCGGAACCTGTCCTGCTTGTCGCCGCTCTCCCAGGCGGCGCTGTGCCCGTGGAACCGGACGACGGCGAGGTCGGCGGTGGCGACCAGGATCGGCGGCACCGAGGAAGCGTGCCCCTGCGGCATGTCCACGCAGACGTAGGTCAGCCCGTGCTCGCGCAGGAAGGTCACGGTGTCCACGACGGTGTCCTCCGTGAACCAGGACGAGTGCCGCAGCTCGACGCTGACCCGCCACGGTCGGCACCGCCGGGCCAGCTCGGCGATCCGCCGCTCGGCCGCCGCGCTCCGGGCCAGCCACGGCGGGAACTGCAGCAGCACCGCGCCGAGCCGGTCGGCCGCCGCGATCGGCGCCAGCGCCGCCCGGAACCGGTCCCAGAGCTCGTCGTACGCCCCGGCGGGCAGGTCCCGCCAGCGGATCCGGCTCGGGCCGCCGGCCGGGCGCAGGTCCCGCGGCAGCGCCGCCACGGGCGTGTGGTGGCCGGTGAAGAGGCTGAACGCCTTGACGTCGAAGGTGAAGCCGGGCGGGGCGGCCGCCACCCAGCCCTCGGCGGTCTCCGGCGGCGGGATCGCGTAGTAGGAGGTGTCCACCTCCACCAGCGCGAACCGCTCCGCGTACCAGCCGAGCCGGCCGGCCGGGGTGTTGACCGCCCGCGGGTACCAGCCCGAGCGGACCAGCTGCTGGTCGGCCCAGGACGAGGTTCCCACCTTGACTACACCCATGTAGTTCAGTGCACCGCGGGCCGGGCGGATCGGCAACCGCTGGGAACGTGCGGGCGTCCGCCGTGGAGTGACGCGGGACTGTCGGTGGCCGGCCATATCGTGGTCGCAGTCGTCAAGGAAGGGCAGACATCATGAGCGTTTCCGAGCAGGTCGTCACCGGTGAGCGGGCGGATCTGCTCGCCACGCTGCGTCGGCACCGCGGCTTCCTCCGGCAGACGGTGGACGGGCTGACCGACGAGCAGGCGGCACAGCGCAGCACGGTCAGCGAGCTCTGCCTCGGCGGCCTGATCAAACACGTCACGATCGTCGAGCAGCGGTGGATGCGGTTCGCGGTCGGCGGCGCCGAGGCCATGCGGAGCCAGCCGGTCGACTGGGCGGGCCAGTTCCGGATGCAGGAGGGCGAGACGCTCGCCGGCCTGCTCGACGAGTTCGACCGGGTCGCCCGCGCGACGGACGAACTGGTGGCCACGCTCGACCTGGACACCGCGCACCCGCTACCGACCGCGCCCTGGTTCGAACCGGGCGCGAGCTGGTCGGTGCGGCGGGTGCTGCTGCACCTGATCGCGGAGACCGCCCAGCACGCCGGGCACGCGGACATCCTCCGCGAGTCGATCGACGGGGCGAAGACCATGGGCTGAGCCCAGGGGCACACGGCCCGTTGCCGCGCGGGGTGATCGATCTCACCTGCGGAATCGGGGGCGTACGCAGGGTTCCCATGTGACGTCGCGTCGAGCGACGGCGCTGAGGGACACGAGATGAACGCACACCGCATGGACCAGGAGGCCGTCGAGCGACTGCTCGTCGGTCCCGTCGCCGACCCGCCGGATGGTCCGGAGGCGCTCGTCCGACTACTCACCGCCGTCCGGGCCGCCGCCCGCCCGCACGAGCTGGCCGGCGAGCGGGTCGCCCTGGAGGCGTTCCGAACGGCGCGGGCGGGTTCGGTTCCGGGGCCGGCCGCCGGCCCCGAGCGGCGGATCCTCGCCGGGCTGCTCAGCGCGAAGGTCGCCCTCGCGGCCCTGCTGGCCGCCACCACCGGCGGCGTGGCGCTGGCCGCGGCCACCGGCGCCCTGCCCGGATCCCGGAGCGGCGCCGACCACACCACGACGCCACCGAGCGCGAGCGCTGCTGGGCGTCCCACGCCGACCGGCGGCCCCACCGTCTCCCCCACCGCAGCCGGCGGCCCGTCCGACCCGGCGACGGCCTCACCGGCCCTGGTCGGGCTCTGCACCGCCTACCGGGCCGAGCAGAACGGCAACCGCCACCGGATGCTGGACAGCCCCCGCTTCGCCGAACTGCTCTCGGCTGCGGGGGGACGCGAGAAGGTGCCTGGTTACTGCGATCGGGTGCTCGACGCTCGGAACAACCCGGGCGGCCGGACGGTCAGCCCGAGCGGCAAGACCGGCGGCGAACCGACCGGCCAGGTCACCGGCCGACCGGACCGCGCACCGTCCACGCCGGATACCCCTGGGGACCCGACCGGGCGGCCCACCAGCCCGTCGGGGAACCTGCCGGCCTCGACCGGCCCGACCTCGCGCTGAGCCGAGGCGGGTCGGCCGCCCGTCCTGCGGGCAGCCGACCCGGATGCTGCGGCTCCTCCTGCCAGTACGGCCGAGGATCAGAAGGTGGCGACGTTCAGGAGCTTCTCCTGGATCCCGTCGGGGTCGCCTGCCGGCCAGCTGTAGCTGGTCGTACCGGCCGACTGGAGGGCCGACTTGACCGCGCTGGGGCTGGCCGTCGGGTGGGTCGCCTTGTAGAGGGCGGCGCCACCGGCGGCGTGCGGGCTGGCCATCGAGGTGCCGGAGATGGTGTTGTAGCCGCCGCCCTTCCAGGTGGAGTAGATGCAGACACCCGGGGCCATCAGGTCCACGTCCGCGCCGAAGTTCGAGAAGTCGGCGATGGTGTCGTCCACGTCGCTGCGGCAGGTGGCCGCCGCGCCGCCACCGGGCAGGCCGTTGAAGTCGGCGAGCGCGCTGACGGTGATGACCTCGTCGTACGCGGCCGGCACGTGGTTGGCGGCATTGTCGGTCTCGTTGCCGGCGGCGACGACGTACGTCACACCGGCCGCGACGGACCTGCAGATGGCCTCGTGCATGGCGTCCTTGTTGCTGCCGCAGGCGCTGTCGGAGCCGGAGCCGCCGAGGCTCATGTTGGCGACCTCGATCTCGCTGGCGTGCGCGGTCACGTAGTCGATGCCGCAGATGATGTCGGAGAAGGTGCCACTGCCGGCGTTGTTGAGCACCCGGACGGGCCAGAGCCGGGCACCCGGCGCCATGCCGACCACACCGACGCCGTTGTCCAGCGCGCCGATCGTGCCGGAGACGTGCGAGCCGTGGCCGTTGCCGTCGTTCGCGCTGGTGCCGGTGGAGCAGTTCTTGGCCCCGGCGGTGTAGACGTTGAGATCCGGGTGGGTGAGGTCGATGCCGGTGTCGATGACCGCCACGTCGACGTTGACCCGCTCGTCCACGCCGTTGATCTTCGCGGTCGGGCTCAGCTCGGCGTCGGCCCGGTTGATGCCGGTCGGCGTCGTCTGGGCGTCGGCGGTCGCCACCCCGTCGGGCTGGACGAAGAGCACCCGCGAGTCTCGGGCGATGCGGGCGGCGGCCGTCGCGCTCATCTGGGCCGAGTAGCCGCGCAGGGCGTACTGGTAGATGTGGCCGAGGCTCGCGCCGTTGGCCCTGGCCTGCTCGGTGGCGACCGACGACGAGTTGGCGTCGGAGCGGAGGACGACGATGTAGGCGGTCTGCGCCTCGGCGCGCGGCGCGGCGTTGGCGCCGGTGGCCGAGGCGGCGACGACGATGCCGGTGAGCATCGCGACGCCCAGTGTCTTGCGCATGGGGTTCCTCTCCACGTGCGGTAGGGGCGGTTGGCCCATGCCGAGGTTGTCGCAGCCGGCGGTGCCGGGCCAGGGTGCAAAGCTATTCGTTATTGGAAATATACAGATTTGTTGGAAAAGCCGCATAGCGACTGACCCGACGTCGCTGACGCCAGGTCGCCGGGGCCCTCTCCTGTCGGGTTATCGCCGCCGGGAATCGCGGCGTTTCACCCCTTGGCGGTACGACGGAGGGCGGCTACGGTCGAGCGAGCCGCACCGGAAGGCCCTCATTGACCTCGATGGACACACCGCATCCCGACCTCGTGCGTCGGGCCGTCGCCGGTGATCCCGCGGCGGTGGCCGGGGTGCTGACACAGATCAGACCGATCGTCGTGCGCTACAGCCTGGCCCGGTTGGGCCATGTCGGCGTCGGAGGCGCGACCGCGGAGGACGTCGCCCAGGAGGTCTGCGTCGCGGTGCTTCGCGCGCTGCCCCGCTTCACCGACCAGGGTCGGCCCTTCCTCGCCTTCGTCTACGGCATCGCTGCGCGCAAGGTCGCCGACGCCTGCCGCACGGCGAGCCGGGACCGCACGGACAGCGTCGCCGACGTGCCGGACACCGCCGACCCCACGCCCGGGCCGGAACCACTGGCCCTCGCCGCCGACCTGGGCGCCCGCCTCAACGAGTTGCTGGCCCAACTGCCGGCGATCCACCGGGAGATCCTGGTTCTCCGGCTGGCGGTCGGCATGACCGCGGACGAGGTCGGTACGGTGCTCGGCATGACCGGTGGTGCCGTACGGCTGGTGCAGCACCGCGCGCTCACCCGGCTGCGCGCCGTCGCCGGGGACACCCTGGCTGCGGTGATCCGATGACCTCCAACGTTCCTCCCCCACCTGAGGACCCGGTGCTGCGGGACGACGAACTGCTCGACGCGATCCGTCGCGGCGAGCCACCGGCCGCCGATGACCCGGTCGCCGCCCTGCTGACCGACTGGCACGCCGAACTGGAGGCCCGAGCCGCGGCTGTCGACGCCGCGGCGTCGGGTTCTGTCGCCGGACCGGATCGGCTACCGACGAGCCCGGAGACCGCCACGGCGGCCGGAGGCGGGCGCGACGACGCGACCACGGCGGACGAGCGGTCCGACCCGACGCGCGGCGGGCGGAGTGCTGCGCCCGCGATGCCACCGGCGGCGGACGTGGTGCCGGCGGCGCGGCGGAAACGACACCGCCCCGGGCGGGCGCCACGACGGTATGGGCGGGTCTTCGCCGGATCGGCACTGACCCTGCTGACGATGACCGGCGGTCTCTGGCTCGGGTCGGCCAGGGCGGAACCGGGCGGGCTGCTCTGGCCGGTCGCCGAACTGATCTGGACCGAGCGGGCCGAGTCGCTGCGTACCGAACAGGAGATCGATCGGATGCTGGACCAGGCCCGACGCGACCTCACCGCCGGCCGATACGCAGACGCCCGCGCCCACCTTGAGCGGGCCGCAGCTCTGCTCGCCGCGCTCGGCGACGACGAGCACCGGGCCCGGCTCCGGGTCGACCTCGACGACCTGCGGCAACGACTGCCGACGGCCGACCCGCCGAAGCCGGCGCCGGGTGCCCCGACGACGTCCGCGTCGACGACACCGCCCGGCACCCCGTCGAGCCCGGCGCCGACCGGGCCGCACGACGCGGGCGGCGACACCGGCGCACCGGCCGTCGTGATGATCCCGTCCGCCACGGAACCTTCGGCGGAGCGAACGCAGCCGGCCCTGCCGACGCGGCCCGACCGCCCGTCCCGGCCCAGTCCCCACACCCCCGAGGAGTCGGGCCCGACGGCGCCGGCGAGCGGAGATGGCGCACCGGAGCGGAAACCACCGGCAACCCCGCGGCGACTCCCCCCGACCGCCTCGGGCGGAACTGCTCCGACGGCGACGGACGATACGAACCAGCTCCCCCGGTCGGGCCCACCGCCGGCGCGGTCCGGGCCGCTGCCGCCGGGCCACCCGGCCGCCGGCCGAGCGGCTGCTGCCCGGCCGGACGGGGCTGATAGCTTGCCCCGATGAGTCTGCGGCGTCGGCGGGTGGCGCTCGGCTTCCGTCTGGCGAGCGTGATCAGCGTGCTGGCCGGGATCGTGCTCACCGCGCTCGGCCCGGCCACGGTGACCGGGCTGCTGCCGTACTTCACCATCCAGAGCAACGTGGCGGCCGGGCTCTTCGCCGGCTACGCCGCCTGGCGGGCCTGGCAGGACCGCCCCGAGCCGCCCTCGGCGCTCAAGGGCGCGGTGACCCTCTACATCACCATCACCGGGGTGGTCTACCACCTGGTGCTGGCCAACCCGGCCAGCCCGTTCGCAATGGTCCAGCCGGACCGGGCGTTCGGCGAGGCGCTGGGCAACCAGTTCCTGCACACCGTCGTGCCGCTGCTCGCGATCGCGGACTGGGCGCTGTTCGACCGGCGCGGCCGGCTACGCCCCCGGTACGCGGCCTGGTGGCTGGCCTTCCCGCTGGCGTACCTCGGGTTCGCCCTGGCACGCGGGCTGGTCGTGCACCGCTATCCGTACCCGTTCATCGACGCGGGGCAGCTCGGCTACGGCGGTGTCGGGCTCAGCTCGCTCTTCTTCGCGTTAGCGTTCTGGCTGCTCGGTCTGCTCCTCGTCGGCGTCGACCGGGGGCTGGCCCGGCGGGGTGCGAGCCGCCCCGGGGTCGCCGCCGGCGGCCCGGCGACCGCCGCGCCCGGCCCGGAGGCCGCGCCCGCCACCGAGACCGAGCCCGAGGAGACGACCGCCGGGCAGCGCTGACCCTCCCGTCGGGGACTGACCGACCGCTCAGCGCCGCCGGGGTCGGCCGCCGGAGGCCCGGTCCCGCCCGTAGGCGTCGGCGCGGCCCCAGCGGCCCGGCACGTCGAGCAGCTCGATCCGGCCGAACCCTGCCGGCATCGCCGGGTCGACCAGCAGGTTGTCTCCGCAGGGACGCAGTCCGAGGAGGGTGCCCAGCAGCATCAGCAGCGCCCCGGACGACCACGACTGCGGCCGGCCGGCGACCGGGAGCTGGACCGGGTACTTCGTGACCTCGCGCGGATAGCCGGCGATCACCTCGGGCAGCGAACCGCCGAGCGTCTCCGCCACCGCGAAGATGCCGGCCGTGATCCGGGCCGCCTCGGCGTCGTACCCGTAGCGGCGCAGACCAGACGCGGTCAGGGCGTTGTCCGCCGGCCACACCGCGCCGAGGTGCGCGCCGACCGGGTTGTACGGGCACTGCCCGTCGGCGTACGTCCGCACGCCCCAGCCGCTGAACAGGTCCGGGCCGCACAGGTGGGCGGCCAGCGCGCCGGCGCGCTCCGGCGCCACGATCCCGCTCCACAGCAGGTGGCCGAGGTTCGAGGTGAGCGCGTCGACCGGTGTGCCGTCCGGCTCCAGCGCCAGCGCGTAGTACTCCCGATCGGGCAGCCAGAAGTCCCGGTCGAACCGCTGCCGCAACCGCGCGGCGTCGGTCTCCAGCCGGTCGGCGTACCCCGGGTCGTCCCAGACCTCCCGGGCGAGCCGGGCCCCCCGGATCTTCGCGTCGTACGCGTACCCCTGCAGTTCGCAGGTGGCCCGGGGGAAGCCGGGCTGGCGCCCGCGCCGGTCCACGATCGCGTCGGGCGAGTTCCGCCAGCCCTGGTTGACCAGGCCGCCACGGGTGTTGCGCCGCTGGTAGCGCAGGTAGCCGTCGCCGCACGAGTCGCCGTAGTCGTCGATCCAGTCCAACGCCATCCGGGCCGGGTGGCGCAGTTGCCGGACCAGCGCGGTGTCCCCGGTCCACCGCTCGTACTCGTCGAGCAGGATGACGAAGAGGGGGGTGGTGTCGGCGGCGCCGTAGTAGGGCCCGGTCGGCTGGTCGCCGAAGGCGGCCGCCTCCCCGTAGCGCAGCTCGGCCAGGATCTTGCCCGGCTCCTCCTCGTGGTGGTCGTCGAGCTGGCCGCCCTGCACCAGGGCGAGCAGCCGCAGCGTGGCCGAGGCCAGCTCCGGGGTGAACGGCAGCGTCTCCAGACAGGTGATCAGGGCATCCCGGCCGTACAGCGCCATCGCCCAGGGCAGGCCGCCCACCGGCACCCGTTCGGGGTACGCCAGCGGCGTGTAGCGCAGCACCGCCAGGTCGGTCAGCGCGCACTCGTACGCCGACTCCACCGAGTCGCGTTCGGCGACGAGCTGCGGTGCCCGGTCGAGCCAGCGCGCGAGCTCCTCCCGCATGGTCGAACGTACGGCGTGCCGGTGGGACTCCAGGCTGGCCCGCAGGTCCCGCCCGCCGGCGCCGTGGATCACCGCGCCGACGTGCAGGTCGGTGCTCCACTCGCCGTCGGCCTCGACCCGGATCCGGAACGTCATCCCGCCCTGGTCGACGGCGGCGGAGGTGGTGCTGGACACGACGGTCTCCCGGGTGAACCGCTCCCGTTGGTAGCACAGCCGCAGCTCGCCCCGGTCGGAGTCGGCGGTGGCCGTGACCCGGCGGGGCGCCGGATGGCCGATCTCGGCGGTGTCGGCGAAGTCGCTGCCGATCTCCATGCGCAGGACGAACTCGGTGGGCTCCGTGGCGTGGTTGAGCACGGTGATGCGCTCGTTGAAGCTGTCGTTGATGGACCGGTGCCGGATCACCGACACGGCGGCGTCCACGTAGTGACTGGCAGCGCCGGGCACCAGCACGAACCGGGTCTCGAAGTAGGCAATGTCGTCCCGGGAGAGGGCGTGCAGCCGCTGCCCGTCGAGGGTGAGCACCCAGCGGGACATGAACCGGGTGTCGAAGGAGAAGAGCCCGATGGGGGCGCGCGGGTCCACCTCCATGTCACCCTGCGCGTCGCTGACCGCGAAGGAGTTGCCGGCGACGACACTCACCAGCTCCTGCCTCATGCCGTGCCACCCCGCCCGCAGGCCGCGTCGCGCGGGTGCCGGGCGCCGGGCGGACCCGGGAAGAGCCGGCGCAGCGTCAACAGCAACCGGAGGTTTCCCTGCGCGGTGAGGTCGTTGCTCAGCAGCGCCGCGACGAGGTGGAGCCGGCCGGCGGCCAGCCGGTCGAAGACCTCGCGGTCGGCGCGGACGATCAGCTCGGCCTCGTCGGCGGAGCGGGCCACCTGGACGTTCTGGTGGTCGATGGTCAGGTACCAGTGCTCGGTGTGCCCGCCGTCGTTCAGGTCGAGGCGGAGCGTGCCGGCCGTGTTCTCCGGCAGCTCGGGATGCCGGCCCGCGACCCCCCGTTCCAGGTGCTCAACCGCCGAGACGCCCATCGGTCCCCCTCCCGTCCCCGGTCGTCCCCGCAGGATCCCCGGCGGTGGGGTGAGTTCAACTCACCCGATCCGGGTGAGCCCCAGGCAGCCTTCCCGGCCGGCGCGGCGTCAACCAGGCTCGATGAGCCCCCGCACGTAGGCGGCCTGACCGGCGTGCTGGAGGTTGTCCTCCAGCAGGCTGATCAGCCGGACGCCGGCGGTCACCGGCGGGTCCCAGTTCTCGTCCACCACCCGGTCCAGGTCTCCCGGCCGCAGCCCGCGCAGGTACGCCCCGGTCCGCTCGGCCACCGCCCGGTGGTAGTCGAGCAGCGCCTGCCCGCTCTCCGGGCGGCAGGCGAGGACCTGCTCGGTCGTGTACCCGAAGCCGGTGTCGTTCGGGTCGGCGGTCAACCCGAACCGGCCGGCCCAGTCCCCGGAGACCCAGACCTGCTCCTCGCCCAGCAGGTCGGCGACGCCGCTGTCCTGGATCCGGGTCAGGTGCCAGATGAGCCAGCCCACCGTGTTGGCTCCCGGCGCCGGTGGCTGCCGCAGCTGTTCGGGACCGAGCCCGTCGACCGCCGCGCCGACCAGGTCGGGCAGCCGCCCGTACGCCTCCGCCAGCAGGTCCGTCACATCCACGGTCCACGCTCCTCCATGTCGGTGCCACCCGGGCAGTACCGCCCTCGGGGCCGGGCAAACCTCACCTCTAGGGTGAGCGACGTGGTCGCGGCGCTGGAGCTGTATCTCGACACCGACGCCACCCGGCGGATCCGGGTGCTCTGGGACGCGTTGGAGTCCGAGGGCGTACAGAGCATGCGGTCGCTGCTGGAGCAGCGGCACCGCCCGCACGTCTCGCTCGCCGTCGCCGCCCGCTTCGACCCCGACCAGGTCGCCGAGGCTCTCGCCGGGACGGTGGTGGCCGCGCCGCTGCGGCTGGAGTTCCAGCACGCCGGCCAGTTCGTCGGCCGGGTGCTCTGGCTCGGGCCGACGCCCACCACCGAGCTGCTCGCCCACCACGCCCAGGTGCACCACCGGCTGGCCCGCGCCGGCATCACGCTGGTCGAGCACTACCAGCCGGGACGGTGGGTGCCGCACTGCACGCTGTCCATGCGGGTGCCGAACGCCCTGATGGCCGCGGCGGTGCGCCGCTGCCTGGAGGTGCTGCCGCTGACCGCCACGGTGGTCGGGGCGGCGATCACCGACCACGCCCGGGGCATCTCCCACCCGTTGGCCTGAGCGTCGCCCTCCCGGTGCCGGAGCGTCAGCGCGACCTGAAGTCGAGGATGAAGGTCGGGTACTCCGGCTGCGGGCAGGGCTCGCCGCGGTGGCCGAGCCGCTCGTAGAAGGGAGCCGCCCGCTCCCGGTGGGCCTGCCATTCCAGGTACCGGACCCACCCGGCGGCCCGGTCCGACACCGCCGCGAGCAGCGCCCGCCCCACGCCGTGCCGGCGCCGGTCCGGGCGGACGTAGCGGTCGTGCAGCCGGGCCACCCGGTGCGCGTCGCCGGAGCGCAGGTGCGGCCCCTGATCCTGGGCGGCGGCGTACCCGGTCAGCCGTCGTCTTTTGCGCCATCTGCCGAGGTGCTGGCGACGTCGACGGACTGACGCAAGCTGGTAAATACGCAGGTCAGGGCACTCCTGGCCACCCAGCGACGTGCGGCCGGCGGCCCTGGAGCACACCCTCGGAGGCACGCCATGGCCGCTCCCGTCATCCGTTCCGTCACCGTCAGCCCGGCGGTGCTGCTGCCCGGCCAGTCCACCACCGTCGTCGTCGACGCCTACCATCCGGACTCCCGGGTGCTCACCCTTTCCGGGCGGGTCAGCGACCCCACCGGCGCGGCCTGGGACACCCCGGTCCGGGTCGACCTGGGCGTGCCGCTGACCTGGCAGCTCACCACCACCGCGGCGGGGGTCACCATCACCCCGAGCGGCACCGACCCGGCCCGCTTCACGGTGACCGTGCTGGCCGGCCGGAGCACGGTGACCCTGACCGCCACGGTCCGGGACGCGGCCGGACGGACCGCGACCGCGACCGCCATGGTGACGGTGCCAACGCTGGTGGGGATGAGCGCCGAGAAGGGCGCCCGGACCCAGCGGATCGTGGCGGACTACCCGGCCATCCGCTACATGCGGGACTTCGGGTCGGACACCGGCGACGCGGACGCCCTGCCGGAGCTGCCCCCGTTGACCGCCGGGAAGTTCGTCGACGCGCCGGCGGCCGTCATGCACGTCTCGTGGAAGGACGACGTCGAGCAGCTCACCACCTGGCTGGACGGGTTGACCCGGCCGATCTACCTGACCTGGTACCACGAGCCGATGGGCGATGTCGCCCCGGCGACGTACCGGGCCACGGCGACCCGGCTGGCCCAGATCGTGGCCGCCCATCCCAGGCGGCGGTACGTCCTCGGGCACGGCCCGATCGTGACCCGGTACTGGCTGGACGAGGGGCGCGGCAACCCGACGGACTGGGGTTACCCGGGGATGACGCACTACGGGGTGGACTGCTACTCGCGGGACACCTCGACGTACTGGACGGCGGCCCGGATGTTCGGCGTCGCGTTCGGCAAGATCCGCGCCGCGTACCCCGGGCTCCGGCTGCTCGTCCCCGAGTACGGGCTGAGCCGGACCACCACCGACACCACCGGCGCCGGCCGGGCGCAGGCGCTGCGGGACCACGTCACCTGGCTGCGCCAGCAGGCCGACGTGGACGCGGTGGCGTACTGGAACAACTGGGCCGAGTTCGAGCTGCCCGACCCGCCCCTGGAGTCGACCGCGTGGCGGAACCTGCAGGCCGCTTGACCGGACTATCGGAGAGTCTGGGCTTACCGCTCGTGGCCACCTACAAGGAGCGACGGCGGCTGGCCGGTCCTGCTGCGGCAGTGCGCCGCGACGGTCCGACCCGCCACCGGGGGGCCTCCGGCCCGGCCACCCGGCCGGACCGGGAGGCCCGCCGGGCGGGACCGGACCGCGGCACCGGGGACGGCACGAATGGCCGTTCCCGCGGAGCGGAATAAGCAGGCGCCATGAGGAAGCCCGCTTGACCAGCAACGCCGCGCCCCCTGCGTACGACCACCTCTGCTGGGCCTACGACGACCCGGCCGTGCTCGACTCCCGCGCGATGGCCTTCCTCGCGGCCGGCGAGCGGGTCTGGCTCGCGGCGCCGAGCAGGCGCGGCTCGCTGACCCACCGCCTGGACGGCCTGCCCGGCCTCGCTGACGCGCTGCGCACCGGGGCCGCCCGGATGGTTCCCGTCGACGACGCCTACCGGCGCGAGGAGGTCATCGACCCGGAGACCCAGGTGCGGCACTACGCGGCCGCCACGGCGGACGCGCTGGCCGACGGCTACACCGGTTTCCGGGTGGCGGCCGAGACGACCTCACTGGTCCGCACTCCCGCCCAGCGGGACGCGTTCACTCGGTACGAGCACCTCATCGACCGCTACATGTGCGTCAATCCGATGTCGGCGATCTGCGCCGGGAGAACGGGCCATCGCCGAACTGGCCTGCCTGCACCCCCGAGACCAACGCCGACGTGCTGTTCCGCCTGTACGCCGCCGACCCGGACGAGGGCGCGGTCGCGCTGGCCGGCGAGCTGGACCCGTCCAACCACCGGCTCTTCGCCACCGCGCTGGACCGCGCCGACCCGCAGCCGGTCGACGGCCGGCTGGTGGTCGACGGGATGGACCTCCGGTTCATCGACCATCGCTGCCTGATCCACCTGGGCGAGCACGCCCGGCGTCGCGGCGTCACCGCCGTCCTGCGCACCTCCCGGTCGTCCGCGGCCCGCCTGGTCGAGCTGCTGGACCTCCCCGACGTCCGGGTCGAGGTCATGCGATGAGGACCGGTGCCGCCGCCGGCCACGTCGGCTACTACCACGAGGCCCTCCTGTTCGACTCGGACGAGCACCTGCTCGCCGTGGTGCTGCCCTTCCTGCTCGGTGGCGTCGAGCCTTCCTGCTCGGTGGCGTCGAGGCCGGCGAGCCGGCCGTGGTGAGCTTCGGTGGGCGCCACGCCGAGCTGGTCCGGCAGGCCCTGCCCGCCGGCTCGGGCGTGACGTTCCTGCCCGGCGGCACCGTCTACGACCGGCCGACCTCCGCGATCCGCTCCTACCGGAAGCTGCTCGCCGCGTTCGTGGCCGACGGCGCCCAGCAGATCCGCATCGTCGGTGAGCTGCCCTCCGAAGCGCTCGGCTCGACGTGGGACTGGTGGGCGCGGTACGAGTCCGCCGTCAACCATGCCTACGACGACTTCCCGCTCTGGAGCATGTGCGCGTACGACACCCGAGTCACCCCGCCCCGGGTGCTGACGGACGTGGCCCGCACCCATCCCCGGGTGGCCCGGCCCGACGGCAGTCACGTGCCCACCGGCGTCTACACCGAGCCGACCAGCTACCTGGCCGAGCCGCGGGCGATGCTGCTCGACCCGGTGCAGCGGACGGTGCCGGTGGTCGAGCTGGCCGACCCGACGCCCGCGCAGGCCCGCGCCGCCGTCCATGCCGCCGACCGGGGGCAGCTCCCCGCCGACGACGTCGAGGACTTGGTGGTGGCGGTCAGCGAGATGGTGACCAACGCCCAGGGCCACGGTCTCCCACCCGTGTCGATGAGGCTGTGGAGCGGCGCCGACCGCATCGTGGTCACGGTGAGCGACGGCGGCGACGGACCGAAGGACCCGTTCGCCGGCCTCCTCCCGGCGACCAACGGCTCCCCGGCGGGTTGGGCCTCTGGATCTCCCACCAGTCCTGCAGCCACGTGGCGCTGCACCGCGGCCCGGACGGCTTCACGGTCCGGCTGACGGCCGTTAACCCGGACTTCCCGGTCTGATCCGGTCGTCCCCCGCCCTCCCGTGACCGGGAAAGGCGGCCACGTGGTGACCGGTCACCCGTCGGTGAGGACGACGTGCAGGCGGCGCGGGCCGTGCACACCCTCCACCCGGTTCAGCTCGATGTCGCTGGTCGCCGAGGGCCCACTGATCCAGGTCAGCGGGTGGCCCGGGGTGAGCCGGGCGAGAGCCTCCGGCACGGTGGCCACCACCTGCTCGGGGCGCACCACGCAGACGTGCCGGTCGGGCAGCAGGCTGATGATCCGCCGGCCCTGGTCGGCGGCGGCGTCCAGGACGATGGTGCCGGTCTCGGCGACGGCGACCGCCGCCGCGGTGACCACCGCGTCCAGCTCGGCCAGCCGGTCGGCGGACAGGTCGTCGTCGACCACCACCTCGATCCCGCCCGGTCGCCAGTCGGCGGGCAGCCCGGGCGGCACCACCACCGCCGTGGCGCCCTCGGCGGCGAGGATGCCGGCGACCGTGTCGGCGACGGCGGCACCGGTGGCCCGGTACACCTGGGCCCGGTAGTCGGTCAGCCGCTCGGCGAGCAGGTCGACCAGCTCCGGGTCGCCGGGCGGCAGCTCCCCCTGCCGGCGGTGGCCCGGCCGGTGACGTACCGGCGTGGGAGGTGCGGCGGCCAGGGCGGCGCGGAGCCGGGCCAGCGTGACGTCACGGGCGATCATCACGCCTCCGCTCCGACCACCACTGCCGGAAGGTCTGTGGCGGCGCGGCCGGCATGTCCCGGCTGGCGGTCCAGCCGTTCAACGGCGGGGGCAGGGCGCGACCGGCGATCCGGCCCAGCCCCGCGGCGCGTTGCGCGGCCGCGTACAGCCGGGGATGGTCCATCGTGTACGCGGCCGCGGCCATCGCGACCGCCTCGGCGCTCGGCATCCGGTGCGCCGCGCGGCGCTCGGCCACGTGCCGGGCGCGCAGGTGGACCAGGACGGACGGGATGTCGATCATCACGGGGCAGGCGTCGAAGCAGGCCCCGCAGAGCGACGACGCGTACGGCAGGGAGGCATTGTCGGCGACCCCGGTCAGCTGCGGGGAGAGCACCGCCCCGATCGGCCCGGGATAGACCGACCCGTACGCGTGCCCGCCGGTGCGCTCGTACACCGGGCAGACGTTGAGGCACGCCGAGCAGCGGATGCAGTGCAGCACCTGCCGGCCCACCTCGTCGGCGAGCACCGCGCTGCGGCCGTTGTCCAGCAGCACCAGGTGCACCTGTTGCGGCCCGTCGCCCGGGGTGACCCCGGTCCACATCGAGGTGTACGGGTTCATCCGCTCCCCGGTCGACGCCCGGGGCAGCAGTTGCAGGAAGACCCCGAGGTCGTCCCAGGTGGGGATGACCTTCTCGATGCCCATCACGGTGATCAGGGTCTCCGGCAGGGTGAGGCACATCCGCCCGTTGCCCTCGGACTCGACCACCGCGAGGGTGCCGGTCTCGGCGACCGCGAAGTTCGCCCCGGAGACGGCCACCTTCGTGCTGAGGAAGGTGGCGCGCAGGTGCCGCCGGGCGGCGGCGGCCAGCGCGGCGGGCTCGTCGGTCAGCGCCGGGTCCACCCCGGGCATCTCGCGCAGGAAGACCTCGCGGATCTCGGCCCGGTTGCGGTGGATCGCCGGGACCAGGATGTGGCTGGGCCGGTCCCGTCCGAGCTGGACGATCAGCTCCGCCAGGTCGGTCTCGACCGGTTCGATCCCGGCGGCCTCGAGCGCCTCGTTGAGGCCGATCTCCTGGGTGGCCATCGACTTGACCTTCATCACCCGGTCGGCGCCGGTGGCCCGGACCAGGTCGGTGACGATCCGGTTCGCCTCGACCGCGTCGGTCGCCCAGTGCACGGTGCCGCCGGCGGCGGTGACCGCCGCCTCCAGCTGTTCGAGCAGCTCGGGCAGGCGGGCCATGGTGTCGCTCTTGATCGCCCGCCCGGCGGCCCGCAGCTCCGGCCAGTCCGGCACCTCGCTGATCACCGCCGACGACTTGGCCCGAATGGTGCCGGTGGCGTGCCGCAGGTTACGGCGGAGCTGGGGGTCGGCCAGGGCGCGGCGGGCGGCGACCGGAAAAGGCTCGTCGCCGCGCAGGTGGCCGACCCCGGGCGGGGCCGTCGCGGGCAGGCCGAGGAACGTCTCCGTCATCGCCGCCCCTCCCGGTCCGTCGCCCTCACCGGGCCACCCCCTCGGTAGTCCGGCCGGTCGGGTCGCCGGAGCGGCCCGCCTCCGTGCTGGCCAGGATCTCGGCCAGGTGCACGGTTCGGACGCCGGCGCGCAGCCGGGACAGCCCGCCGCCGATGTGCATCAGGCAGGAGGCGTCCCCGGCGGTGCAGACGTCGGCCCGGGTGGCCAGCACGTGGCGCATCTTGTCGGCCAGCATCGCCGTGGAGGTGTCCGCGTTCTTCACGGCGAAGGTGCCACCGAAGCCGCAGCACTGCTCGGCCTGCGGCAGCTCCACCAGGTCGAGGCCGCGGACCTCGCGCAGCAGCCGCAGCGGCCGGTCCCCCACCCGGAGCATCCGCAGCGAGTGGCAGGTCGGGTGGTAGGTCACCCGGTGCGGGTAGTACGCCCCCACGTCGGTCACCCCGAGCACGTCGACGAGCAGCTCCGACAGCTCGTACGTGTGCCGGGCGACCTCCTCGGCCCGGCCGGCCAGCCGCTCGTCGCCGGCCCGGCGGGCCACCATCGCGTGCTGGTGCCGCACCGAGCCGACACACGAGCCGGACGGGGCGACCACCACGTCGTACGGGGCGAAGGCCCGCACGTGCCGGCGCACCAGCCGCAGCGCGTCGTCCGGGTAGCCGGTGTTGACGTGCATCTGCCCGCAGCAGGTCTGCTCCTCGGGGAAGGCCACCTGGTGACCGAGGCGTTCCAGCAGCCGTACCGTCGCCCTGGCCGCCTCGGGGAAGAGGGTGTCGGCCAGGCAGGTGACGAACAGGGCGATCCGCATGTCCAGCCCTTCCAGGTCGCGTCCCGGTGGCCCGTCGCGCGGCGGCGTACGCGATCCGTCGAGTGTCCCTCAACGACCCGGCGGGCGCCACCGGTTGCGGCGCGGCGGATAGCCTCGGGTGGTGAGCCCGCGCCGCGGTCCCGGCCCGGCCCGGCCTTCCCTGGCGCGGGACCGCTCCTTCGTCACCTACTGGATCGCGCAGGCGGTCTCCGCGGCCGGGGACTCCTTCGCCTACCTGGCGGTGCCGCTGCTGATGCTGCACGCGACCGGCTCGGTGGCCCGGATGGGCCTGCTCACCGCGGTGGCCGGGGTCGCGTCGGTGGGTGCGGGCGTGTTCGGCGGGGTGCTCGTCGACCGGTTCGACCGGCGCACCCTGATGATCGTCGGTGACCTGGTCCGGCTGGTGCTCTACGGACTGATCCCGCTGGCCTGGCTCGCCGGCCCACAGGTGTGGCTGCTCTTCGCGGTGCTGCCGGTCTGCGAGGCGGTCGGCATGGTCTGTCAGGTCGCCTCGGTGACCGCGGTGCGCAACCTGGTCGACCGGGAGCGGATCACGGAGGCCAACGGGCGGCTGCACGCGACGTACGCCGCGGCCGCCGCGGTCGGGCCGCTGCTGGCCGGCCTCGTGTCGGCCCGGTTCGGTCCCACCGCGGCGATCGGCGTGAACGCGGCCAGCTTCGCGCTCTCCGCCGTCGGCCTCCGGCTGGTCCGCCTCCGCCGGCCGGACCCGGACGCGGCCGCCCCGCCCCGCGAGCGACCGCTGGCCGAGTTCCTGGCCGGCGCGCGGTTCCTCTGGCGACAGCCGGTGCTGCGGTCGCTGACCGCGCTGCTGTCGGTCTTCATCTTCCTGACGTTCGGCCTGACCGACGTGCTGATCTACCACGTCAAGCACGACCTGGGCGGCTCGGACCGGACCGTCGGCACGGTGCTCGGCCTGGCCACCCTCGGCACGGTCGCCGGGGCGCTGCTGGTGGCCCCGCTGCGCCGTCGGCTCGGCTTCGGCGTCACCTGGATCGGCGCGACCGGCGTCTGCGGCGTCGCCGTCGCCGGAATCGGGCTGGCCGGCACCGTCCCCGCCCTCATCGCGGCGGCCGCGGTCCACCTCTGCTGCGTCAGCGTGGGTGGCATCTGCTCGATGTCGCTGCGCCAGGAGATCACGCCCGATCACCTGCTGGGCCGGGTCACCTCCGCGTTCTGGAGCACGCACTTCTCGCTGGGGCCGGCCGGCGCTGCCCTGCTGACCTGGGCGGCCGGCCGGTACGGGGCCGCTCCGGTCTGTCTGGTGGCGGGAGCGGGCTGCCTGCTGGTGGCCGTCGGCGGGTGCTGCGGCCCGATTCGCCGGGCGGGATCGGCGCCGGTGGCGGACGAGCGGGAGCTCCGGCCGGTGCCGGGCTGACCGCTTCCGGGACCGCACCGGCCGGCCGAGAGCGGGATCCGGCCGAACGGTCACGGCATCCCACCGGGACGGTGGTGGGGCACGCCGCCGGGCCGTTCCGGGGTGGCGGTACCGTTGCGCCTCATCATGCCCTGCGGGGCGGTCATCCGCCGGCCTGGCGCTGGCGAACCGACGGAGGATGGCGCAATGTCCAACGGCGAGGAACCGTTCGCACCACACGAGGACGCGTCGGCCCGGCCGAGCTTCGAACTCGCGCTGCGCGGCTACGACAAGCGGCAGGTGGACCGGTACGTCAAGCGGCTGGACGGCGAGGTGTCCACGCTGACCGCCGACCGGGACCGGGCGTACCGCCAGGTCCAGGAGCTGACCGTGCAGTTGCAGCGGGCGCAGACCGAGGCGGCGGAGCTGCGGCAGCGACCGGCGCAGGTGGACCGGGCCTCGTTCAGTGACCTGGGACCGATGGTCGAGCAGATCCTCGACCTGGCCGAGAAGCAGGCCGGGGCGATCAGCGAGACCGCCGCGAAGCGGGCCGCCGAGCTCCACGCCCAGGCGGAGAAGGCCCTCACCGCGGCGCGGGAGCAGGCCGCCCGGGAGCTGCGCGAGCTGGACGAGGAGTTGGACGCCCGGCGCGCCGAGCAGGAGCAGGCGCACGAGGAGCGGCGGGCCGCCGCGCAGGCCGAACTCACCGCCACCCGCGAGCTGGCGGAGAAGCTGCGGACCGAGGGTCAGGCCGCCCACGAGCGGGCTCAGCAGGAGGCGAAGCGGATCGCCGAGCAGAGCAACCAGCAGGTCGAGCAGGCCCGCTCCGCCTCCGAGGCGCTGGTGAAGGCGGCGCGGACGCAGATCCAGCAGGAGGTGCAGGCGAACCGCAGCAAGGCCCAGCAGGAGCTGGCCCAGTGGCAGGCCAACATGGCCCGGGAGCTGGAGGAGCGGCGGGCCGCGGCCGAGCAGGAGCTGGCCGACCGGGCCACCGCGGCCGAGCGGGACATCGCCGCGCTCGTCGCCGAGGCCCAGCAGTACGCCACCGAGGTCCGGGAACGCGCCGACGAGCAGACGAGCGCGCACCAGGAGCAGCTCTCCACCGTGCAGCAGGAGCTCCAGCAGCGGCAGGAGGCGCTGGCCCAGCTCCAGGCCGAGCTGGAGACCGCCGGCCAGCAGCTCGACCGGTCCCGGCAGGAGATCGCCAGCATCGAGCAGGAGGGCGCCGAGCTGGAGGAGCGCCTGGTGGAGGTCCGCCGCGACCTGACCACCGAGACGAAGCGGCTGGAGGACGCCCGCCGGGCCGCCGACCTCGCCGAGCAGCACGCCAAGGAGGTACGCGCCCGGGTGCAGCGCGAGGCGAAGCGGGTGGCCGACCTGGCCGCCGCCGCGGTGATGGCGGCCGCCGCGGGCGGCGGGGAGACCGCCGAGTACCCGCAGGTGGGCGCCCGCGCGGCCGCCGAGGCGTCCCCCGCCCAGCCGGTCTCCGCCCAGCCGGCCCCCGTCGAGCGGGTCCCCGCGCCGCGGGAGCCCTTCGACGCCTTCGCGGTGCGGACGCCCGCCGAGGGGACGCCCGCCGGGCGGACCGGCGAGGAGCCGGCCGCGCAGCCCGGCGCGGAGGTCCCGGCCACCGCCTGAGCCCGCGCGTTCCGGTCGCGGCGCTAGCGAACTTCCGGTACCCGGAAGCGCCGTGCCGTCCGCTGGTGGGCCGCCGCCTCGTCGGGGCGGCCCAGCGCCGTGGCCAGCTCGCCGAGGTAACGGGCCACCGGGCCGAGGGTGAGCGCCCCGCTGCCCGCCCCGGCCAGTTCGTCGGCGGCGGGCAGCAGTTCGGGGTACAGGCGCGCGATCCGGGGCCGGTCGTCGAGGGCGAGCGCGGCGCGGGCGGCCAGGCACAGGCGCGCCTCGGACAGCAGGTCGTGCGGCGTCTCCGGCAGGGCCCGCAGCGCGGCGGCGGCCTCGGCGGGGCGGCCGGCGGCGAGCCGGACCAGCGGGCGCACCCACGGCTCGTACGGCCCCCAGTCGGCGCCCGCCGTGAGCAGGGGGCGCTCGTCGTCCTTGGTGGACAGCCGCAGCCCGAGCAGGGCGAGGGGCAGCAGCCCGTGAGCCATGCCCGGTATCCCGCTGCCGGCGAGCCGAGCCTCGGCGGCCCGGTACGCGACCTCCGCCGCCGCGCGGTCCCCGTCGACGGCCGGCCGCAGGGCGGCGTACCACCGGGTGAAGACGCCGACGAGCGGTAGCTCGTACCGCTCGGCCAGCCGGTCGGCGGCGCGGGCGTGGGCGTCGGCGGCGGCCAGGTCGCCGAGCCCGCACCGCGCCTGCAGGCCGATGAGGTGCCCGAGCACCTCGAAGGTCACCAGCTGGTGCGGGGCGGCCAGGTCGACCAGCTCCGCGCCGAGACGGGCACGTTCGGGAGCGAGGCCGGTCCGCCGGAAGGTGTGCATGAAGCGGGCGTTGAGGGCGAAGGCCAGCAGCGCCGGGTCGCCGAGTCGCCGGGCGATCGCCTCCGCCTCTGCGGCCGCCCGGCGGCCACGGTCGGTGGTGGTGCCGCGCAGCTCCAGGGCCAGGGTGCTCAACAGCCGGCTGCGCTGTTCCGCCTGCTCGGCGGGGAGCACCGCCAGGGTGCGTTCGGCGGCCTCGACGACCCGGCGGGAGAGGTCCTCGTCGTCGTTGCGGGTCCAGACGGCCGGGACGTCGAAGGCCGCCAGCACGGTCCCGGTCAGCACCGGATCGTCGATTCGCTCGACGGAGGCGACGGCCTCGGCCCGAAGCCGGCGGGTCTGCGCCAGGTGTCCGGTCACGGCCAGCGCCCGGCCCAGCCCCATCACCGCGCCCAGCCGCCCGCGTACGTCCTGCCCACCCGCCCGGTCGTGGGCGGCGACCGCCTGCTGCCAGAGGCGGGCCGCCTCGTGCGGGTTGCGGCGCCGTTCGGCCCGTTCGGCGGCGGCTGTGGCGTAGCGGGCGGCGCGCGGGGCGGTGGCTCGGCCGCCGGCCTGGGTGAAGTGGTGCGCCAGCGCGGCGACGTCGTCCGGGCGCAGCCGTTCGATCGCCTCCCCGACCTCGGTGTGCCAGCGGGCCCGGCGCGGCGCGGACAGGTCCCCGTAGAGGGTGTCGCGGACCAGGATGTGGGTGAACCGGGTGCCCGGCCCGGTCAGGAAGCCGGCCGGCCCGGCCCGGTCCAGCGCGTCGAGCATGGCGTCCTCGCCGGCGACTGCGGCGAGCACCTCCGGGTCGACGTCCCGGCCGATCACCGCGGCCTGCCGCAGCACGGTCCGGGTGGCCTCCGGCAGCTGCCCCAGGCGGTGCCGGATGACGTCCCGCACGCCGGCCGGGACCGCCGCCAGGGCCGCGTCGCCCTCGGCCGCGAGCAGCCTCGCCAGCTCCCGGACGAAGAACGGGTTGCCGCCGCTGCGCCGGTGGAGCAGCCGCACGGTCGACGGTTCCAGCTCCCGCCCGACGACGGCGCCCGCGACCTCCCCGGTCGCCGCCTCCGACAGGCCGCCGAGATAGACCCGGACGGGTTCGGTCCGGGCGAGCCGGGCCAGGGTCGCGGTCAGCCCCGGGGAGATCTCGGTGGCGCGGAACGTGCCGACGACGAACACCGGCCCGGTGACCGGCTCCGGCCCGGCGAGCAGGGCGGTCAGCAGGTCGAGGGTGTCCGCGTCGGCCCGGTGCAGGTCGTCCAGGACCACGAGCACCGGCCGCCGGCCGGCCGCCGCCGCAAGTCGGGTCGCGGCGGCCCGGTGCAGCCGGAACCGGTCCACGGCGGGGTCCGCCGCCGCTGCGGCGTCCCCGGCGGGGGACGGTCCACCGGTCGCGCCCGTCGGCGCGTCCGGGCCGGATCCGGCGTCCGCTGCGGTCGCCGGCGAGCCGGGATCGGGCGGCGATGAGCCGGCGGTCAGCGCTGCGGTGACCTGCGCCCAGGGCCAGGCGACCGGCGCGCCGTCGTACTCGGGGCTGCGGCCCCAGGCCGTGCTCCAGCCGGCGGCGGCCAACCGCTCGGTGAGCGCCTCGGCGAGCGCGGTCTTCCCGCCGCCCGCCTCGGCGGAGACCAGAGCGAGGCCCGGCCGGCCGCGCCGGGCCACCTCGTCGGCCGCTCGTACCAGGCCGGCCAGCTCCGCGCCGCGCCCGACGAACGGGCGCCGCTCACCGGACACCGGCACCGACGGCTCGCCGCCGGCAGGCGTCGGCACCGCAGCGCCGGCGGCCGGCAGCGCACCGCCGGCGGGCGTCGACACCGCAGCGCCGGCGGGCGTCGAGACCGCAGCGCCGGCGGGCGCGAGCGTCGGCGGCTCGCCTGGCACGGGCCCGGTGACCGGCGTCGGGCGCAGGTGCGGCGCCTGGGCGAGGATGTCGGCCTCGAGCTGTCGCAGCCGCGGGCCCGGGTCCAATCCCAGCTCCCCCACCAGCGTCTCCCGGGCCCGGCGCAGCGCGGCCAGCGCGTCGCCCTGCCGGCCGGCACGGTAGAGGGCAACGGCCAGCAGGTGCCAGGCGTCCTCCCGCAGCGGTTGGGCAGTCGTGTGGGCGCGCAGGTCGGAGGCGGCCTCGGCGGCCCGGCCCAGCGCCAGCAGCGCCTCGGCCCGCCGCTCCACGGCCAGCATCCGCAGTTCGTCGAGCCGGTTGATCTCTCCCCGGGCCCAGCCCTGGTCCGCGAACTCCGCGTACGCCGGCCCTCGCCACAGGGCGAGCGCCGCGTCCAGGCCGGCGAGGGCCGGTCCGGGGCGTCCCGCCGCCAGCAGCGCGCCCGCGCCGGCGACCGCCGTCTCGAACCGCCAGGCGTCGACGGCGTCGGACGCGGCGGCCAGCGCGTACCCCGGCGGGGTGGTGACCAGCAGCCGGGCCGGCTGCCGCGGCGGCCGGTCGGGCTCCAGGGCGCGGCGCAGGTCGGCGACGAAGGTGCGGATGGCGGCCACCGCGCCCTCCGGCGGCTCGGCCCACAGGTCGCCGACGAGCCGATCGACCGGCACCAACCGTCCCCGGGCGACCAGCAGCCGGGCCAGCACGGCGCGCTGCCGGGTCCCCTTCAGCGGTACGGGGCCGCGCTCGCCGACCGCCTCCACCGGCCCCAGCACGCCGAACCGCACCGAGGTCTGGCTGGTCATGTCGCCCACTCTAGGCACCGCAGGGGTCGCCGCACCGGCGCGCCGGCCGGGCCACTCATCGGACGCTGATCCGCCGCTGATCCGCCCCGGGCAGGCTCGGCGCGTACCGGACATCCGAACAGAGAGGCATTCCGTGGATCCCAGGATCAGTGGGTTCGACTACCGACGCGTCACCGTCGCCGACGGCGTGACCCTGAACACCGCCGTCGGCGGCTCCGGCAGCCCGATCGTGCTGCTGCACGGCTTCCCGCAGACCCACCTCATGTGGCGGCACGTCGCCGCCGACCTCGCCGCCGACCACACCGTCATCTGCCCCGACCTGCGCGGCTACGGCGCCAGCGACAAGCCCGCGGACACCGACGGCACGGCGTACGCGAAGCGCACCATGGCCGCCGACGTCGTCGCGCTGGCCCGCGAGCTGGGGCACGACCGGTTCGCCCTGGCCGGGCACGACCGCGGCGCCCTGGTCGCGGTCCGCGCCGGCCTGGACCACCCCGGCGCGGTCACCCATCTCGCCTCGCTCGACGTGCTGCCCACCCTCGACATGTGGGACGTGCTGCACGGCACCAGCGCCGCCGTCGGGTTCCACCTCTACCTGATGGCGCAGCCGCCCGGCCTGCCGGAGCGGTTGATCGCGGCCAGCCCGGACGCCTTCTTCGGCCACTTCCTGGACGTCTGGGCGGGCGACCCGGAGGCGATCCCGGCCGACGTGCGGGCCGCCTACCTGCGGGCCTCCCGGGAGGCGGTCGTCTCCATCGTCGCGGACTACCGGGCGTCGGCCGGGATCGACGTCGAGCACGACCGGGCCGACCACGCGGCCGGTAACCGGCTCCGCATGCCGGTGACCGTGCTCCAGCAGGACTGGGGCGCGGCGCTGGGCTTCGACGCCGCCGCCAGGTGGCGGGCGTGGGCGCCCGACCTGGTGCACGTGCCGGTCAGCTATGGCCATTTCATGGCCGAGGAGGCGCCCGCCGAGGTGGTGAAGGCGCTGCGCGCGCTGTTGGACCGGTGAGGTGTCGGCGCCCGGGGATCCCAGGGCGCAGCCGCTCCCCGGCCGCCACGCCGACCTGCGCTCCGCGCGCTCCCTCAGGCGTGACCCGGTGCGGCCCGCCGTCGCGCCGGAAGACCTGCCACATGGTGCCGAGGCAGCAGGTCACCGCGATCACCCGGCCGACCACCTCCAGCAGGCTGCCGGCGGCCGGGGGGGTTGCCGGAAACGCCGGGCCGTGCGGCTGGGCGCGGCACGCCGTCGCGCCGGGCCCGCTGCCCGGCGCGACGGTGTGGATGGTTCCGCTACGGCTTGAGCACGACCTTGACGCACTCCTCCTGCTTGTTCTTGAAGATGTCGTAGCCGTGGGGCGTGTCGTCGAGCCGCATGGTGTGGGTGATGATGAAGCTCGGGTCGATCTCGCCCTTGCGGATCCGTTCCAGCAGCGGCCGCATGTAGCGCTGCACGTGAGCCTGCCCGGACCGCATGGTCAGCGACCGGTTCATGAACGAGCCCATCGGGAACTTGTCGATGAAGCCGCCGTACGCGCCGACCGCCGAGATGGTGCCGCCGTTGCGGCAGGCCAGCACGGCTTCCCGCAGCGCGTGCGGCCGGTCCGTCTCCACCTTCGCCGCCTGCTTCGCCCGGTCGTACGCGTGCAGCGCCGCGGAGGCGTGGTGCCCCTCCATGCCGACCGCGTCGATGCAACCGTCCGGCCCGCGTCCGGCGGTCATCTCGCGGAGCGCGTCCAGGACGTCGGACTCCTCGTAGTTGATGGTCTCCGCGCCGGTGTTCTCCCGCACCATCCGCAGCCGGTACGGGTACCGGTCGATGACGATGACCCGCTCGGCGCCGAGCAGGAACGCGCTGGCGGCGGCGAACTGCCCGACCGGCCCGGCGCCCCAGATGGCGATGATGTCGCCACGCTCGATGTCGCACATCTCGGCGGCCATGTAGCCGGTCGGCAGCACGTCCGACAGGAACAGCACCTTCTCGTCGGGCAGGTCGTCCTCGATCTTGAGGGCGCCCACGTCGGCGAAGGGCACCCGGACGTACTGCGCCTGTCCCCCGGCATAGCCGCCGAGCAGGTGGGAGTAGCCGAAGATGCCGGCCGGCGAGTGGCCCATCGCCGTCTCCGCGATCGCCGCGTTGGGATTGGAGTTCTCGCAGACCGAGTAGAGACCGCGCTGGCAGGAGATGCAGTCACCGCAGGCGATCGGGAAGCCCACCACCACCCGGTCACCGACGCTCAGCCCGTCCCGTACGCCCTGGCCGAGCTCGACGATCTCGCCCATGAACTCGTGCCCGAGGATGTCGCCCTTCCTCATCGCCGGGATGAATCCGTCCAGCAGGTGCAGGTCGGATCCGCAGATCGCCGACGAGGTGATCCGCAGGATGGCGTCCCGCGGGTTCCGGATCTGCGGGTCGGGGACGTCCTCGACGGCCAGGCTGTTCGGCGCGATCCAGCAGTTGGCTAGCATCGGTTCCTCACCACTCCGCTCCACGCATCGCCACCGGTCGCGCCGGGCGCTGGTTTGCCTGTTGCTGGACGCTGCTGCCGTTCGGGCTGGCGTCGGAGCGGACGATCTCGCCCGTCTCGATCACCTGCTTGAACCGCCGCAGGTCGTCGCAGACCTGCTGCTGGGGGTCCTCACCGAAGAGCTTGGCGACCTTCGCCCCGAGCATCCCGCCCGGCGCCCGGTAACTGATCTGGACGCGCACCTCCGTGCCCCGCCCACCGGCGGCGCGCATGAACCGGACGGTGCCGGAGTTGGGCACCCGTGCGCCCGCCACCGAGCGCCAACTGATCAGCGCGTTCGGGCGGTCGTCGACGATCTCGGCGTCCCACTCCACGCTCTTGCCGGCCGGCGCCCTCGCGATCCACCGCGACCGCCGGTCGCCCGTCATCCGCACCGACCGCAGGTGGTACATGAAGCGCGGCAGGTTCTCGAAGTCGTGCCAGAACCGGTAGACGTCCTCGATGTTCCGGTTGACCGTCACCGCAGCGTGTACCTCGTTGCCGTCCGCGCGCCGGCGCCGGGCGACGCGTACGGCGGTGTAGAGGTCGACCGCGGTGATCCCGGCGACCGCCAGGGTGGTGTACGTCAGCCGCCGTCGCCGTTCCCCGCGCCGCCGCTGCAGCGCCCGTCCGCAGGCGGCGAGGTCCATCGCGTCGCCGGCCACCCGGGTCCACGCCCCCCACCCGGCTCGGCGGGGGACGAGCAGCGCCGCGGCGTGGCCCAGTTCCCGCACCCCGGCGATCCGCAGCACGGTCTGCGCGGTCCGGGAGTCGTCGATGCCGGACAGTCGGCTGACGCGCGATCGCGCGCCGAGGGCGGCGGCGCCCAGCCCGAGGCTGAACCAGCCCAGGAACCGGGCCAGGCCCTCGGACGGGCGGTCCCGACTTGCCCGTTCGATGCCCAGGGCGTCGGTCACCGACCGCACCCCGATCGTGCTCTTTCGAGCCATCCTGCTCACTCCATTCCCCCATGGGTTGCTTCATCGGCGGGTGGACCGGCGCACCACACCCGCCCGTCGACGGGGTCCGCCCGCGGCTCGTCGCGCCCGGTGGCAACGGGCGACCGCCCGTTGCGGTGCCGGGCGCGATCTCCCCCTCGCTCGCCGTGGCCGCTCATTCCCGAAATGCGCGCGATCACGCTCGCCGGACGAGCCGCCGGAGCCGGTGGCTCGCCGTCGGACGACACACCGGCCGGACGGGCTCACGCCAGGTCACCGTCGTCGGCCAGCGCCAGGCCGGCGGCGGCCGGCAGCAGGTGCCGCACCTCCGGCTCGCCCTCGGCGAGTTCCTTGGCCCGTTCCTCGGCCTCGCGGTCGGCGGTCGTCAGCCGACCCCCGTGCTGGCGCAGGTGCTCATCCCAGGACGGCACCAGGTAGACCTCCGCGAACTGGGCCGGGCTCTCGCCCTCGCGGAAGAGTCCCCACCGCATCGCCCCGGTACGCTGCCGGAACCCGCGGACGTGGTCCATCGCATCCAGGAACTCGGCCTCCCGACCGGGCCGGACGGTGTAGGTGACCACCACCAGCACCGGCCCCACCCGGGGATCCGGTTCGAGGGCCAGTTCCAGGGGCGGCCGGTAGGTGGTCGGGTCCTTGTTCAGCCCGCGCAGGTCGGGCAGCGGCCAGATCTGCGACGTCACCGCGCCGATCAGCATCAGCGCGGCCGCCACGAGGAACGCGGCGGCCAGCCCGGCGGCGTCCGCCACCACACCCCAGGCGAACGCGCCGACGGCCTGCCCACCGCCCTGCACGATCTGGTACACGGCCAGGCCGCGGGCGCGTACCCAGCCGGGCAGGAAGAGCTGGATCTCGGCGTTGACGTTGGCGAGGACGGTCACCCAGGCCACCCCGGCCGGCAGCAGGGCGAGCAGCACCACCGGGACGATCCGCACCGACGCCACCACGATCAGCGTGCCGCCGTAGGTCGCCCCGGCCACCAGCAGGAACTGGTTGGCCGACATCCAGGTCCGGATCCTCGGCAGCAGCAGCCCACCGATGATGGCGCCCACCCCGAGCGCGGCCAGCAGCAGGCCGTACCCGCTGGAGTTCATGTGCAGCCGGCGGGCCGCCACCAGCGGCAGCAGCGCCCACAGCGCGCTCGCCGGGATCACGAACACCAGCGCGCGGCGCAGCAGCCGGCGCACGATCGGCGAGTGCCGCACGTACCGGCCGCCGGCCCGCAGCGCGGCGGTGAACCGCTCGGGCACCTCGACGGCGCGGGCGTCGCCGGGCCGCCACCGGAACAGCGCCAGCGCGAAGACCAGGAACGCCACCGCGTTGAGGGCGAAGACCGGGGCCACCCCGATGCGGGCGATCAGCACGCCGGCGGCGGCCGGCCCGACGGCCCGGGCCACGTTGACGCTGATCGAGCCCAGCGCCGAGGCCGACCGGAGCTGGTCCCGGGGCACCAGCTCCGGGATCACCGCCGCCCAGGCCGGCAGGGTCAGCGCCTGTCCCACGCCGAAGGCGAAGGTGAGGGTGAGCAGCAGCGCCGGCGGCATCCGGCCGGTCGCGGTGAGCAGTGTCAGCGCCGCGGCGACCACCACCAGGAACAGCTGCACCGAGATCAGCAGGTGCCGTCGGTCGAAGGTGTCCGCGAGGGCGCCCGCCGGCAGGGCCAGCAGCAGCGTCGGCAGCAGGCTGGCGGTCTGCACCAGGGCGACCAGGGTGGAGGCGTTCGACTGGTGGATCAACAGCCACTGGGCGCCGACCGTCTGCATCCAGGTGCCGATGTTCGCGGCGAGCAGGGCCAGCCACAGGCTGCGGTAGACGGCGGTGCGCAACGGCGCCCACGCCGAGACGGTGACCTCGGCCGTGGCGCCTCCGGGTGTCACCATCGCCCGTCCGCGCGGAGCACGAGTTCGCCGGAGACGTACAGGTCGTCGGGGGCGAGCAGCAGCAGCCGTACGACCTCGGCGGCGACCTGCTCCGGCAGCGCGTAGATCTTGTCGAGGAACTCGTCGCCGACCCGTTCCTGCAACCGCGTCGGCATCGGCCCGGGATGCAGCTCCATCACCTTGATCCGGTTGCTGTGCTGGGCCTCGGCCAGCGACTCGACCAGACTGCTGCCGTAGCTCTTGGTGGCCCGGTAGATCGGGATGCCCGGCCGGGGCTTCGTCACGGCCAGCGCCCCGATGTACACCAGGTTGCCGTGACCCTGCCGGCGCAGGTGGTGCAGCGCCTCCTTGAACACGTACGTGGTGCCCAGGGCGTTGATCTCCACGGCCCGCCGGATCCGCTGCGGGGAGAGGTCCGCCAGGTCACCGCCCGCCCACATCGAGGCGCACGCCGCCACCCCGTCGATCACGTCGTACCGGTCGACCACCTCGGCGAACGCGTCCCGGACCTGCTCGTAGGAGGAGACGTCGCAGATCCGCCCGGCGCAGCCCAGCTCGTCGGCGACCGCGGCGACCTCGTCAGGCACGTCACCGAGGACGGCGACCCGGTGTTCGTCGACGAGCAGGCGGGCCACCGCCAGACCGAGACCGCTGGTGCCACCGATCACCACGAAGGTTCTGGCGCCCATGTCCCTCCCGCTGCCGGCTGCCAACGGCCCTGGCCTTCCCGCTGTCGGAGCATCCACACGTCGGGCGTCGGGGCGGCACGCCCGGGTCGGATCGCGGGCGAAGCCACCGGTACTGGTCCCGGTCAGCCGCGTCCGGCCAGGGATGTCCGCAGCTGTCGGAAGGTGATCGAGTAGCGCAGCTCCGGCACCGGCGGGATGTTGTGCTGCCAGGCCGACCGCGCCGCCCCGGCGAGCACGTACGCCGAGCGAGGCGCCAGCTCCACCTCGTACACCCGGCGCTCCTCGGCCCGGCCGCGCTGGAAGCGCAACAGGCAGGCGGAGCCCAGGGAGAGCCCGACCACGGTCGGCCCGAACGCCGGCGCGTCGCGGTGCCAGCCGATGACCGAGCCGGGCGGATAGCGGGTGACCAGGGCCTGCGCGAGCGTGGCCGCCGGCACGCCGGCGAGCCCGGCGCACCGCTCGCGGACCTCCCGCAGCTCCACCGGCAACGCCTCCGTCTCGGTGAGCTGGAAGGAGCCGTAGTCGTAGTCGAAACCGAAGCGCCGGACCGTACGCCGGGCGATCTGCCCGTGCATCCGGACCTCGAGGAAGTCGTACGCGGCCAGCGCGGTCAGCAACGACCGCTCCTCGTCGCAGCTCACCAGCTCGGGCTGGTAGGTCAGCCCCGCCGGTCGCTCGTGGGTGCCCCGCATCCGCCCCATCAGGCCGACGGTAGCGCCGACCGGCCGGTGGCGTGGCGGCATCGCCGGGCCCGCTCCGCACCGGGCACGCGGCCCGGTCCGGAGCGCTCAGAGGTCAGGCGGTCGCCATCTGACGCACGTGTCGACCCTCGGCGAACTCCTCGACCATCTTGGCGCAGAACGCCGGCAGGTCGCTGGGGCGGCGGCTGGTGACCAGGGCGTTGTCCACCTGCACCTGCTGGTCGACCCAGTTCCCGCCGGCGTTGCGGATGTCGGTGCGCAGGCTCGGGTACGAGGTGACCGTCCGACCGTCGACCATTCCGGTCTCGACCAGGGACCACGGGCCGTGGCAGATCGCCGCCACCGGCTTGGCCTGCTGGAAGAACCCCCGCACGAAGTCCATCGCCGCCGGGTTCATCCGGAGCCGGTCCGGGTTGACCGTCCCGCCGGGCAGCACCAGGGCGTCGTAGTCGGCCGGGTTGGCCCGGTCCAGCGTACGGTCGACCGGGTGGCGGTTGGCCGGGTTGACGTCGTGGTTCATGGCCTGCACCTCGCCGGCGGACAGAGAGACCAGATGCACCTCCGCGCCCGCCTGCTCCGCGGCGGACCGGGGTTGGGTGTACTCGACCTCCTCGACCCCGTCGGTGGCGAGGATCGCGATCCGCTTTCCGGCCAGCGGCTGCTGGTTGTCGCCCATGATGTGCGGCCTCCTTCGCGGCGCCGCCCTCGTGCGGCGCACGGCTGGTCCCGCACGCGTTCCCGTCGCGGGGACGGGCAAACGGTTCCGTGGGCGACCCCGGGTCAGGAAGAATGCCGTGGCCCCCGGGTCACCCGGAACGCTTCCCCACGCAGTACACGTCGCCGGAGTTGACCCGGTACGGCAGCGCCAGCAGGTGGGCGATGATCCGCTCCGCCGACACCCACTCCCCGAAGGCGAACGAGGTGTCGTCGCCCAGCGCGACGTCGAAGCCGTCGAAGCCGAGCGACGTGAGCCGGTCGACGCACCGTCGCGCCAGCGCGCGCTCGATCGTGGTGAACTCGAAGGACAGCGCCGGCAGCGGGCGGTTCAGGCCGGCCAGCACGGCGCCCTCGAAGCCCTCGACGTCGATCTTCACGAAGGTCGGTACGCCGTACCGGTTCAGCAGCGAGTCGAGGGTGACGCAGCGTACGTCGATCTCGTCGTCCCAGACCTCGTGCGCCCAACCGTCCGCGCCGTTCGCCGCCTGGAGGAAGTGGGCGGAGACGGTGGAGATCGTGGGATTACGGGAGTTGACGTGCAGGCGGACGTTCCCGGCGTACGCCCCGCACGCCGCCTCGACCAGCGTGACCTGGTCGTCGCCGGCATAGATGGCGCGGATGGCGCGGTTGCACAGCGGTTGGGGCTCCACGGCCACGACCCGGGCGCCGAGGCGGCGGAAGCTGCCGATCCGGTCGCCCACGTGCGACCCGACGTCGAAGACCAGGTCGCCCGGCGTCACGAACCGCGCGTACAACTCGTCCAGCGCGGCCCCGTGGGACGCGTCGCCGTAGGAGTGGTCCAGCGAGCGGCGAAGTGAGGACATGGCGGGATCGGCCCTGAGTGCCTGAATTGAGCGGGTATGGGCGCTCACTCGCCGACTCTAACTCGATCCGCACGGGCGGACTTCCGCTTCCGGGTCGACCGCTGCCGTAGCCCGCACCGGCTAGCGAGCGCTGCCCGCCTCCCTGAGGGTCAGTCGCAGCCAGGACGCCAGGTCCTCGAGTTCGTGGTGCACCGCGTCCGTCATCGCCGGGGTGAAGGGAACGTCCCGGTGGACCGCGTGCACGACCAGCTCGCCGCTCTTGCGGTCCGCCGTGGCGTCCACCTTCCCGACGAGCCGGTCCTCGTGCAGCACCGGCAACGCGAAATAGCCCCAGCGCCGCTTGGCCTTCGGCTTGTACATCTCCAGCGTGTACTCGAAGTCGAACAGGTCCAGGGTCCGGACGCGGTCGTGCACCAGGCGGTCGAACGGGGACAGCAGGGCGGTGCGCCCGGTGAATGGTCGGCCGATCGCCTCCGGGTCCACCCGCCACGTCCCGCTGACGCCCTCGACGACCGCCGGTTCGCCGGCATCGCCGACGTCGGCCGGCTCGTTGGGTAGGGCGGTCCCCCTGGCCCGCGCGATGCCGAGGGACCGCAGCCGGCGTTCGTTGCGGAGCCGGTGCGCCTCGTCCACCGTCAGCTCCGGCAGGTCGGCCGGGTAGATCCGCTCGGCCAGGTTCCACAGGCGCTGGCGTCCCCGGCGACCGGCGATGGCGATCTCGCCGCGCATCATGAGGAACTCCAGCATCTGGGTGACGTTGCGGTTGTTGGTCCACCCCGTCGACGGCCACGGCACCACGCTGGTGTCCGGGATGTCCCGGGACAGCAGCGGACCGGAGCGGCCGAGCAGGTCGAGGATGTCGCGCCGGAACGCGTCGTTGGCCCGCAGCCACTCCCTGGTGGTGGCGCGGCTGGGCCAGTCGGCCGCACCCGCCAGGTAGAGCCCCAGGTCGCTCACCGGCCGCACCATCGCGTTGTGCTCGAAGAGCGTCCGGTCCTGCTCCAGGGCCCGCTGCAGCTGGTCAGGGCGGTACGACGCCCCGAGGCGGCTCCAGGCGACCAGGTCCGCACTCGGTGCGACGGCGGCGGTCGGGTCGATCTGCAGGAGCGTCAGCTGCCGTACCACCGTCACGAGGTCGGTGGGTCGCGGCGCGCCCAGCAGTTGGGCGCGTACGGCGATGCGGCGCGCCTCGGTGCGATCGAGTCGGTGGACCTCCACGGCGTGAGGCTATCCGCCGTGCGCGGCGAAACCCACCCGGCGGGCCGGCGGGGTTGTCCGCCGGCCCGCCGGTCCGCGGTTCAGCGCCCCGCGGGTACGGTCACCAGCTCTCCGACCGGCTCCGTCGCGGGGGTCGGACGTCGGCCGGCCGCCGCGCGCCGCGGGGACGGGACGGCCAGGGCCGCGAGCGCGGCGGCCAGGGCGAGACCGGTGAGGACCAGAAAGCCCATCGTGAAGCCGGCCTCCCGGGGCAGGCCGTTCACCTGCGGGTGGGCGGTGATCACGCCGCTGACCACGGCGGCGCCGATCGCGCCGCCGATGGTGCGGATGTTGGCGTTCATGCCGGTGGCGGCGCCCGTCTGCCGGGCCGGTACGTTCCCGACGATCAGGTTGGCCATCGACGCGAACGCCAGCCCGATGCCGAGGCCCACGAGGCCACCGGCGACACCGATCTCCCAGCGGGTGTCGTGCGCGACGGTCAGCATCGCCGAGGCGAGTACGTTGAAGGCGGCGCCGGTGGCGAGTTGCGCCTTGGCGCTGAACCGCGACGCCAGCCGACCGGCGAGGATGCCGGCGACGAACATCCCGACCAGCATGGGCAGCATCAGCAGGCCCGCCTGGGTGATGCTGGCGCCGAAGCCGTAGCCGGCGACGATCGGGGTCTGCACGAACTGCGGCAGGAACGCGTAGACGGAGAACATCGAAGCGCCGTACAGCAGGGCCACCAGGTTGGTCGTCCAGACCCCGGGCAGGCGCATCATCCGCATGTCGATCAGCGGGTTGGTGGAGCGGATCTCGGCGACCAGCCAGCCGGCCAGCAGCACCGCGGCGAGGGCCAGCAGGCCGAGCACCCGGCCGGAGGTCCAGCCCCAGGCCGACCCCTTGCTGATCGGCAGCAGCAACGCGACCAGCCAGCCGGAGAGCAGGACGGTGGCCCGCCAGTCGATCCGGCCGGGGGTGCGGAGCGGCGACTCGGGGACGAACAGGTGCGCGGCGAGGGCGGTCAACCCGACGACGACCATCGGGATCCAGAACAGCCACCGGTAGTCGAGGGTGGTGACGATCGGGCCGGCGAGGACGACGCCCAGACCACCGCCGGCCGCGACGATCGCCGAGATGGCGGCGACGGCGGAGGCCACCCGGGCGGCGGGGAACTCGTCGCGGATGATCCCGAACGAGAGCGGGAAGACGGCCCCGCCGATGCCTTGGATGACCCGGGCGACGATGAGCACGCCGATGCTCGGCGCGACGGCGGCGAGCAGGCAGCCGAGCGCGAGCGCGGCGAGGGAGACGACCAGCATCCGCTCCTTGCCGACCATGTCGCCGACCCGGCCGAGGATCGGCGTGAAGATCGACGCGGACAGCAGGTAGGCGGTCAGCACCCAGGTGACGGTGTTCTGGGAGGTGTGCAGGTCGTGCTGGATGGTCGGCAGCACCGGGGTGATCAGCGACTGGAGCATCGCGAAGAACCCGGCGCCGGCCGCCAGGACGAAGAAGGTGAGCCGGCGCGAGCCGCGCCGAACGGTCTCTGTCACGGAGAAAGCTCCATCTGCGTACGGGGAAAGGAGGCTGGCCACCACGAATCAGGCGTCGCGCGGGCGGGCTCGGGGTGGTCGGTTCCGGCGTGCCGCGGCTTGGTCGACGGCGCCGGCCACCGCTGCGCCGGATCCGTGGGAGGATCGGGGTAAGCTATCCGGAGGCATGGCTCCGGACTTTCCGGAGGGGCTCCTCCGCTAAGCTACCGGAGGCATGCCTCCGGATGCAACTACGGCGAGGTGACGCACGTCATGACCAGCGCGGAGCAGCTGCCCGACGTCTTCGCACGGCGGCCCAAACGGGCCGACGCCCGGCGCAACTACGAGTCGCTGATCGGGGCGGCCCGGGAGACGTTCGCGGAGGCCGGCGCGTCGGCCTCGCTGGAGGAGGTGGCCCGACGGGCCGGCGTCGGCATCGGCACCCTTTACCGGAACTTCCCCAGCCGGCGGGAGCTGTTCGAGGCCGTCTACGTCGAGGAGGTCCGGGCGCTCAGCCGGTCCGCCGCAGAGCTGGCCGACCTGCCCGCGTGGGACGCCCTCGTCGCCTGGTTGCGGCGTTTCGTCGCGTACGTCGCCACGAAGCGGGCACTGGCCGAGGAGTTGCTGCACGACTCCGAGGTCTTCCGCAGCTGCCGGACGGAGATCTACACCGCGGGCGAGCCGCTGATGCGTCGCGCCCAGGCCGCCGGAGTGGTACGCGACGACATCAGCTTCGACGACGTGGTCCGGCTGGTCAGCGGCCTCACGATGGCCCAGTTCCCGGAGCCGGACCAGCGTGACCGGGTGCTCGGCGTCGCCCTCGACGGCCTGCGCCCGCCAGCCTGATCCGGCTGCCTAACCGACGAGCTCGGTACGCGGGAGCATCTTCGGCGACCAGGTGACCTGGTAGCGAGCGTCGGCGACCGCCTCGGCGAAGGCCTTGGCCGCGGCCGGGGAGCTCCCGATGCGCCAGTCCAGCTCCTTGTCCACCTCGAACCAGATGAGTCCGATGATGTCCTTGTGTCTGGACAGCAGCTGGAAGGTCTGCTTGATCCATTCGGCCTTGCGCCCGTTGCCGTCGGAGGCGCCGGTCTCGGTGATGACCATCGGTTTCCTGGTGAAGGTCCGGATCTCGGTGATGGTGGGCTTGAAGATCTCGTCGAAGGACCGGTAGTTCGAGAAGACCCCCGTGCCGTAGTAGCCCGAGGCGCCCACCCAGTCGACGTAGTCGTCGCCGGGGTAGAGCTCGGCGAGATTCGCGGTCGTCGTGCTCCATCTGGCATTCGGGCTCCACACCCAGATCACGTTGGTGACCCCGGCGGCTCCGAACACGTCGTGGACATGGCGCCACGCCTTGACGTAGTCGCCCGGCCGGTTGGCGTTGGTCGCCTCGGACCACGGATACCAGTCGCCGTTCATCTCGTGCCCGAACCGGATGGCCACCGGGTAGCCGAGCGACTTGATCCCGTCCGCCCATTTGCGCAGGTAGCTGTCGAAGTCCCCGCGTGCGATGCGGGACAACCGGTAGGCAGGTTGGTTGGACCGGACCTTGTCGACCTCGCGGGCCGGCAGCCTCTCCTTGCGGGCCGCCTGGTCCACCTTGTAGTCCCATGGTTCCCAGCCCAGCATCGGCAGCATGTCCCGGTCACGGATCCGGTCGAAGAGCGTCCGGTCGAAGGTGTCGGATGCCCACCCCGAGCTGAAGAGCATCACCTGCGGCCGGTGTCTCGCGGCGGCCGTGAACATGTTCGTCGCAGTGAAATCGTGCGGGCCCTTCTCGGTCATCACACCGATGAACGCCTTGCCGGCCGGCGGGAAGAATTCCTCAGCCGGTGGGGGCGGGGCGCCCGGTGCAGCCGTTGTCACCGCATTGGCTTCGGCCGTCACCACCGCACCCGGCTCGGCCTTCGCAAGCCGGTCGGACGGCGCGTCCTCCCGGCCCCCGGACGTGGCGATCGGTGCGATGGCGAACGCGTAGGCCAGCAGCAGCGCGCCGATCAGCACCATCAGGAGCCGCGGAACGGTCAACCTCATCATTGCAGAACCCCCTCAGCCGCCACCCGTGACTTCGGCGGGTGGCGTTCCTCGCTGTCGGCGCGAGCGACCGGCTCGGCCAGGTCGTCATCCGCGGACGGATGCTGGTCGGCAGGCAGGGCACGGAACATCTAATCCTCCAGTTCCGTGCGCAGGAGCATGTCCGGCGACCAGGTGAACTGGTAGCGAGGGTCGGCGACCGCCTTGGCGAAGGCCCTTGCCGCGGCCGGTGAGCTGGCGATGCGCCAGTCCACCTCCTTGTCCACCTCGAACCAGATGAATCCGATGATGTCCTTGTGTCTGGACAGCAGCTGGAAGGTCTGCTCGATCCACTCGGCCTTGCGCCCGTTGACGTCGGACGCACCGGTCTCGGTGATGACCAGCGGTTTGCTGGTGAAGACGCGGATATCCTCGATGGTTTGGTTGAAGATCAGGTCGAAGGACCGGTATTCCGAGGTGAACACCGTGCTGTAGTAGCCCGAGATGCCCACCCAGTCGACGTAGTCATCGCCCGGGTAGAGCGTGGAGAGTTTCGGGGTCGAGTCGTCCCATCTGTTGTTCGGGCTCCATACCCAGGTGACGTTGGTGGCCCCGGCGGCCCGGAACAGGTCATGTATGTGCCGCCACGCCTTGACGTAGTCGCCCGGCCGGTTGCCGTTGACCGTCTCGCACCACGGGTACCAGTAGCCGTTCATCTCGTGGCCGAACCGGATGGCCACCGGGTAGCCGAGTGACTTGATCCCGTCGGCCCAGGACCGCAGGTAGCTGTCGAAGTCGCCGCGCGTTATGTGGGACAACCGGTACCGGGGTTGCTCGTTCCGTAACCTGTCGACCTCGCGGGTCGGGAGCCCCTTCCTGTGGGCCGCTTCGCCCGGCCGGTAGTCCCACGGTTCCCAGGCCAGCATCGGTAGCATGCCGCGACCCTTGATCTGGTCGAAGAGAGTCCGGTCGAAGGTGTCGGACGCCCACCCCGAGGTGAAGAGCATGGCCTGTGGCTGACGCTTGGCGGCCGCCGTGAACATGTTCGTCGCGGTGAAGTCGTGTGGGCCCTTCTCGGTCATGACACCGATGAACGTCTTTCCGGCCGGCGGGAAGAGTTCTCGAGCCGGTCGGGGCGACGCGCCGGGTTGGGCCGGCTCCTGTGCTTCGGCCGTCGCCGCCCGGTCGGACCGGGCGTCCCCCCGGCCCCCGGAGCTGGTGACGGGCGCCAAGGTGAAGCCGTAGGTCAGCACCAGCACGCCTCCGCTCAGCATCAGCAGGACCCGCGGAACGGTCACCCTCACCATGGCAAACCCCCGTCAGCCGCCACCCGTGACTTCGGCGGGTGACGTTCTTCTCTCCCGGTCCGAGCGGCGGGCTCGGCCTTCTCCTCGTGCTGCTGCTCGCGGCGGGCCGCGACACTCGACGCGAGCGCGATCAGCGGCGGACCAAGCCCCATCAGGAGGGTCAGGACCGGCCACACCCGGAGCAGGGTGAAGTCGTTGTCCAGCAGGAAACTCGCGCCGAGCACGCCGGCGGCGAAGGCCGCCCAGCAGAAGTGCAGACGGAAGGTGCCGAGCGACTCGGTGGTACGCAGCTTGCCCTTGGCCGTCACCACGAACCCGAGCTTGCGCCGCAGCAGCGCGCCGACACCGGCGGCCACGTAGATCGGACCGGCGAACAGCGCCAGCGCCATGCCGACCAAGCCGATCTCTTCCCGCTCGTGCGGGGCGATGTTGAACCGGCGGAGCCAGAGCCACAGCACGAACCAGGTGGCGATGGTCGAGCCCCACAGCACCGACCACACGGTGACGTCGAGCTGGGCCGCACTCACCCCGGTGAGCAGCGACATGGCGGTGGCGAAGTTGCCGAGCAGCAGGCTGACCGCCACGCTCGGGTAGTAGAACTGGAGCAGGCGGTACTGCCAGCGGCGTCGGGACGGCAGTTCGCGCGGCGCGCGCAGGTCACGGCGGACCAGGATCTCGCAGATGCCGGCGGCCCACCGCTTCTGCTGGTTGAAGTAGTCGGCCCACGAGGTCGGGCCTTCCCCGATGGCCACCACGTCCGGGGTGTAGACGCCCTTCCACTGGTTGCCCGTCTCCGGGTTGACGGCGGCATGGATCCGGATGCTGGTCAGGTGGTCTTCGATGATCGAGTCCTGGTAGCCGCCGATGGTCCGCCACGCGGATGGCCGGTAGAGGTGGCCGGTGCCGGTGAGCAGGGGCGCGTCCAGACCGTTTCCGCCGCGCGCGATGAGGCCGTTGTAGAGGTACTGCTGGACCGAGGCGCCGTGCGCGACCAGGTTCTGGTGCATGTTGCCGTACACCTGCGGGGTCACCACGAAGGCCACGTCCGGGTCGCGGAAGTAGCCGAGCGTGCGTTCGAGGAAGTTCGGCAGCGGCACGTGGTCGGGGTCGACGTTGGCGACCACGTCGTAG
The DNA here is from genome assembly GCF_003172935.1 of Micromonospora sicca. GTDB lineage: Bacteria > Actinomycetota > Actinomycetes > Mycobacteriales > Micromonosporaceae > Micromonospora > Micromonospora sicca. Next base: position 25,212 of record NZ_QGKS01000181.1, on the reverse strand, counting down.
TGGTGCTCGTGTTCGGCCCGCCAGGCGTTGTGGTTGCCCGACTTCGTCCTGGCGCGGAACTCACCGTTCGGCTGGTTGTACTCCGGTCGGCCCTTCCGGCTGAAGTGCCGCACCCCGAGCCGCGCGGCCATCTCCCGCACCGCGGGGTCGTCCCCCTCGTCGAGGATCCAGACGTCGACCCGACCGCAGTAGACGATCTGCTTCCACCGCCGCAGGGTCCGCTCCACGACGTCGATCGGTTCCTTGCTGGGCACGATCGTGGTGAGCAGGGCCACCCGCAGGCCGACCGGAGGATCGACCGGGACCGGGTCCTTGGCGTTGAAGGCGAACACCCAGACGACCACGTTCTGCGCGAGGCGGATCAACTCGACGCCGACGACCACGCAGAAGCCGAGCCGGGCCGCCACCGTCTGCCAGCCGCCGAGCCCGATCACGCCCGCTCCGGGTACGTGCTCGGGAAGCAGCAGCCACCCGACGAGCAGCAGCCCGGCCGCGCTGTTGACCAGGACGAGCAGCGTCAGGACCACCCGCGCCGCGGGCGAGACGGCGTGGCGGAACTCGACCGCCGCGCGCGGGTGCCGCGGCGCGACCAGGGGGCCGGCGATGGCGCCGCATCTCGCGTACGCCAGGCGAGCCCTGATGTTCAGCCGGCGACGATCGGGGCGTTGACCGGACGGCGGCTGGGCCGCGTCGTCGACCGGGGTGCCGCCGGCGGAGGTTCCGTCCTTTGTGGCTGAAGACAGGCGCCTATCGGCGACGACGCCCACATTGCCCCCCAAGGGTCCGACTCCTGCTCGCCACGGACTCGACTGTGGCTGAGCCTAAACGTGCAATACGGTCAAACAGTGCGAGTTGCCCCAATCACCGCAGCGGACCACGCCATCCGATCCCGGGTGCGGCGACCGGTCAGAGGTCGGTCCGCTCGTCCACCAGCAGGGCCAGCGTGAGCCCCGTGGGTCGCCAGACCTGCGCCACCTGATACGTCTTTCGGAGCAGCTGCTCCTTCGCGCCGCCGATGCCGTGCACCGGGTCCGGCTGCTCGCCGAGGCGGACCACCCACAGTCGCCGCGCGCCGTGCAGGCACCTGGCGACGTCGGCGCATTCGGACACCGGGAGCCGACCGTCGACGCGGTGTGGAGCCGTGGCGAGCAGGTCCTTCGGCCGGCGGTCGGCGGGGAGGTAGTGCGCCACCACGTTCCGGCCGACCCCGCCACCTCCCGGATCCGACGAGCCGTAGACGACGCCGTCACCGGGTTGCAGCCGAGGTTGGATGATCTCCGCGAGCTGACGGGTCGCCTGCTGATGTCCATCGGGTTCCCGCACGGCCAACTGGGCCGGCGCGACGATCAGGGCGACCGCCGCCAGCACACCCACGGACCATCGGGTGCCCGCCCGGGCGAGGGCGACCGCGCCGAGCGTCGCCCACGCCGGGAGCGTGAAGAGCAGGTACTGCGGCCGCCAGAACGGCGTCGCCTGCGCGATGAGCAGCAGCACGAGCGGCGGCACCACCGCCCAGGCGGTGTAGATGGCAGCGGAGTGCCGCAGCGGGAGGCTGAACAACGCGAGCGCGAGCAGCACGGCCCCCAGTGCGGTGACGCCGAACAGTTCCCGGGGGGTCGCGGCCAGCGCGGTCAGGCTCGGGTGCGAGGCCGGGGCGATCTGCGCGCCGTGCCGCGTGGCGAACCAGAGCAGGGCGGCCACGGGCAGCGCGCCCACGGACGCGGCGGCCAGCCATCGGACAGCGACCGTGCGCCGGAAGGCGAACACGGCCCAGCCGTGGCCGACGAGCAGCAGCAGCGCGACGACGTTGCACAGGCCCAGGACCACCACCGCGCCGGCGTAGCCGGCGAAGCGCCAGTGCCTCGGCCGGTCGATGGCCGCCACGAGGAGGGACGTGGCGAGCACCGCGGCGAGCAGGGTCAATGCGTACGGCTGGGCCTCCTGCGCGTACCGCGCCGACGTCGGCAGCAGCGCGAAGACCACCCCGGCGAGGACACCGGTCCCCGGCGCGAACAGTCGGGCCGCCAGCGCCCCGACGAGCGCCGCGGCCGCGGTCATGGCCAGGATGGAGGGTACGCGCAGGGCGAGATCGGAGGTGCCGAAGCCCGCCGCCCACGCGCGCATCAGCAGGTGGTACGGCCCGACGGCGACATCGTCCGAGCCGAGCATCGACCAGTTGTCCCGCCAGGACGACGCGGCCCGGCCCCAGGTGGCGAGCTCTTCCGTCCGCAGTCCGGGTGCGCCGGCCCGGACGACGCCGAGCAGGCCCATCAGCAGTGCCGGCACCAGCCAGGCGGCGACCCGCCACCGCTGGGGGTCCGTCGCCGGACCGACCGGGTCGGCGCCCTGGTCTTCTCCCCAGGGGTCCTCGACACTGACCGCCGCCGGCCCGAGCCGGGGCAGGACCATGGTTTCCGCGTCCTTCATCGGGATCTCACGCATCTCCGTGGGTTCCGGCGGTCGCGGCCCGCGGCCGCCCCGCGGTGAACGCCGGTCCGGCGTCCTCGTGGTGTGCGGATCGGGCAGCACGAACCCGCCAGGAGCCCCTGGGTCGAGTACTGGATGTCGCTTTGGAGCATATTGAGCGAAACTCACCAGAGTGCCTAGATGCCACAAAAGCCGCTAAAGGGGCGCATGCCGGCGGCAAGCGGCCAATAGTGACATGATCTTGTTAAAGCGTGTCCGGTTCGACACCGGGTACGCCTACGGCGTCGGCCTGTCCTACGCCGAGGCGGCGGAGGTGTGCGGCTGCCCGGTCGGCACCATCCGCTCCCGGATGGTCCGGGGGCCCGGGCGGTGCTCACCTACCTGCGCGCCGGTCCGTCCCGTGGCGGATTGGTGCAGCCGGGGCGGCAGGCCTGACGTCAGCTCTCCCGTCGGCGTCACGCCAGCCGGGCAGCCAGGACGGCCCGCAGCTCGTCGATGCCGGCGCCGGTCAGCGCGGAGACCGCCACCGCCTCGGGGTACACCCGCCGCAGGGCGTCGACCCACTCCGGCGGCGCAATGTCGATCTTGTTGAGTACCAGCAACTCGGGAACCTGTCCGGCGCCGATCTCCTGCAGCACCCCGTGCACCGTGGTGATCTGTTCGAGCGCGTCCGGCGCCGAGGCGTCGACCACGTGCATGGTCAGGTCGCTGCGGCTGACCTCCTCCAGCGTCGAGCGGAACGCATCGACGAGCTGGTGCGGCAGGTGCCGGACGAAGCCGACCGTGTCGATGACGGTGTAGGTCAGCTCGCCGGTGCTGATCCGGCGCACGGTCGGGTCGAGCGTGGCGAACAGCACGTCCCGGACCTGAGCGTCCGCGCCGGTGAGCCGATTCAGCAGGGCGGACTTGCCGGCGTTGGTGTAGCCGGTGATCGACACCGACGGCACCCGGTTGCGGGCCCTTCGGCTCCGGGTCCGCTCCCGCCGCCGAGCCAGCTCCGAGGCGTTGCGCCGCAGCCGGGTGGCCCGCTGGCGCAGCGTCCGGCGCTGGGTCTCCAGTCGCATCTCACCGGGACCGCGGACACCTATCCCGGCGCCGCCGGCGACCCGGCCACCACCGACCCGGGACATCGTCCGGCCGCCGTCCCGCAGCCGCGGCAACTGGTACGCGATCTGCGCCAACTCCACCTGCACCCGGCCCTCACTGGTGCGGGCGTGCTCGGCGAAGATGTCCAGAATCAGCGCAGTGCGGTCGACCACGCGCACGCCGACCCGTTCCTCCAGGTTGCGCACCTGGCCGGGGCTCAGCTCCCCGTCCGCGATCACCAGGTCGGCCTGGGTTCGCTCGGTGACGGCGGCCAGTTCCTCCACCTTTCCCGAGCCGACGTAGGTGGCGGGGTCGGGTCTGGGCCGGTTCTGCACCACCGCGTCGACGACGGTCAGACCGTCGGTGTCGGCGAGCCGCCGCAGCTCGGCCAGGGACACCTCGCTACCCGGACCGCTGTCGCCCGCCCCGTCCTCCTGGTTGACCGCGACCAGCACGGCGTTCGGCCGTTCGCCCGGCAGGTCGGCACCGGCGCCGAGCAACCATGATCCCGCCATCGTCCACCTCACCTGGTATCGGGTGAACTCGGTCTACCCTGGGCGCCGCCCACCATGCCGCCGGCCGCAACCGGCACCGCGGCGAACACTCGTCCGCGGCACAGGTGTACGGACGGCTCCCGTGGGTAGGGACCGGAGCCGTGCCACGCCGGCGCTCATCCGATGATCCTGGGTCCCCGGGCGCTATTGGCATCAGGTGGGAGCGGGCGCGCCAGGTCCGGCGGACGCGGACCACGACCTCCTCCACCGGCTCGGACTGCCGCCTCCTCCCCAGGGAGGAGGCAACGCTCCGACCGCCGGCCGCAACCGGGGCCCGCGGTCGGACGCGGTCGGGAAGGCGGCTCACGAGCATCTACAGGTATGACTAGCGCACTGCACCGGGCGGCACACTGGCACCGCCCCCTGATGGTCTTCGTCTCCGCGATGGCGCTGCTCGCCGTCGTCTCCGCGGTCGGCATCGTGGCCGACCCGCGCGTCCTCACCGGCGTGCCGATCTGGCTCAAGCCGTTCAAGTTCGCCGTGTCGTTCGTGCTGTACGGCGCCACCCTCGCCTGGATGCTCTCCCTCCTGCCGGGACGCAGCCGGATCGCGGAGTGGGCGGGCACGGTCATCGTCGCGATGTCGGTGATCGAGATGGTGGTGATCGTCGGGCAGGTGCTGCGCGGCACGACCAGCCACTACAACGAGACGACCCCGCTGAACGCCGCCCTGTGGCAGGCGATGGGCGCGTCGATCCTGGTGCTGTTCGCCGCGCACTTCGTCATCGGGATAGTGGTACTGCGTCAGCCGATCGCGGACCGGGTCGGCGGGTACGCGGTCGGGCTGGGGATCGGCTTGTCGCTGCTGGGCATGCTGGCGGCAATACCGATGGTGGCCGGCCGGGACACGGGGATCGAGGGGGTCGCCGGGGCGCACAGCGTGGGCGTACCGGACGGGGGGCCCGGGCTGCCGCTGGTCGGTTGGAGCACCACCGGCGGGGACCTGCGGATCGGGCATTTCGTGGGGCTGCACGCCCTGCAGGCGCTGCCGATCCTGGCGATCCTGCTGAGCCGGTTCGTCGGAACGCGGCTGGACGAGCACACCCGCGTACGGCTGCTGGTCGTGGCGGGCGGTGCCTACGGCGTACTCACGATGCTGTTGACCTGGCAGGCACTGCGCGGGCAGCCGCTGCTGCGCCCGGACGCGCTCACCCTGGCCGCCGTGGCGGCCCTGGTGGTCGCGACCGCGACCGCCGCCGGCCTGGTCGTCGCTCGCCGACGCCGCCCGGAACTGGCGCTGGCCGCATGACCGCGGCGCGGTTCGTCGGCCGGCCGGCGGGCGCCGCCGCTCCGGCCCGCGAGCCGCAGCGCCTAGGCTGATCCGGTGGGGTGGGTGGGACGGCTGTTCGACGCGCGCGACACGTTCGTGCGGATGCTGCTGCTCGACCTCAGCGGCGTGGGCTATCTGGTCTTCGGCAGCCAGGCCGGACGCTCCCCGACGGTCACCCAGTGGGTGCTCGCGATGGTCGCGTTCACCGTCGCGCTGGTGTTCCACCGCCGGCCGCTGGTCAACCTGGTGGGGCAGGCCGCGCTGCTGGCCGTCGCGATCCAGATCATCGACGACACGACGATCAACCAGGTGGGCGCCAGCTGGGCGTTGCTCGAGCTGGCCATGTGGGCGCACCGGCCGCGGATCATCTGGCTGGCCGCCGGGCTGCTGTCCACGGTCGACCTGACCGACTCGATCGGCGACCCGTTCCGACGGTTCCTCTCCGGCGTCTTCGGGCTGACCTTGGAGGTCGGCGTACCGCTGCTGCTCGGCCTGGTCATCCGGACCACCCGGGAACTCGGCCGGCAGGCCGAGGAGCGGGCGGCGGCGGAACAGCGCCGGCGCGAGTCGGAGAGTCGCGCCGCGCGCGCCGACGAACGCAGCGCCATCGCCCGCGAGCTGCACGACGTGGTCGCGCATCACGTGGCGTCGATGGTGCTGCGGGTCGGCGTGGCCCGGCACGTGCTCACCGAACTGGATCCGCGGGTGGGCGAGGTGTTCGACGACGTGCACGGCACGGGGACGGCGGCCCTGGCGGATCTGCGCCGGCTGGTCGCGGTCCTGCGCAACCCCGACGGGGTACGCGGTGACGCGGCGCTGACCGCGATCGAGCCGTCGGCGCTTCCGGCGGCGCTCGGCGCGGCGGTCGACCGGGCCCGCCAGGCCGGTGTCACGGTGGAGGCCGACATCGACCCGGCGGTCGGTTCGCTCGATGCGGTCCGTGGTCTGGCGGTGTTGCGACTGACCCAGGAGGCGCTGACCAACGTGGCGAAGCATGCCGGGACGTCCGCGCTGGCGCGCCTGTCGGTTGCCGTGGCCGACGGCGCCGTCCACTGGGAGGTCTCCGACAACGGGCGCGGCCGGGTGCCGGCGGCGGTGCCGCCCGGTGGCGGCCACGGCATCACCGGCATGCGCGAGCGCGTCGAGGTCCTCGGCGGCCGGCTGGAGGCAGGCCCGACCGGCGCGGGTTGGCGGGTCCGTACCGTCCTCCCGGCCGCGGTCCCCGGGCCCGGCCCCGCGCCGGCCGCCTCGCCCGTACCGCCGGCCGGCACGCCGGCCCCCCGCGGCCGAGAGACCTCGGCCGGACCACACACGCCGGAGCCGGCATGATCCGCGTCCTGCTGGTCGACGACCAGCACCTGATCCGCGCGGGCCTGCGCATGCTCTGCGACGCCCAGCCCGACATCGAGGTCGTCGGCGAGGCCGACAACGGCCGCGAGGCGATCTCCCTCGCCGCGCGGCTGGTTCCCGACGTCGTCGTCATGGACCTGCGCATGCCGGGCGTCGACGGGATCACCGCGACCAGCCGGATCCTCACCGACCGCCCCGCGACCCGCGTCCTGGTGCTGACCACATTCGGCGACGACGACCACCTCTACCCGGCGCTGACCGCCGGCGCCTGCGGGTTCCTGCTCAAGGACGCACCCCCCGCCGACCTGCTGGACGGCGTCCGCCGGGCCGCCGCGGGCGACAGCCCGTTCAGCCAGGAGGTGCTGCAGCGCCTGGTCCAGCGCGCGGTGCACGCCCGCGCCGAGGCGCCGCGGCCGACCGAGGGCCTGACCGCCCGGGAGCAGGACGTGCTGAACCTGGTCGCCGAGGGCCTGTCCAACACGGAGATCGCCGACCGGCTGCATATCGGCGTCACCACGGTCAAGACCCACATCACCAGCCTGATGACCAAGACCAACAGCCCCAACCGGGTACGCCTGGCCCTGTTCGCCCGCGGCGCCTGAGGCTCGCCCGCGCCTTCGGTTCCAGCCGTTTCAGCCGAGCCGGCCCGGGCCGGACCGGCGCTTGACGGCAATTGCCGCAGGTCGGGCGGGGGTGGGGCCCGCCCGCCGGATCGCACCATGTCAGGATGCGGCGCATGCGTGCGGTGATCTTCGACGAGTTCGGTGCCCGACCCGAGGTCCGTGACGTCCCGGACCCGGTGCCGCCGGCCGGGGGCGCCGTCATCCGGGTCGAGGCGACCGGGTTGTGCCGCAGCGACTGGCACGGCTGGCAGGGACACGATCCCGACATCCGCCCGCCACACGTCCCCGGCCACGAGTTCGCGGGTGTCGTCGCGGCGGTCGGGGCCGGCGTACGCGGCTGGCGGCCCGGCGACCGGGTCACCGCGCCCTTCGTCTGCGCCTGTGGGCAGTGCCCCGCGTGCTTCGCGGGCGATCAGCAGGTCTGCGAGCGGCAGACGCAGCCCGGCTTCACCCACTGGGGCTCGTTCGCCGACTACGTGGCGGTGCAGCACGCCGAGGTCAACCTGGTCCGGCTCCCCGACGAGCTGGACCACCCGGCCGCGGCGGCGCTCGGCTGCCGCTTCGCCACGGCGTTCCGGGCCGTGGTCAGCCAGGGGCGGGTCGCCGCGGGCGAGTGGGTGGCGGTGCACGGCTGCGGCGGCGTGGGGCTGTCCGCGGTGATGATCGCGGCGGCGTGCGGCGCCCAGGTGGTGGCGGTCGACGTCGCCCCCGGCGCGCTCGAGCTGGCGAGGAGTTGCGGGGCCACCGTCTGCCTGGACGGCAGTGCCCTCACCGCCCCCGGCGCCGTGGCCGCGGCCGTCCGGGAGGCGACCGGCGGTGGCGCCCACCTGTCGCTCGACGCGTTGGGCAGTCACGGCACCTGCACCGCCTCGATCGAGAGCCTGCGGCGGCGCGGACGGCATGTGCAGGTCGGACTCCTTCCCGCCGCCCAGGGCCGCCCGGCCCTGCCGATGGAGCTCGTGATCGCGTTCGAGCTGGAGCTGCGGGGCAGTCACGGCATGGCCGCGCACGCCTATCCGGAGCTGCTCCGGCTGGTCACCGCGGGCGTACTGCGCCCCGCCGAACTGGTCACCCGGACCATCGGCCTCGACGAGGTGCCCGACGCGTTGGCGGCCATGGACGCGCCCGCTCCCGGCGGAATGTGCCTGATCCACCCGCGATGAGCTGGCGCGTCCCAGCGAGTCACGGCGGCTGCTCGGGTCAGTAGTGGAGCGGGACGTAGGCGGCCGCGATCAGCCCCGCCCGCCGGGCATGGATGAGTCGCTGTGGCACCGGCGCAGAGGCTTCGGGTCCGGTGCCGGGATCGGCGACGCCGTAGACCGCGAGCACGCCAGCGACCAGCGCGGCGGAGGTCCACTCGGTGGACACCTCGACGTTGCCGCGGGCGAAGACCTGCCCGCTCGGGTCGTGCAGCGCCAGGCCCATGGGATGCAACCGCACGAACCAGGAGGAGACCTGCGGCGGCAGGTTTCCCGGCGACCATCGGGCCAGGCCCAACACCACCGCGGTCTCCACCTGCGCCTCGCAGTCCCGCCCGTCGGCCGTCTGCGCAGCGACCGCTCTGGTCGGCGCGAACCACGCCACCGGCTGGTCCGCCGGCCCCGTACGCCGCACGTCGGCGACCTGCCCGGAGGCCAGCCACACGTGCACGCGCTCCCGACCGAGCTGCCGCGCCGCATCGGCCACCGCCAGCATCCAGGCATCACTGATCTCGTCGCGCACGGGCGCGTCGAGCCCCGGGTTGGCACCATCCTCAGCCGTCACGTTCCGTAAACTATCCGACACGTTGTGGGATGTCAGTTCTCGATCCACCGGCTTGTCCAGCCCGTCGGGAGAACCCACCGGCATCGGTTGCCCGCCGGACCGCGTCGGCCCCCACCAGGCGCCGACACAAGGGCGCTGAGCTGGGAAAATGTCGGATCTCATCAGTTGGTGACGGGGCGGGCCGGTGGTATGACTGAAGGTGTCGGCCACCAACGACGCGAGTCGTCACACCCATCCCCCGCAGTAGGTCCCTCAGTGTGGGCAGTGTGGTCGCGGGCTCCGCAGCCGACGGCACCTTCTCCGGGGTACCGCAGCACAACATGCAGGAGTTGGGGTGTCCGAGCATGCGGATTCTGCGTAACCGGCGACCTTTTGAAAACGCGGTCCTGGCCACCGCACCCGTGTGCGGTGCCCTGTTGATCACGCTCGACGTACGACCGCCCTCTGTGGAGATGGCCATGCCGGCCCCGATCCGGATCGGCTGGGAACTCGGGCTCATCGCGGTCGGCCTCGCCGGACTGGTCGGGCTTTCCTGGCCGGGAAGGATCTCCACCGGCCTCGGCATCGAACTCGCGTCGATGCTCATGCTCGGCACCATCGCCGGCATGTATGCCGTTGCGCTGGCGGTGATGTCCGGCCGCCTGGCGGTCGCGGCGGCGTCGTTCATCATCGCGGTGGCGGTCGGTGCATGGTGGCGGGCGGTGGAGATCCTGCTCGACCTCCGCCGGCTCGTCCGCGGCATCGAGAAGGCACGCCTCGAGAGCCGGATCGGCGGCTCCCGATGACTCCGTCGCTCGCCGCCACCAGCGCCCCGCAGTGGGTCCAGGTCCTGCTGTCCGTGCTCGGGGTGCTGGGCGGCACCAGTGGCGTCGCCGCCATCGCCACCGTGGTCACAACGCGGCAAGTTCAAGGCCGAGGCGGCGGACATGCTCACCGACGCGGCGCTGACCCCGGTGCAACCGATGCGGCTGCGGGTGTCGGAGCTGGAGGCGGAGGCGCAGGCCGCCCGCGAGCAGCTGCGGATCTCCCGGGAGCAGACCCAACGGGCGACCGCCACGCTCACCGAACTGCACGCCACACTGGACCGCTGGTATGCGCTGATCTTCGCACCGGGCGCGACGCTGCAAGGTGTCAGAAGCGCCGTCCGGGAGGATCGCCGCCGGCGCGGCGAGCAGGGGGAGCAGCGGCGAGGCAGTGGCCGCGGGCGACCTTGAGAAGCGCACCTGAAGCGAATCGTAAGTGGGCCCTGGCAACGTTCCGGATGTCACCAAGACCGACCCGGACATCCAGGAGCGAACGCCATGCGCAGGATCATCAACTCGACCTACATCACCCTCGACGGCGTCATCGAGAACCCGGCGTGGACCGCGCCGTTCTTCGACGAGGAGGCGATGGCCTTCGCCGGCGAGCAGACGGACGCGGCCGACGCGCTGCTGATGGGCCGTCGCACGTACGACGGCTTCGCCGCCGCCTGGCCGAAGATGGACGAGAGCGACCCGACCACCGGCGCGGCCTACTTCAACAACGTCAAGAAGTACGTCGCCTCGACCACCCTGACCGACCCGGAGTGGAACAACACCGAGGTACTGCAGGGTGACCTGGTCGAGGAGGTCACCAAGCTGAAGGCCCAGAACGGCAAGGACATCCTGATGTACGGCTACGGCGCGGTCACCCACGCCCTGCTCAAGGCGGGGCTGGTGGACGAGGTCCGGTTCTGGATCCACCCCGTCTTCCAGGGCGGCCCCTCGGTCACCGCGCCGCTGAGCCAGGCGCGGACGACGCTCCGCCTGGCCGACAGCAGGGTCATGAAGAGCGGCGTGATCATCGCGTCCTACCAGCCGGTCACCGAGTAGGGAGGAACGGCTGGATCTGGGCCCGGGCCTCGCCCGGGCCCAGCTGCCGTCCGGTACGCGTGCGGCGGCCGGGTGTGGCCGGCCGCACCGGCGGTACGAGCGTCAGCGGTGCATGTGAAGGCGGATCGTGGTGGCGCCGGGCCTGGTGTGGACGCGCACGAGATCGCAGAGCTGGTTGACCAGGACGAGCCCTCGGCTGCCGGGCTGCTGCGGTGGCACCGGAATCCGGCCGGCGAGCGGGTTCGTGATGTGCCCGGTGTCGGTGAGCTGGCAGATCAGCCGCGTGGGGTCGGCCCAGACCGCGAGGGCGCCGCCGGCGTTGGTGTGTCTGACCGTGTTCGCCGCCAGTTCGTTGACCGCCAGGGTCAGGTCGGCGACTCGGTCCGGCGGCAGGCCGGCCGCGACCGCCTCGGCGGTGACGAGCCGGCGGATGGCCGGGAGGGCAGGTAGGTCGATGGTGACGACGGTCGCGTGGGCGGGCGGGTCCGGCAGCGGCAGGTTGAACCCGGCGGCCACCGCGAACGGGTCGGCGTAGTGCGGACTGTCCCACACCGCGCTGCCCGTCTGCAGGAGCGGATGGGTGCGGTGGGCGTCGTCGAGCCAGCTCGGGTCCAGGCGACTGGTGTCGTAGGGACAGAGGATGGTGGCCTGCCGGCCGGCGAACGCCGCGTTGATCAGGGCCTCGTGCTGGGCGCAGGCGGGGTATTCGGTAGCGGTGCGGCCGGCCCAGATGGGCTCCCCGATGATGCGTACCCGCTTCCCGGGGTGGGCGGCGGCGAAGGCGAGCAGGACGCCCGGAATGATTCGTCCGGGGTTGCGCCCGGCCACGCTCATGTCGTGCAGCTGGACCCGGTCCGCGTCGCTGCCGAGCGCGGCGCGGATGTGATCGAGGTTGTCCCCAGGTACGGCCACCATGACCGGCTCATCGGCGGCGAGGCCGGCCTGGATGAACGGCACCGTGCCGGCCAGGTACTCCTCCCGGTCGGCATAGAAGAGGGCCGGGTGAACAAAGCTGTCCGTCCTGGTGGCGGCGGTGACGCTCATGCACGGCCTCCGAGGTGCGTGACCCCGCCGCCTCGCCGGGCCCCGTCAGGTTCGCGTGACTGACTCTTGTCGGTTGCGCGGATGGCGAGTAGGGCGATGTCGTCGGTGGCCTGTTCGGGGGCGACTGTGGTCATGATGTGGGCACAGACCGTTTCGGCGGGACCTGGTTCGACGGCTGAGCAGAGCCGTTCGATGCCCACGTCGATGACTTCCCCCCGGCGTTCGACGAGCCCGTCGGTGTAGCAGATCAGTGCCGCCCCGGGAGGGAACGCGACCTCGGTGCGCCGGCGGGGCGGTTGATGGGCGCCCATACCCAATGGAAGGTCGACGGGAATGTCCAGCGCGACCGCCGGCTGTCCCGGTGTGCCCAGGATGGGTGGCAGGTGCCCGGCGAGGGACATCTGGACGGTGGCCCGGTCCGGGGAGATCATCGCGTACAGGACCGTGGCGAGGTTCCCGGTCTCGAAATGCTGGACCTTGCGGTCGAGCAGCGTGAGCGCGGCGGCCGGGTCGTCGCAGACCAGTGCGTAGGCGCGCAGCGCGCTGCGGAGACGCCCCATCACGACGGCCGAGCGCAGTCCGTGTCCGGACACGTCGCCGATGACGACGCCCAGCCAGCCGGAGGGGAGGGTGAACACGTCGTACCAGTCGCCGCCGACGCCGGCGTCGTGGCCGGGCACGTAGCGGGCGGCCATGTCCACGCCGGGCGCGTCGGGTAGGTGGGTGGGTAGCAGGCTGCGTTGCAGTGCCAGGGCAGCGGTGCGGTCGATGCTGCTGGCCCGGGTGCGGCTGGCGAGGCTCGCCCGGTCGGCGGCGAGTTGCAGCAGTTGCACGTCCTCGCTGGTGAATCGGTGCGGCTCCAGACAGCCGACATGCAAGACGCCGATCACCTCACCACCGGCCAACATGGGCACGCCCAACAGCGAGCGGACCCCTCTGCCGAACAGGATCGGGTCGTCGGCGGCGGTGACGTTGTCCAGTTTGACGGGCTGCTTCTCCCGTGCGACCCGGCCGGCGAAACCCTGGCCGACGGAGATCCGAGAGCCTTGCCGGCCCCCTTCCTTCAGCCCCTTCGCCGCGGTGGCCACCAACTGCTGGGCGTGCACATCCACCAGCAGGATGGCGGCGGTGTCAACCCGCAGCACCTCCCGGACCCGGTCGAGGAGTTCTTCGAGAAGGTCGTGGACGTCGAGCTGGGAGAGCGTCGCGTCGGTGACCGCCTCCATACGACGCAGCCGCTCGTCGCTCCCGCTCCCCTGCACGCCAATCACGGCAGAAGCGTAGCCCCTACCAGCCCCGGAGCAGTCCCCTAGGAGCCCCCGTCCCGGGCCGAGCCGTCGAGCCCCTCCCACCCGCCTTGGCCCGGCTTCTCCGCGACGGCGCACATCGTGGGCGAAATAACCCGACCGTGTCGAATGCGCCGAACAACCCCCACTGCCGCTGCGGTGTCTTCACGATGAGAACAAGCTTGGACTCGAAGTGAGAGGGATGGTGCGGCATGAGGCGTCGACGTAGTAGAAGAGTGCCGTTGATGCAGGCGGCGGCCATGTCCCTGACAGCGGTGGCGGCGGCGGTGGCCGTCGTACGGGCCAGCCGGCGCCGCGCCGTAGGTGACGCGCCGGCCGGTGATCTTCCGGCCCTGGGCGACAGCGCGTTCGCCGATGCGGGCAGGTCGCCGATCGCCGGCGGCACGGCGCTGCGGGACAAGGACACGGCGTCATCGGCAGCCGCAGCGCGGTGAGAACGGGCACCGCCGCCGCGCGAGCCTTCAGGCCCGGCAACGGGCCGGCAGCACAGGTCTCGACGGAACAGCCCGTGCCGCGCTGCAACTGGGGGCGGCACTGCGCCGAGGCACGTCAGGGGCGTTGGCCGCCCTTCGCGGCAGAGTCACCGGCAGTTCGGTCGCCCAGACGGGGCCGGCCGCTGCCCGTGCACTCCGCGGCCGGCTGGTCGGAAGTCGACCGGTAGCGGGTGCGCTGTTCACCACCGACAACGCCATGCGACGGAGCGCCACCATGAGCGATGCAAGCCTGGATACCGAACGTCATGGCGGCAGTCAGTACGCGGATTTGTCGCGCATGATCCGCCGGGCGGGCCTGCTCGACCGGCGGCGTGGCTACTACTCGCTGCGCATCGGTGCCCTCGGCGGGTGCTACCTCGGGGCGTGGACGCTGTTCGGGTGGCTCGGTGAGTCGTGGTGGCAGCTGGGCGTCGCGGCGGCGCTCGCGGTGGTCTTCGCGCAGGCCGGGTTCATCGGTCACGACGCCGGTCACCGCCAGATCCTCCGATCCCGTCGTGCCAACGACCTGGTCGGCCTCGTCCACGGCAACCTGCTGATCGGCGTCAGTTACGGCTGGTGGGTGGAAAAGCACAACCGGCATCATGCGCACCCGAACACCGAGGGCCGGGATCCGGACATCGTCGTCAGGCCGCTGTCGTTTACCCCCGGACAGGCGCGGAAGCGGCGTGGGCTGGGCGCACTGGTGGTCCGGTACCAGGCGTACCTGTTCTTCCCGCTGCTGCTGTTGGAAGGCCTGCACCTGCATGCCAACAGCATCAGGGCTGTCGTCGACCCGGGCAGGATCAAGCGACGCCCCGCAGAGGCCGCGCTGCTCGCCCTGCACGCCACCGGCTACCTCGGTGCCGTGGTTCTTGTCCTGAGCCCCATGCAGGCCGTCGCGTTCATCCTCGTCAACCAAGGCCTACTCGGCCTTTACCTCGGCAGTGCCTTCGCCCCCAACCACAAGGGCATGCCAATCCTCGCCGGCGACGAGCGACTCGACTACCTCCGACGCCAGGTGCTCACCTCCCGCAACGTACGCGGCGGCTGGTTCATCGACACCCTGCTCGGCGGTCTCAACTATCAGATCGAACATCACCTGTTCCCCAGCATGCCGCGACCCAACCTCCGCCGCGCTCGACCACTGGTCCGCCGGTTCTGCGCCGAACACGGCATCACCTACCACGAAACCACCCTGATGCGTTCCTGGGCCCAAGCGCTGGAGCACCTGCACGAGGTCGGGTCTGGTCAGCCAGATCACGACGCCGGCTCCACCTGAGCCACGGTCAGCCCGCTGGTCTCGTCGCGACACGCCGCCGACGATGGACGGCGACCCGCCGACAACGCGGGTCGCCGCTGGGTTTACGGAACCCTGGCCAATTTCCTCAGCGGCGTAGATCGTCTCGGCTCTCGCGTGCCTGGCCCTGGACCTGCTGGGCGGCAGCCGTGCCCTGGTGGCGTAGCGCGGATGCGCTCTCGCCTGCTGTCGACTTCACTGATTGCGCGGCTTGTTGTGCTGGCTGCCGGAGGTTGTCCTGTACCTGGTGAGCCATCTGGGTGGCCTGTTGCTTTACCTGACCGGAGTGCTGCATCGCCTTCTGTCTCGCCTGCTGGGCGACTTGCTGTTCACGTTGGCTCGGTGGGATTAGTGACGAGGCGAGCAGCCCGACGCCGAAGGCGACCAAGCCGGCGGCGAGTGGGTTGCCCTCGGCCCGCTCCCGTGTCATCTGCGGCACCGCCTGAGCCTGGTGGGTGACGGACGAGGCGGCATGGGATGCCCGGTCAGCGGCACCGGAAACAGCGCCGGATGTCTGGTGGGCGGTGCCGGACAGGCGTTGACGGGCCTCCGAGGCCGGGTGGCCGCCGTCGTGACGAGCCTTCGTGGCGGTGCCCATCACCTTGTCCTTGATCTGGCCGAAGCGGCCGCGAGCGCGGTCGACCCGTTCGGTCGCGATCCGTCGCGGGTTGGCCTTGTAGGCCAGCGCGTCCACGTCCGTGCTCAGCTCGACCCTGGCCGTTTCGATCTCCTGGCGAATCTGTTCGGGATCGTTCGACATCACGTCTCCTCTCCTGCGGTTCAGCGGCCGCGAAGGGCGTTCGGAATTTCCCGGGCGGTCTGTTGCGTCCGTGGTAGCGGCCGCAACTGCCGCATCTGCTTGCGCGCTCGCGCGACGAGAACGGCTCCGATCACCGCCCATATCGCGCCGACGATCAGGGCGGCCCAGCCCTGGTCCATGACGTTGGACAGGCCCCACCACAACGCGCACGACAGGAAGAACAGGGTCAGCAGGCCGGCGATCGCCGCCGCACCGAACATCCCCGCGACCATGCCCGCCGTCTTCGCCTCCTGGCGAACCTCCGCCTTCGCCAGTTGCACCTCCTGTCGCACCAGCGTGGAGATGTCCCGGGTGACCTCGCCGAGCAGATCACCGATCGAGGCCTGGGACCGCTCGGCGGTGGCGCTGGCACTGTGCGGCCTCGAGTCGCTCACGGGGCCACCTCCCTGCGCTGTACGTGGGCCGTGCCCACTGCTTCGCTGATGGTCTGCCCAGAATCCGGCGACACCTCGGGCGGCATGCCAGCACGCTGAGAGCCCTGACCGGTTGGTTGGCCCTCCCCCTGGCCGCCCTCCTCGTGGCCGCCAGCGGCGACGTTGCGGGTCAGCCGACCCACCAGCAGCCCGGCCACGACGGCGCCGGCGAGGAATGTGCCAGGGTGCCGGCGTGCGTAGTCGCGTACCTCGTTGACCAGTTCGCCCGGTTCACGCGCCTCCAGCCAACCGGCGGCCTGCTCGGCCGTACCCGAGGCGCGGCGTACCACCTCGCTGGCCACCCCGTCCTGCTCGCTCCTGCTGGCCATCGACTGCAGTTCCGCGCCGAGCGAACGAAGGCCGTCAGCCGCGCGCTTCTGCTGTGTTTCCGCCTGCTGCCGGAACTGTTCGGACGCCTCCCCTACCAGGTTTCGCGCCTGCCGGCTGGTCTCGCTCGCGACCTGCTTGCCCTGCCCGGCGGCCTGCCGTGCCATCTGACCGCCAGCCTGTGCCGCCTCATGGCCAACCTTCGTGGCCTGCTCCCGAGCCTGTTGCGGCTTGCCACTCGCATTGGGCGGCGAACCGGAGCCACTCTGGGTCGTCATCCGATCTCCCCTCAAAGAACTTCCGACTAGAACGACGGGCAGCCCGCTTACCCGGCCCCTGCCGGAGGCATGCACCGGGACCGCCGAACCCGGGCACGACATCGTCGATCAGCTGATCCGGCCACCGGTCGGCCGGCGATCGCCCAGACTGGAGACGACCGAAGGCGGCGGCGCGGACGCCGGCGAGCAGAGGGAGACGTGATGACATCGGTTACGCAACGCATCAAGGGACTTCTGAACAGCCCGCAGGCGCGCAAGCTGATGCAGAGCGGGCGACGCCAGGCGGCGAAGCCGAGCACCCAGCAGAAGCTGCGGCAGCTCGCAGGGCGGATGACCGGCCGGCCATCCCCCCGCTGAGGGGGAATGCCACAGAAGGAGGACCAATTGGCCTCCGGACACATCGACCGCATAGTGACTGACGGCGCCTGACCCGGGGTCATTTCGCCCGATGATCGGACTCATCGCCCTCCGACCTCGACCACGGCGCGTGCCACCGGCCACCTGGATCTGAGGCCGGCCCTGACAGCGCGCGGGTCCGGATCGCTCGGGTGAGCCTCGGCCCCTTGGCGCGCGCGACGCGGAGCAACCCGGTCCGGACAGGCGTAGGCTGGGGCTATCCCGGAATCGACGACATCCCACTTCGAGGTGCCCGCCACGCCGGCTCCGCCCGAGGGATGCCATGTCCGTACCCGACCGCACCCGATCTGCAGCGGCCCGCCCGACCGACCGACCTCCCGTCGTCGGAGCATCGGGACCGAGCCGCCTCCCGCCGCCCCGGGCGCCGTTGACCCTCGCCGGCGCGGCCCGGATCGGCAGTCTGCGCCGCGACGCTCGCGTTCGTCGCCATGATGGTCGGCACCGTCCGCATCGCCCAGCTGCACCGGCTCCACCTCAGAGGGTGAGCTGAGCAACGGCCCGGCCCCGGGTGGGGTCGGCGAACTGGTATCCCGCCCGGCTCATTGCGCGATTCCGGCGCACGACCCACCGCCACGCCGCGGTCACGGCGATAAGGATCCGACATGATGCCACGTACCGACCCCCTCGCTCCCCCATCGCCGCCATCGACGCCACGCCTACGGATCGAACCGACGCGGTCCCCGCGGACGCTGCTCGACGGCGGCTGGTGGCCCCGCTCGACCGACCCGCTCGCGGAGCTGCCCGGCCTCGTCCTCGCCATCGACCTGTTGCGCGGGCCGATCATCCGGCTGGTCCTCAACGCCGGGATCTGGGACGGCAGTCCGCGCCGCCTTGCCGTCGGCGGCAGGATTCTGCGACTGGGCTACTTCACCAGTCAGCCTGCCGGCCTGCTGACCGCGATCTGCCTCAACAACGACCGGGTGGACCTGCTGGTCGTCCCGCCGGAAACCGCAGGCGACCTGGCCGAGGCAGCGATGGCGCTCGCCGCCACCGCCGGCAACCTGGTCCATGCTCCGCAGCTGCTCGCCGCCGCGGGCAAGCTGTCCGACGCGGGGGTCGACAGCGCGGGCAGGCGTACCTGGGAGACGGAGGGCGGCAGTCTCCGCACCGCCCCCGACGCCCGCGCCACCGTCGCTTCCCGCAGAGCCGACGTCAGAACGGCCGGGAAGTTCGCGCCGGTGGAACCGGTGCTCGCGCCGACAGCACCCGGGCCGAGGCAGCGAAGGACCGACGACGTTCCCACCGAGGGGCAGCCCGTGACAATCGCCCGGCACACCATCATCTCCGCACTGCGTCGGCGCGGTCAGCACACCAGGGCCGACTGGGTCGAACGGGAGCTGCCGGACCAGGTCGACACGGCCCGACACGCCGGGCTGCTCGCGACCCTGCATCTCGATCCGACCGACCTCGCCGAGCCGACCGCCCGGTGAGAGTGGCCCTGCTCGGGCCAGTGGCATGGCGGACCCCGCCGCGCCACTACGGCCCCTGGGAACAGGTGACCGGTCTGCTCGCGGATGGGCTCGCCGCGCGGGGCGTACAGGTGACGCTCTTCGCCACGTTGGACTCGATCACCTCCGCCACTCTCGACGGGGTGTGCCCACGCGGGTACGCCGAGGATCAGAGCAT
Source organism: Micromonospora sicca (assembly GCF_003172935.1). GTDB lineage: Bacteria > Actinomycetota > Actinomycetes > Mycobacteriales > Micromonosporaceae > Micromonospora > Micromonospora sicca. The sequence continues at coordinate 6,284 of NZ_QGKS01000181.1, read as the reverse complement.
GGACGGGCGGGTCTGGGAGGCGCTGCACGTCTCCCACGCGCTGGCCCGGTCTGCCGAGTTCGACCTCGTGCACAGCCACCTGGACTGGTTGCCGCTGGCCTTCGCCGAGCACTGCCACGCCCCGCTGCTGACCACTGTGCACGGCTTCTCCGGGGCGGGGATCCTGCCGGCGTACGAGAAGAGCCAATCGTCCTACGTCTCCATCTCCGACGCCGACCGGATCTCGGGGCTCGAGTACCTCGCCACGGTGCACCACGGGGTCGACCTGGACGGGTTGCCGTTCACCCCGGACCCCGGCCCCGGGCTGGTGGTCTTCGGCCGGATCCACCCCGACAAGGGCACCCATACCGCCATCGAGATCGCCCGGCGGGCCGGCCGGCCGCTGAGCATCTGCGGCATCGTGCAGGACGAGCGCTACTTCAGCGAGCAGATTGCCCCGCACATCGATGGCGAGAGGGTCACCTTCCACGGCGCCGTGGGCCCACGCCGGCGCGGGGAGATCCTGGGCGGCAGCTCCGCGCTGCTGCACCCCATCGCCTTCGACGAACCGTTCGGCCTGTCCGTGGTGGAGTCGATGGCCTGCGGGACGCCGGTCGTGGCGTACGCGCGGGGGTCGATGTCCGAGGTGGTCGACGAAGGGGTGACGGGGCTGCTCGTACAGACCGTCGAGCAGGCCGTCGAGGCCGTCGGCCGGGTCGCGTCGATCGACCGGGTGGGCTGCCGGGCGCGGGCTCGGCAACGCTTCGGCGCCGACCGGATGGTCACCGACTACCTGGCCGTCTACGACGACATCGGTCGGCGGGAACGCTGATACTGTCCAGGGGCCGACGATTCCCCGTGAATCCGGCCCCGTCCGATCCAGGTTCGCTGCCGGCCCCACCTCCCGCTGACGCGGCGGCCGCCCCGAAACCCGTTCCGCCGGCCATTCACGCTGGCCGACGTGCGCCGTTACCTCGTGAGGCCCGCCCCGTCCCCCCGGTGGCGGCCGACAACCGGAAGGCACGGCACCCTATGCCCGTCAGCTACGGCTTCCTGAGCACCCACCCACCGACCCGGTGCGGACTGGCCACCTTCAACTCCGCCCTCGCCGCCCACCTCACCCTCGGCGGCCCGCCCGGCGGCGTCGTTCGGGTCACCGCCCCCGGCGACGACCAGCGCCCCGAACCCGGCGTCGTACACACCTGGTCGGCGCGGAACGCGGCCGGCTGGCGGGGGGCCGCCACCGCTCTCAACGCCTTCGACGTGGCCGTCGTGCAGCACGAGTACGGCATCTACCCCGGGATCGACGGCGAGGATGTCCTGCCGATGCTGCGCCGGCTCAACGTACCGAGCATCGTGGTCCTGCACACCGTGCTCCGTCAGCCCTCGGCCCGGCAGAAGACGCTGCTGGAACAGATCGTGGCCGTGGCCGGCGCGGTCGTCACGATGACTGACACCGCCCACGACCGGCTGATCGTCGGCTACGCGGTGGACCCGGCGAAGGTTTCAGTCATCCCGCACGGCGCCGCCGACCACGTCGGCGCACCCACGCCGAGGCGTACCCGCCCGCACCTGCTCACCTGGGGACTACTCGGTCCCGGTAAGGGCATCGAGTGGGCGCTGCGGGCGCTGGCCTGGTTGCAGGACCTCGACCCGACCCCCACGTACACCGTCGCCGGCCGGACCCATCCGAAGGTGATCGAGCACCAGGGCGAGGCATACCGGATCGGCCTGCACCGCCTCGGCGCCGAACTCGGCGTCGCGCACGCCGTGGACTACCAGGCCGCGTACCTCGACCCGGCCGCCCTCGGCGCCCTGGTCCGCTCCGCCGACGTGGTCGTGCTGCCCTACGACTCACGGGAACAGGTGACGTCCGGCGTGCTGATCGAAGCGGTGGCCGCCGGCGTCCCCGTGATCGCCACGCCCTTCCCGCACGCCGTCGAGCTGCTCACCGGCGGCCCCGGGTTGGTCGTACCCCATCAGGACCCGACCGCGCTGGCGGCCGCGATCCGGCGGATCCTGACCGAGCCGGGCCTGGCCGCCGGCCTCGCCGGACGGACCCGGCCGATCGCCGCGGAGCTGCGTTGGCCGGCGGTGGCGGCGCGGTACGACGCGCTCGCCGGCCGGCTCCTCGCCGGTCGGTCACCCGCGGTCGCCCCGGTGCCGGCGTGACCGCGACGCGCGACCGGCCCCGCGACGACCGCTGCCGCACCGCGGAGCTGGCGGTACCCGCTCCGAGCTTCACGCACCTGGCCCGGCTCAGCGACGACACCGGCCTCTTCGAACACGCCCGGCACGCCATCGTCCGCCGGGAACACGGCTACTGCACCGACGACGTCGCCCGGGGTCTGCTGGTCGCCAGCCGGGAGCCGGAGCCGTCGGCGCAGGTGCTCGGGCTGGCCGAGTGCTACCTGGCCTTCCTGACCCACGCCCAGGACGGCCGCGGCGCCTTCCACAACCGCCTTGGCCACGACCGACAGTGGGCCGACCAGCCCGGTCTCGGTGACTGGTGGGGCCGGGCCCTGTGGGGGCTGGGGACGGCCGCCGCCCGCCACCCGGCCGCCTGGATCCGCGAGGAGGCCCTCGTCGCCTTCAGCTGCGGCGCCGTCCGGCGGTCGGCCGCGCCGCACGCGATGGCCTTCGCCGGGCTGGGCGCCGCCGAGGTGCTGCGTCGCCATCCCGGACACGCCGCCGCGGCGGCGCTGCTGGCCGACGCCGCCCGCGCCGTCGGCCCCGCCGACCCCGATCCGCGTTGGCCGTGGCCGCGGCAGCGGCTCAGCTACGCCAGCGCGGCCCTCGCGGAGGTCGTCATCGCCGCCGGCCAACTGAGCGGGGACGCGCCGCTGCTCGCTGCCGGGCTGCGGATGCTGACCTGGCTGTGCGAGGTCCAGCTCCGCGACGGACGGCTCTCGGTCGTACCCGCTGAAGGCTGGGAACGCGACAGCCCTCGGCTGCGCCACGACCAGCAGCCCATCGAGGTCGCCGCCCTCGCCGACGCCTGCGCCACCGCCGCCGCGGTGACCGGTGACCCGGCCTGGGAGATCGGCCTCGGGCGGGCCGTCGGGTGGTTCCTCGGGGACAACGACCTAGGCATGGCCATGTGGGACCCGGCGACCGGCGGCGGCTACGACGGGCTGACCCCGCACGGCCCCAACTTCAACCAGGGCGCGGAGTCGACCCTGGCGCTGATCTCCACCCTGCAGCACGCCCGGCGGTGGTCGTGACCGGAACCCCGGCCACCCGCCAGCGGCTCACCCTCGCCCCCGACCCCCGCCGGGTCATCATCAAGCTCTTCGTCCCGGGTGAGGACGCCGCGGTGGCGCACACCCGCGCGCACGACCTCGTCGACCGGATCGCGGACCTCGACCCGGACGAGACGGAGCTGCTGCTCCGACGGACCCTGCACGACTTCGGCGACCGGCACCGCGACCTGGAAGGCACCTTCCAGCACCACTACGAGCTCGTCCGGCACCGAGTCACCCGCACCCGGCAGCTCTCCCCCACCGCCCGGCTGCTGGTAGGTGCCTACTTCAGTCACGAGTTCGCCGTCGAGGCCGCGGCGCTGTGCAATCCGTCCATGGTGGCCCACCCCGACCAGTCCGCGCTGCGACCCGGGCAGCTACGGGTGGCGGTCAGCCTGCGCCAGATCGGTGAGGGTCACCTCTCCTCCATCGGGTTCGCCAGCGCGGTGCTGGGGCCCGGGAGCCACCTCGCCGTGCAGGGGCGGCCGGGGCCGCTGGTGACCGGCCGCCCCGGTCACGTCCAGCACCGACGGGACCTGCTCGCCGCCGGGCTGCGCGAGGAGGGCTGGGACAACGAGGTCTCCGCCACCGTGCTGGCCACCCTGCCGGAACACTACGACGAGGCCGAATTCGAACGGGCGCTCGGCGACCTGCCGCCCGATCTGCTCTACCGCCACACCACGCCGGACACGCTGGAGCAGCTGCGCCGGACCTCTGCGGCCAGCTATGCCGTCGAATTCCCGGCCGACACCCTCCTGCATGAGCGGGTGCTCTGGCCGGCCACGGCGGCGGAGAGCAACGGCATGGAGGACGCCCGGTTCGTCAGGTACGTCGACGACGCCGGCACCCCGACCTACCGGGCGACGTACACGGCCTACGACGGTCAACGGATCGCCCCCCGCGCGCTGACCAGCGACGATCTGCGTCACTTCCGGATCGACCCGATGCGCGGACCGGGCACCCGGAACAAGGGCATCGCGCTCTTCCCCCGGGCCGTGGGCGGCCGGCACCTCGCACTCTGCCGCTCCGACGGTGAAACCATCGGCCTGACCGCCCTGGCCGACGACAACACCTGGCGGGCCCCGGTGCCGCTGCACGGACCGCGCCGCAGCTGGGAGTTGATCCAGGTCGGCAACTGCGGGTCGCCCATCGAGACCGACGCGGGCTGGCTCGTGCTCACCCACGGCGTCGGCCCGATGCGCCGCTACGCCATCGGAGCCCTGCTGCTCGACCTGCACCGACCGGAGCGGGTGATCGCCGAGCTGCCCGGGGCGCTACTGGCCCCCGACGACACCGAGCGCGAGGGTTACGTACCCAACGTCGTCTACTCCTGCGGAGCGCTGCTCCACGGCGACCTGCTCTGGCTGCCGTACGGCGCCAGCGACGCCCGGGTCGGCTTCGCCACCGTACCCCTCGCCCCGCTCGTCGAGGCGATGGTCCAGGGCCGGTCCAGCTGAAAGTCGAGCGGCCGACGAGGTACGGCGGGCCGGAGGTTCGGCATCCCACCCGGCGGGGCAAGCAGAGCGGCACCCACCCCCACAAATGAACAGCACGGAGATGAATGACATGCAGTACCTCAGTGACGTCAACCTACGCGCCGTCCTCAACGTCCTCATCAACCGCGCCGGCGGCACTGTGGAGATCAGCAACGCCGAACTGTACGACGCGTTGCTGCCCGATCACGTCCAGGGGGAACGGGTACGAGTGGAGGAGACACAAGACGGTCTCCGACTGTCCGTCGTTCCGCGTCAATAGGCGATCAGGCGTTGTCAAAGCCGCCAGGTCCCTGTGCCGCGCATCGCTGAGTCGCACGCCCTCGTCACGAGCGCTGATCGCCAGTTCGCCGCCATACCGACCGCAGAACCTGCGGATTTCGCGTGACCGGTGAGCCCGCCTGGCCACTCACCCCGGCGGCCAACGCGCTCACCCAGTTGCTCGGCGGGATACTCGTCCTCGCTGCTCCGTTCGCGCTGGGTTTCCTTGCCGACCATGTCGGGCTGGCCGTCGGATGACCATCTACATGCCGTCGGCCAAGCTCTGGCCGCCGGCACACACCGAGGGGAGGTGTTGGTGGTGGCGCGGACGGACGCTCGACCGGACGCCCCCGGTGAACGTCGGCTGGGGGTTGCGTGGCGTGGTGTAGCGCCGTACCGGCCGCTGATGGCGCTGATGCTGGCCAGCTCGACGGCGTCGTTCACGGCACTCGGTGCGCTGTCGTTGTTCGCGCGGGACGAGTTGGGCGCCTCGAACACCGAAGTCACGGTCAACTTCGTCGTCATCGCGCTGGCCGGCATGGCCGTGCTGCTCACGACGGGCCACTTCTCCGACCGGGGCCGCGTCCGGCGCGTGATCGTTCCGGCCGGTTTCGCGTGGCTGGCCGCCGGCTACGCGGTCCTGGCGAGCGTGCGGTCGTACCCGGCGATGCTCGCCGTCGGGATCGTCTTCTTCTGCGCGGTCGGCGTCCCCAACACGCAGCTGATGGCCCACAGCCGGGACCTCGTGGAGAGCCGGGACGACACCGCCACTTCCACGGCGGTGATCGCCACGATGCGCATCGTGCTGTCGATCGGTTCGTTCACCGGATTCGGCATCGGAGGTCTCGGTCTGGCCTATCTCGGGGCGCGTCCGCTCTTCCGGGTCGTGGCGGTCGCCTGCCTCGGCTGTCTGGCGCTGTCGTGGTACCTGCTGGGAAGGGGCGACACGGTCGCGGCCGCGACAGGGCGCCCGGCCACGGTTGAGAACGTCGACGACGCGGGCGATGTCCGGACGCGGACGGCCGGTGGTCGGCGGCTACTGCTGATCCTCGCGGTCGTCATGGTGCTGTTCTCCAGTGGACGCATCATGCTGCTGTCCCAGTTGCCGATCCTGATGCGCGAATCTCTGGACGCCCCGCTGCAGCTGACCGGGTTGGCGCTGGCGCTGCCGTTACCTTTCAGTGAGCAAACGTGACTCATGATTGGCAGTCGTCCGTTGCCGGGCGACGTTGACCGGATGAACCGGTCTAGACGCTTCACGGCCCGCTGCCCCGCCTGCGGGTGCAGGTCTTACGGGTCTTACGTAGGC
>NZ_QGKS01000151.1 GCF_003172935.1 Micromonospora sicca | reverse complement strand
GGCGGGGGGCGGTGGCGGGGTGGGCAGCGCGGGTCTGCCGGTGGTGGTGGGTCTCGACAACGGCGGGGACCAGCAACAAGGCGACGGTCCTGAGCGTCGACGGCCGGTTCCTGGTGGACGGTCTGGTGGAGATCCGGAGTCAGGTGCAGGCCGGCCCCGAGGCGGCGATCGAGGCGTTGGCCCGGGCGCTGGACGGGGTGCTGGCGCTGACCGGCGTGCCCCGCGAGCTGGTCCGCGCCGTCGGCCTGGACACCCCGGGTCCGGCGAGCGCCACCGGGGTGATCTCCTTGCGCGGCTCGACCAACTTCTCCCAGCCCGCCTGACAGGGATACGACTTGCGCGGCGCGTTGGAGCGCCGGCTCGGCCTCCCGGTGATCTACCACAACGACGGCAGCGCGGCCGCCCTCTACGCCCGCGACGTGTACTTCGGGGCGGACGCGCTGCGCTGCTCCTCGGTCGCCGCCATCGTCGGCACCGGGCTCGGCGGTGGGGTGGTGGAGAGCGGGCGGGTCGTCTCCGGGGCCGCCGGGATGGCGGGGTTCCAATAGTTGCCTTGGCAGTGTGCGATAGTGTGCAGCGGTGAACTTGAAGGAGTGGGCGAAGCGGGAAGGGGTCCATCCGGTAACGGCGTATCGCTGGTTTCGGGAGGGCAAGCTGCCGGTGCCCGCTCGCCGGGTCGGTGGTCTGATCCTGGTGGAGCAGCCCGCCGGCCTGGCCCGGGCCGAGACTGTGGTGGTGTATGCCCGGGTGTCCTCGGCGGACCGACGCGTTGACTTGGACCGGCAGGTCGCCCGGGTCACTGGGTGGGCCACCGGGCAGGGCCTTGCGGTGGCGCGGGTCGTGACTGAGGTCGCCTCGGCGTTGGACGGCGGCGGTGAGAAGCTCCTGGCGTTGCTGCGCGATCCGGCGGTGACCACGATCGTGGTGGAGCACCGGGACCGGTTCGCTCGTTTCGGTGGCGAGTACGTGGAGGCCGCGTTGGCTGCGCAGGGGCGTCGGTTGCTGGTGGTCGATCCGGCCGGGGTGGACGACGACCTGGTCAGTGACGTGACGGAGATCCTGACCTCGCTGTGCGCCCGGTTGTACGGGCGCCGGGCGGCGGCGTCCCGGGCCGAGCGGGCGGTGGCCGCCGCGACCGCGGGTGACACCGCGTGAGGCGGTATGAGGCCCCTGCGGGTTGGACGGTGCAGGCGTACAAGTTCGCTCTGGACCCGGCCGACGAGCAGAGCCTGCGTCGGCACGCCGGGGCGGCCCGGTTCGTCTTCAACCACATGCTCGGCCGGCTCGCGGCGGTGAATGCCCAACGCCGGGCGGAGGCGTCCTACGGGGTTGCCGAGGCGGACCTGACGCCGTGGCAGGGCTGGTCGCTGCCGGACCTGCGGCGCACCTGGAACCACATCAAGCAGTGGGTGGCGCCGTGGTGGCGGGAATGTTCGAAGGAGGCGTTCAACACCGGCCTTGACGGCCTGGCCCGGGCGCTGGCGAACTGGGCGGCGTCCCGCGCCGGCAGGCGTAGGGGCCGCAAGATGGGTTGGCCCCGGTTCAAGGGCAAGGCAGCGGGCCGGTCGGTGCGGTTCACCACCGGGGCGATCCGGGTCGACGCCGACCGGCGGCATGTGGTGCTGCCCCGGCTGGGCCGGATCCGCACCCACGAGTCGACCCGTAAGCTGGCCCGCCGGGTCGAGTCGGGCACCGCGAGAATCCTGTCCGCGACCGTCACCGAGACCGCCGGGCGCTGGTTCTGCGCGTTCCAGGTCGCGGTGAAGCGGGCCGGCGGACGCCCGGCGCACGTCCCCCGGCGGGGCCGGGTCATCGGGGTCGACGCCGGGGTCAGATACCTCGCGGTGCTGTCCACCGGCGAGATGGTCGACAACCCGGCCCCGTTCACCGCGGCCCTGAAACGGTTCGGCAAGGTCCAGCGGCGGGTCAGCCGCCGGATCGGGCCGTACGACCCAGCCACGAACCGCAAGCGCACCCCGTCGAACCGGTGGATCCGCGCCCAGACGCAGGCCGCCCGGCTGCACGCCGCCGTCGCCGCGGTCCGCGCCGACGCCTGGCACCAGCTCACCACCCGCCTGGCCCAGCAGTACGACACCATCGCGGTGGAGGACCTGCACGTGGCCGGCATGAAACGCAACCGCAGGCTGGCCCGGGCGTTGTCCGACGCCGCCCCGGCCACCCTGCGCCGGCAGTTGCGATACAAGACCGGCTGGTACGGCAGCGTCCTGCACGTCGCCGACCGGTGGTACCCCAGCTCGAAGACCTGCTCGGAATGCCAGACGGTGAAACCCAAACTGTCGCTGTCCGAGCGCACGTTCCACTGCAATGCCTGCGGCCTGGTCCTGGACCGGGACGTCAACGCCGCACGCAATCTAGCCGCCCTCGTGCGGCACGTCGACCTGGAGTTGCCGGGCGACGCTAAAACAGGACGTGGAGCCTGTGTAAGACCCGTAAGCCCCGCACCCGCGGGCCGGGCAGCCGGCGTCGAAGCGTCAAGGCCGCCTGCGGCCAACGCCGCCCGGCAACGGACGGCTGCCAATCACGAGCCATCCAACGCTCAGTGAAAGGCAACGGAGTTCGGGCACGTGCACACATCCCGCTGGACGGGGTGCTGGGGCCCGGTCAGCCGGTGCCGATCTGCGCCTGCGGCTTCGTCGCGGAGACCGAGAGCGTCGCGTCGCTGACCGCGATCGAGCGGAACCTGCTGCCGTACTGGCTGGGCCGGTACCCCGGGCATCCGCTGGCGGCCGAGGAGCCGGGCCGAGCCGCGAAGCTCGTCCGCGGGTACGGCGAGCGCGGCGACGCGCTGGCCCGGGCGGTCTTCACCCAGCAGGCGATGGCGCTGGGCCGGCTCTTCACGATCGCGGCCAACTTCACCGACCCGCACGCGTACTTCATCGGGGGTGGGGTGGTGGAGGCGGCGCCGGAGTTCCGCGACTGGTTCCTCGCCACGGTCGCGGAGCACACCGTGCTCCGCGCCGAGCAGGCCGCCGTCGCCACCTTCGAGCTGGTGCCGGACCGGGACATGGCGGGGGCCCGCGGGGTGGCCATCGCGGCGCTGGAGACCCTGCTTGCGGGGTCGCCGGCGGCCGGCCCGGTGGTCGCCGGCTGACCACCGTCGCGGCCGGACCTGAGCTCTACGCGCGGGGGCCGGGCGGCGTCAGTCGCGGGGCGGCGCCCCGGTGAAGGCCGCCCAGGCGGCCGGGGAGAAGACCAGCGTCGGACCGGTGGGGTCCTTGGAGTCGCGGACGGCCACGGCCGCCGGGAGGACGGCCATCTCGACGCAGGCGCCCTCGTCGCCGCTGTGGCTGCTCTTGCGCCAGTGGAGGCTGTTCGTGGATCGCATCGGTTCTACCTTCCCTTGAGGAGTTGGACCAGCTGGTCCCGGCTGTCCGCCGGACTCAGCGCCACGGTCCGGAGATGTTCCATGATCTTGGTGCAGGTCCGCAGGTCACCCGGCCGGTCGAGGACCATCTGCCCGGCCACCGTCTCCACCGAGGCGATGATCGGATCCTCGGGGTCGGCGAACTCCAGGATGTGCAGCGAACCCCGGGTGCCCCGGTGGTAGCCGGCCGCCAGGGGGATCACCTGCACGGTGATGTTGGGCAGCTCCGCCATCTTCAGCAGGTGCCGTAGCTGGCCCTCCATGACGGCCCGGTCGCCCACCGGGCGCAGCAGCGCGCCCTCGTCGATGATCGCGTCGAGGATCGGCGGGGTGTCGGCGGTGAGCCGCTGCTGCCGGTCGAGTCGCAGGTGGACCCGCTGCTCCACCTGCTCGTCGCTGAGGGTGTGCGGACCGCCGCGCATCACCCCGCGGATGTAGTCGGCGGTCTGCAACAGGCCCGGCACCACCGAGGGCTCGAAGTTGGCGATTCCGGTGGCCTCCGCCTCCAGGGCGATGAAGTCGATGGTCCGGCGGTCCAGCAGGTACGAGTAGGAGACCCACCAGCCGGGCTTACGGGCGTCCTTGGCGAGCTGCACCGCCGCGGCCACCTCGTCGGCGCCGACCCGGTAGAGGGTGAGCAGGGCGCGGACGGTGGCCGGGCTGACCAGCGTCTGCGCGTTCTCGTAGCGGGACAGGGTGCTCCGGGTGCTGTTGATCTCGTCGGCCGCGGCCTCGAGGGTCAGGCCGGCGGCCTCCCGGTGGGTGCGTAGGGCGATGCCGAGCCGTCGGGCCCGTGCGGTCTTCGGAGCCATGCATCGATGGTCGCACATCAACGGGAGGGTGCGCGTGAGAGAAAGCCGATGAGAGTTGCATTCACGCGTGTCCACCTGTCAATCTGTGACGGCGTCCTCACCGCCGGTTGTCGTGGCGACGGTGGTGGTGAGCGACCGGAGGGGATGGGGCGCGCGGCGATCGGGTTTTACTCCCCCACGACCCGATCGCCGCGTGCCCCTCATCCGCAACCGACGGGGAGGGACCCGCATGACGCTGACCGGACGACGCCACCCCCGGGTGCCCGGACCCGTCCGCCCAGCCGGTGGTGGTCGGCGATGACCCGGTTCCTCGTGGTCCTCACCGACGTCCGGCCCCTGGAAGGGGCGGGCCGCAACGAGCGGACCAGCCCGGAACGACGCCGACAGGTGGTCGGGGCCAGCAGCCGGGAGGCCGCCGACCGGATCGCCGGCGCGTTCATGGCCCTGGGCATGGTGCGCGCCGGCCGGCAGCGGGTGAAGGTGATCGCGGTGGGCCGCCGCGGGTACGTCCGGGAGAGCGTCGCCTGAGCCGTCAGAGCAGCTTGCGCCGCTTCAGGTACGCCACCAGGTCGTCGTAGACGCCACCCTCGTTGGCGAACATGGCGACGTTGCGAGCGGTCGACAGCCAGGGCCGGGTCGACGGGCGGACCTCCTTCAGCGCCCGCTCCAGGTCCCGCTGCTCGATCATCCGGACCTCGCCGCTGCGTACCGAGTCGGCCATCGCGAACTCGGCGGCGGTCTCGCAGAGGTGGGCCAGGTCGGCGCCGGAGAAGTCCTCGGTCGCGGCGATCACCCGGCGCAGGTCGATGTTCGCGATCGGCCGCTGCCGCAGGTGGTACTCCAGGATCGCCGCCCGGGCCTCGGCGTCCGGCGGCAGCACCAGCACCACCCGGTCCAGCCGGCCCGGCCGGCGCAGCGCCGGGTCCACGTCCCACGGGGTGTTCGTGGCGGCCAGCACGAAGACCCCCTCGTTGCTGCCCTCCATGCCGTCCAGTTCGGCCAGCAGCTGGTTGCCCAGCGTCCGCATGGAACTCGACGAGACCTGGGAGCGCTTGTGGCCCAGGGCGTCGACCTCGTCGAGGAAGAGCACGCAGGGCGCGTTGCGCCGGGCCGCCTCGAACAGCTCGTGCAGGTTCCGCTCCGAGTTGCCGATCCACATGTCGAGCACGTCGACGATGGACAGGGAGAGGAACTTCGCGCCCATCTCGCCGGCCACCGCCCGGGCCAGGAAGGTCTTGCCGCACCCGGGCGGGCCGTAGAGCATCAGCCCGCCGCGCAGGCTCTTGCCGTACATCCGGCGCAGCTCGGGGTTGCGCAGCGGGCCGAGGAAGGCCAGCTCCAGGCGTTCCTTCACGGCCGTCATGCCGCCCACGTCGGCCAGCCGGACCGTGGCGGACTCCACGTCGTACACCCGGTCGGCCTCGCCGACGACCGGTTCCGGCTCGTCGCCCGCCCGGGCGAAGCGCGGTGGCACGACGTCGGCCAACTCCTGCTCGTACGCGGCCAGCGGGTCGTCCCCGGGCGGCGTCGGACCGGCGGGGGCCGGGCGCGGCGCGGGCGGACGGGCCGGCGCCGCCGCCTCCGGTGCGGGCGCCCCCAGCGCCCGCTGCATCAGGGCCTGCGCCTGGTCGTTGCCCGGATCCCGGGCGAGCGCCTGCCCGACCTGCGCGATCGCCTCCGCGCCCCGGCCGGAGTCCAGCAGCAGCCCGGCCAGGTGCAGGCGCAGGGGCAGGTCGTCCGGGCGGGCGTCCAGGGCGGCCAGCAGGCTGTCGATGAGGGGATCAGCGCTCATAGGACGAGGAGCGTAGTGAAGGTGGGGTCGGCTCCGCTCACCCGCACGGCAATTACTCCCCGTATATGACTCGTTGACTGGTTGCGCTGTCCCGACCCACGTCCCCGGGTATCGGCTTCGGGTTCTCGCCACGCACAGTAAGGTCAATCGGGTGAGCGCCACCGGCGAGCACGGCCAGCCGCAGTCGCGAGCGAAGAGGTGACCTCGAGTGACCACCCCAGGCAAGACCCGTGTGGCGATCGTCTTCGGCGGCCGCAGCCCCGAGCACGGCATCTCCTGCGTCAGTGCCGGCAGCGTCCTGGGCGCCCTCGACCCGGACGAGTTCGAGGTGGTGCCGGTCGGCATCACCCGGCAGGGCCAGTGGGTGCTGACCAGCGGCGACCCGAGCGAGCTCTCGATCCAGGCGCGCAAGCTCCCGGAGATCACCGCCGCCGCCGGCGCCGCCCTGGTGCTGCGCGCCGAGCCGACTGCGGGCGGCCTCATGGTGCTCGACCCGACGGAGGGCCCGCGGGCGCTGGCCGACGTGGACGTGGTCTTCCCCGTGCTGCACGGGGCGTACGGCGAGGACGGCACCATCCAGGGGATGCTGGAGATGGCCGACATCCCGTACGTCGGGGCGAACGTCTTCGCCTCCGCCGCCGCCATGGACAAGGAGTTCACCAAGAAGCTCTGCGCCGCCGAGGGCATCCCGGTCGGCCCGTACGTGGTGCTGCGCAACGGGATGACGCTGAGCGAGGCGGACAAGGAGCGGCTGGGGCTGCCGGTCTTCGTCAAGCCGTCCCGCGCCGGCTCGTCCTTCGGCATCACCAAGGTCGACGACTGGTCCCAGCTCGACGCGGCGGTCGCCACCGCCCGGGAGATCGACACGAAGGTGCTGGTCGAGGGGGCGGTCGTCGGCCGGGAGATCGAGTGCGGCGTGCTGGAGGGCGAGGCCGGCGGCGCGCCCGAGGCGTCCGTGCTGGCCGAGGTCCGGATGGTCGGCGACCGGGAGTGGTACGACTTCGAGGCGAAGTACCTCTTCGCCGACGAGGTCTGCGAGTACGACGTCCCGGCGAACCTGCCCGAGCGGGTCACCCGGCAGGTCCAGGAGTACGCCACCCGGGCGTTCACCGCGCTGGACTGCTCCGGCCTGGCCCGGGTCGACTTCTTCGTCACCCCGGAGCTGGACGTCTACCTCAACGAGATCAACACGATGCCCGGGTTCACCCCGACGTCGATGTTCCCCAGGATGTGGGCGGCCAGCGGCCTCGAGTACCCGAAGCTGGTCAACCGCCTCATCCGTAGCGCCCTGCACCGCCACGCCGGCCGCTGACCCCGACCACGCCGGACCCGTCCCGCGGGGAAGCCCGCGGGGCGCCGGTCAGGCGGTGCAGCCGGCGGGGGCGGACTTCGCCGAGGGAACCGCGGAGACGACGGCGTCGGAGATCGGGCCGACCCACTGCAGCGGCTGCTCGTACTGCCGGGGCACCCGGACCCGGACCGGGGTCTCCCGGTCGACGGTGGTCAGCACGGTGGCGTCGGCCTCCTGCACGGCGTGCCAGCAGACCTTGTCGACCGACCACACCTCGTCGGTGGGCTGGACGATCGGCGGGGTGCCGCCGCAGGCGACGGTGAGCGCCGGGTCGCCGTACGCGACATTCTGCTCCGGGCCGACGGTGACCGGCCGCTGGGTCAGGTCGCGGACCCGGTCCGGCAGCTGCGACACCAGGGCGCGGCAGACCGTCGCGGGCCGCTCGGCCAGCGTCGGGGCGGGCAGTTCCACCGGGGCGGTGGACTGCGGCCGCGCGGCGGTCGCCGACGGGCGCGGCGCGGCGGCCGGCTCGTCCGGGGCGAGCTTCGCGAAGGTGAAGCCGGCCACCGCCACGGTCACCGGCAGCGCGATCAGCGTGGCCATCAGCGCGGCGCGGCGGGTGGTCCGGTCCGGGCGCGGCGTCTCGTCGGCCGGGCGGGACTTCTCGAGAGCGGGGGACACAGTGATCTCGTCCACTTACAGGCGCACCACCGAACACGTGAGGGTGCGGGTGATGCCGGGCACCATCTGCACCTTGCTGACGATGAGTTTGCCGAGCTCGTCGACGGTGTTGGCCTCGGTGAGGACGACCACGTCGTACGGCCCGGTGACGGCGTCGACCCGTACCACGCCGGCAAGGTCCGCGATCAGACCGGCCACGTCACGCGCCCGACCGACCTCGGTCTGGATGAGGATGTACGCCTGTACCACGACTCGACCTCCGTCCGTCGCCGCCTGGGGCGGCCCGAAGGGTGAAACTACCTTACGGAGCAGGCCTGATCCCTATCGGTCGCCGGCTGGACGCGGTGAGCGAGCACACGCGGCTGCCGGGCGGGGCGTGCCGTGGCGGGGTGACGAGCATGAATGAGCGCGGCGAGGGGACAAGATGACGGTCGCGGGTGTCGGGGAGTTCGGACTGATCGACCGGGTCACCGCCCGGTTGACGTACGGGGAGAGCTGCCTGCTCGGCCCCGGTGACGACGCGGCGGTGGTGGCGGCGCCGGACCGGCGGGTGGTGGCCTCGACGGACGTGCTGGTCGAGGGGCGGCATTTCCGCCGGGACTGGTCGAGCGCGCGGGACGTGGGGCACCGGGCGGCGGCGGCCAACCTGGCCGACATCGCGGCGATGGGCGCCACCCCGACCGCGCTGCTGGTCGCCCTCTGCATGCCGGCGGATCTGGACCCGAGCTGGGCGGAGGAACTGGCCGACGGGCTCGGCGCGGAGGCGGCCCTGGTCGGCGCGAGCGTGGTCGGCGGGGACATGTCCGCCAGTCCCACGCTGACCATCGCGGTCACCGCCCTCGGCGACCTGGCGGGCCGGCCGCCCGTGGTCCGCTCCGGGGCGCGGCCCGGTGACGTGGTGGCCCTGGCCGGGCGGACCGGCTGGGCGGCGGCCGGGTACACCGTGCTGTCCCGCGGTTTCCGGACGCCCCGGCTGCTGGTGGAGGCGTTCCGGCGGCCCGAGGTGCCCTATCCGGCCGGTCCGGAGGCCGCCGGGCTCGGCGCCACCGCCATGATCGACGTGTCGGACGGGCTGCTGGCCGACCTGGGCCACGTGGCGAAGGCCAGCGGCGTCGCCGTCGACCTGCGGCGGGACGCCTTCGAGGTGCCCCGGCAGATGCGGGACGCGGCGCAGGCGCTCGGCGTCGACCCGTACTCCTGGATCCTCGGCGGGGGCGACGACCACGCCCTGGCCGCGACCTTCCCGCCGGCGGTGGCGCTGCCGGCGGGCTGGCGGCCGATCGGGCGGGTGACCGAGGGGACGGGGGTGACCGTGGACGGCGTGCCGTACGCCGGGCCGGCCGGCTGGGACCACTTCCGCCGGTCGGAGTGATCTGCGACCGAACCGGGCCGGTGGGCCCGGGGCGCGCCGGGCGGCGGTCGTACCCTTCAGGCGTGAGTGAGATCGAGATCCGGGTGCAGCGGTTCGACGCGCCCGAGTCGCAGGCGTTGATCAAAGCGGCCCTGGCCGACCTCGGCGAGCGGTACGGCGGCAGCGGCGACGACACCCCGGTGGACGCGGCGCAGTTCGAGCCGCCGGCCGGCGCCTTCCTGGTGGCCTACCTCGGCGGACAACCGGTGGGCTGCGGCGGCTGGCGCAGCCACGGCGACGACGGAGAGGCGGCGGAGCTGAAGCGGATGTACACCGCGCCGGCGGCCCGGGGGCGGGGCGTGGCCCGTGCGGTGCTGGCCGCGGTCGAGCGGTCGGCCCGGGAGCAGGGCCGCAAACGGATCATCCTGGAGTGCGGCGACAAGCAGCCCGAGGCGATCGCCATGTACACCTCGGCCGGCTACGAGCGGATCCCGAACTTCGGCTTCTACCAGGACGCCCCCGGCTGCCTCTCCTTCGGCCGCACCCTCTGACTCGGGTCCGGCGGGTGCGCGACGACCCCGGTCGTCGCGCACCCGGCCGGCCCGGCCGTGCCCGGACACGAGAACCGGCGGACCGTGACGGTCCGCCGGTGCTGGGTGTTTCGGGAAGCTTGGGGCTACCGCGTCAGGCGCGGGTGACCTTGCCGGCCTTGATGCACGAGGTGCAGACCTGCAGCTTCTTGGTGTTGCCGCCACCGGCCGGGGTCCGCACCGACTGGATGTTCGGGTTCCAGCGGCGGTTGGTCCGCCGGTGCGAGTGGGACACGTTGTGGCCGAAGCCCGGTCCCTTGCCACAGACGTCGCACACGCTAGCCACGGGATACTCCTGGGATTGAAACGTTCATGAGGTCGCCGCCAGGCACTGCCCGGGCAACCTGGCCAGGTTACCCGATGACCCGCCGGTACGCCCAACCGGCCCGGTCGGCGGCGACTCGGGCCCGACCAGCGTACTCGGGTCGGGCGGGCTTCGACGAGCGACGGCCGGGCGGGGGACACGCCGGCCGACCCCGGCGCGTGTCGGTGCGCGCAAGTAGGCTTCTCGCCGTGCTGGACACCCTCGACGCCGCCGCGGTGCGCCGCTGGTGCGCGAGCGGGCTGGCCGCCATGCGCCGGCACCAGGGTGAGATCGACGACCTCAACGTCTACCCCGTTCCGGACGGCGACACGGGCACCAACCTGGTGCTCACCCTCACCTCCGCCCAGCAGGCGCTGGCGATGGACCTGGACACCCTCCCCGAGGACGGGCACACCCCGCACGGGCACGCCCTGCGGCTGATGGCCCGGGGCGCGCTGCTCGGGGCCCGGGGCAACTCCGGGGTGATCCTGTCGCAGATCCTGCGCGGCTTCGCCGACGCGCTGGCCGCCGCGCCGACGGTCCGCGGTCGCCAGCTCGCCGCCGCGCTGGCCGACGCGGCCACCGCCGCGTACGGGGCGGTCGCCCGGCCGGTCGAGGGCACCCTGCTCAGCGTGGTCGCCGCCGCCGCGCGCGCCGCCGAGCAGGCGGACAGCGACGACCTGCGGGTGGTGGCCCGGGCGGCGGCCGGCGGGGCGGCGCGGGCGCTGGCGCGGACCACCGAGCAGCTGCCGGCGTTGGCCCAGGCCGGCGTGGTGGACGCCGGCGGGCGCGGGCTCTGCGTGCTGCTGGACGCGCTGGTCGAGGTGATCACCGGGGAGAGCCCGCAGCAGCCGGCGCCCGCGCCGCCCACGGTCCGTCCGCCGGCCACGGCCGTCCGGGAGACCGGCTCGCCGGAGTACGCGTACGAGGTGCAGTTCCTGCTCGACGCCGGGGCGGAGGCGGTCGCGCGGCTGCGCGCCGAGCTGGACGCGCTGGGCGACTCGCTGGTGATCGTCGGCGACGGCGGTGACGGCGGCGGCACCTGGAACGTGCACGTGCACGTCAACGACGTGGGTGGGGCGATCGAGGCGGGGGTGGTGGCCGGCCGGCCGCACCGGATCTCGGTGACCCGCTTCGCCGACCAGGTGGCGCCGGCCCCGCCCCCGCCGATGCTGCGGCCGGACGGCCGGGCGGCCGTGGTCGTGGCGGCCGGTGCCGGCATCGCCGAGCTGTTCGGCGCCGAGGGCGCCACCGTGGTGCCGGGCAACCCGTCCACCGGCGAGCTGCTGGACGCGATCCGGGCCACCGGCGCCGCCCGGGTGGTGGTGCTGCCCAACGACCCCAACACCCAGTCGGTGGCGAGCGCCGCCGCCAAGGAGGCCCACCGACTCGGCGTCAAGGTCAGCGTGGTGCCGACCCGGTCCCCGGTGCAGGCCCTCGCGGCCCTCGCCGTCCGGGATCCGGGCCGGCGGTTCGAGGACGACGTGATCGCCATGGCTGAGGCGGCCGGCGCCTGCCGGTACGCCGAGGTCTGCCACGCGAGTCGGGAGGCGCTCACCGTGGCCGGGCCGTGCCGGCCGGGCGACGTGCTGGCGCTCGTCGAGGGGGAGGTGCACCTGATCGGGGCGGACCTGCTC
Organism: Micromonospora sicca; assembly: GCF_003172935.1. Lineage (GTDB taxonomy): Bacteria > Actinomycetota > Actinomycetes > Mycobacteriales > Micromonosporaceae > Micromonospora > Micromonospora sicca. Next base: position 9,842 of record NZ_QGKS01000151.1, on the reverse strand, counting down.
GACACCTGCACCGCCGTGGTGGACCGGATGCTCGGCGGCGGTGGCGAGCTGGTCACCCTGCTGTGCGGGGCGGACGCCCCGGCCGGGCTGGCCGACCGGGTACGCGAGCACGTGGCACGGGCCTGGCCGTTCGTCGAGGTCCAGGCGTACGAGGGCGGGCAGCCGCACTATCCGCTGCTGCTGGGGGTGGAATGACGAGCGAGCCGGCCACCATGGACACGCCGCTGAAGAAGCTGGTCGGGGAGAAGACCGCGAAGGCCCTGGCGAGCCACCTGGACCTGCACACCGCCGGCGACCTGATCTACCACTTCCCCCGCCGGTACGACGAGCGGGGCGAGCACACCGACATCCGGTCGCTGGACGTGGGCGAGCAGGTGACGGTGCTGGCCCAGGTGCAGCGCACCGCGGTGCGGCCGATGCGGCAGCGGCGGGGCAACCTGCTGGAGGTGACCGTCGGCGACGGCTCCGGCGGGGTGCTCACCCTCACCTTCTTCGGCAACCAGGCGTGGCGGGAGCGGGAGCTGCGCCCCGGCCGGTGGGGCCTGTTCGCCGGCAAGGTCACCGAGTTCCGGGGCAAGCGGCAGCTCAACGGCCCGGAGTACGTGCTGCTCGGGGAGGGCGGCGACGGCGAGGCGGCGGCCAACGAGGAGGTCGAGGAGTTCGCCGGCGCGCTCATCCCGGTCTACCCGGCCGCCGCCGCGGTGCCCACCTGGGTGATCGCCCGCTGCGTCCGGGTGGTGCTGGACACCTTCACCCCGCCGGAGGACCCGCTGCCGGCGACCGTGCGGGCCGCCCGCAACCTGATCGGCATCGACACGGCGCTGCGCGAGATCCACCGGCCCTCCAGCAAGGAGGAGCTGTACCGGGCCCGCCGGCGGCTGAAGTGGGACGAGGCGTTCGCGGTGCAGCTCACCCTGGTGCAGCGCAAGCACCGGGCGGCCGACTGGCCGGCGAAGTCCCGGCCGCCGCGGGACGGCGGACTGCTCGACGCGTTCGACGCCCGCCTGCCGTACGAGCTGACGCCCGGCCAGCGGTCCGTCGGCACGGAGGTCGCCGCCGACCTGGCCACCGCGCACCCGATGCACCGGTTGTTGCAGGGCGAGGTCGGGTCGGGCAAGACGGTGGTGGCGCTGCGGGCCATGCTCCAGGTGGTCGACGCCGGCGGTCAGGCGGCCCTGCTCGCCCCGACCGAGGTGCTCGCCGCCCAGCACTACCGGGGCATGCTCGACCTGCTCGGCCCGCTCGCCCGGGCCGGCGAGCTGGGCGCCGCCGACGGCGCCACCCGGGTGGAACTGGTCACCGGCTCGCTCGGCGCGGCGGCCCGGCGGCGGGCACTGGCAGAGGTGGCCGAGGGACGGGCCGGCATCGTGCTGGGCACCCACGCGCTGCTCTACGAGGGGGTCGACTTCGCCGACCTGGGCCTGGTGGTCGTCGACGAGCAGCACCGGTTCGGCGTGGAGCAGCGGGACGCGCTGCGCGCGAAGGCCGACCAGCCGCCGCACGTGCTGGTGATGACGGCCACCCCGATCCCGCGCACGGTCGCCATGACCGTCTACGGCGACCTGGAGATCTCCACCCTCTCCCAGCTCCCGCAGGGCCGTTCGCCGATCGCCTCGCACGTGGTGCCGGCGGCCGAGAAGCCCGCGTTCCTCGACCGGGCGTGGCGCCGGCTGCGCGAGGAGGTCGCCGCCGGGCACCAGGCGTACGTGGTGTGCCCGCGGATCGGGGAGGGACCCGCTTCGGAGGAGGAGCCGCCCCGGGAGGACGACAACGGGCGGCGGCCGCCGCTGGCCGTGACGGAGGTCGCTCCGCTGCTCGCCGAGGGGCCGCTGCACGGGCTGCGGATCGGGGTGCTGCACGGGAAGCTCCCGGCCGACGAGAAGGACGCGGTGATGCGGTCCTTCGCCGCCGGTGACCTGGATGTGCTGGTCGCCACCACCGTGGTCGAGGTGGGCGTGGACGTGCCCAACGCCACCGTGATGATCGTGCTCGACGCCGACCGGTTCGGCGTCTCGCAGCTGCACCAGCTGCGCGGGCGGGTGGGCCGGGGTTCCGCCGCCGGGCTCTGCCTGCTGGTGACGGAGGCGATGGAGGGTTCGCCCGCCCGGGAACGGCTGGACGCGGTCGCCTCCACCACGGACGGTTTCAAGCTCGCCGAGCTGGACCTGGAGCAGCGCCGGGAGGGCGACGTGCTGGGCGCGACCCAGTCCGGTCGCCGCTCCCACCTGCGGCTGCTCTCGCTGCTGCGGGACGCCGACCTGATCCGGGACGCCCGGGCCGAGGCGATCGCCCTGGTCGAGGAGGACCCGGAGCTGGTCCGGCATCCGGCGCTGGCCGCCTCGGTCGCCGCCCTGGTCGACGAGGAACGCGCGGAGTACCTGGAGAAGGGCTGACGGCCCCGCGAGCGGGCGGCGGGGCCGCGCGGCGTGCGTTGCGGACCGATGTGGACGGTGCTCCCTGTGGAGCTGATGACGTCAACGATTCAGGGCGCGCACCGTCCACGTGATTCGTTGACGACATCAGCTTCGTAGTGAGCGCGGACCGTACCCGGGTGCCGGGAACCGCCACCGTGGTCGACGATCTGGGTGCCGGCTCGGCGAGTGCGGTGGCCAGCCCGGATGCGGCGGGCGACCGCATGGACGGGGACAGCACGAGGGCGCGCCGACCGACTGGTCGACGCGCCCTCGGCAGTTGCGGTGGATCAGGCGGTGAAGCGGACCCGACGACGTCGCGCCACCACGAAGAGCACCGCGCCGGCCGCCAGCAGCGCGGCCGCGCCACCGGCGATCAGGCCGGCCGGCGCACCGGTCTTGGGCAGGGCCGGCCCGCCGGCGCCGCCGCCCGCGGGCGGCGCGCTCGGGCTGGGACCGGTGCACTTCGCCGGCTTCTCCCATTCGATCGGCGAGGAGTCGTCCAGGCCGTCCGCCCTGGGGGTGACGGTCAGACCCTCGACGGCCTTGAACGTCGCGGTCTTGGTCTCGCCCGGCTTCACGACCAGCGTCTGCGCGTCGCCCTTGTTCGGGGTGAGCGTGACCGTGACGGTCTTGCCGTCCTTCGGGTTCTCGACCTGGAAGATCAGCGCGTCGCAGGTCATCTTGATGCTGCCGGTCGGCTCACCCGGCGCGACGCAGTCCTTGGCCTCGGCGGGCTTGGCGTCGAAGATGGGCGCCTTCTGCCCGGCCTCGGTTACCGTGATCTTGGCGGCGTTGCGGGCCGGCACGGTGATCGTGGTGTCCTTGCCGGCCGCGACGGTCGCGGTCTTGTTGAAGCCGTCGGTGCCGGTGACGGTGAACGCGGCGTCCTTGGTGGCCTCGGCGCCGTTCTCCAGCGTCACCGCGACGTCGCCGTCGCAGTCGGCGGTCACGGTGGCCTTGGGGTTGGCGGCAGCCGGCGGCGGGGTCGCCACCTTGTCGCAGCTCTCGCTGAACTTGATGGACGCGCTGCTGTCGTCCTTCTCGTTCCACTCGTTGTCCCACTGCGCCTTCACGGTCAGCGAGGCCTCGGTGGCGTCGCCCGCGAGGCGGGCCTTGCCGACCACGGGCGTCGACACCGGGTGCGGGTAGACGCCGCTCTCGCTCACCGCGATGCCGGCGATGGTGAACGGGGTGGCTGTCCCGTTCACCACGCTGGCGGCGTCGGCCTTGGTGAACCGGTAGTTGTGCACGCCTTCGGGGGCGTAGCTGTTGACGGTCCAGGTCGTGATCCACTCGCCGGCGGCGGTGTCGCACTCTGCGGTGACTTTGACCACGCTGTGGTGCGCGCTGGCCGGGCTGGCCAGGGTCAGGGCGCCGGCGATGCCGATCAGGGTGCTTGCGGTCACCGCCATGACATGGCGGTACGGGGATTTGAGACGGTTCACGCCTTCTCCTGACGAGGGGTGTCGGGGGGTGGCCCCGGGAGGCGGAACGATCACCACCTGCCGTCCGGCGAGACCTGTTCCGGCGCCCTCCCGGCGCTGCGTGCCGGTTGCGGAGCGCGGCACGCCGGGCGACTTTATCGATGAGTCGTGAATCGGGAACGGCCCTGGGATCAATTAACAATGATGTTATCCATTCGAGATCATTGATGGACTCTCCGTGTCGGGTGGATCACGACAGCCGCCCGTCGCCGTCGGTGATCGTTCGGTGGTTCGCCCCGACCGACCGTCGCGTAGCGTCAGCACCATGTGCAGGAGCAGACGGTGACCCGGATCGTGGCCGGGACGCTCGGCGGCCGACGCATCGCCGCGCCGCCCGGCGCCGGCACCCGGCCCACCTCCGACCGGGTCCGGGAGGCCCTGTTCAGCGCGGTGCAGGCGGAGGTGGACCTGGGCGGGGCCCGCTTCGCCGACCTCTACGCGGGCTCCGGCGCGGTCGGGCTGGAGGCGCTGTCCCGGGGCGCCCGGCACGTGCTGCTGGTCGAGTCCGACCCCCGGGCCGCCCGGGTGATCCGGGAGAACGTCGCCGCGCTGCGGGCCGCCCCGGCCGCCCGCCTGGTCACCGGTCGGGTCGCCACCGTGCTCGCGGCCGGCCCCGACGGTGACCCGTACGACGTGGTCTTCGCCGACCCGCCGTACGCCGTACCCGACGAGGAGATCACCGCGATGCTGGCCGCGCTCGCCGACGGCGGCTGGCTGGCCGCGGACGCCCTCGTGGTGGTGGAGCGGTCCAGCCGTTCCGGACCGGTCACCTGGGTGGAGGGCATCACGCCCGAGCGCAGCCGCCGTTACGGCGAGACCACCCTTTGGTACGGTCGCCGATCATGAGACGTGCGGTCTGTCCCGGCTCCTTCGATCCGGTCACCAACGGACACCTCGACATCATCGGCCGGGCCAGCCGGCTCTTCGACGAGGTGATCGTCGGCGTGCTGATGAACCAGTCGAAGCGTGGCCTGTTCACCGTCGAGGAGCGGATCGACATGCTCCGCGAGGTGACCTCCTCGTACGACAACGTGCGGGTCGAGTCGTTCCGCGGGCTGCTGGTGGACTTCTGCCGGGCCCAGCAGGCGAGCGTGCTGATCAAGGGCCTCCGGGCGGTCAGCGACTTCGACTACGAGCTGCAGATGGCCCAGATGAACATCGGCCTGGCCGGCGTGGAGACGCTCTTCATGCCGACCAACCCGCTCTACTCGTTCCTCTCCTCGAGTCTGGTCAAGGACGTCGCCAAGTGGGGCGGGGACATCTCGTCGCACGTGCCGGACGTGGTCCGCGAGCAGCTGCGCGCCCGGCTGGCCCCGGGGCAGCCCGGCTGACCCGACCGCCGGCGGCCCGGCGCGACGCGCCGGGCCCGGCGCGGATGGGCCACCTGTCGCCCGCGCACGACATCATTGGTGGAGCGGGAACCCGGCCGCAGCCCGCATCATGTAGGTCGGCCGAAGAACGACAGGAGTGAGGTACCGGTGGACCCGCTCGATCGCATCGACGAACTGATCGCCATGGTGGAGCAGGCCCGCTCCGTCCCGATGTCGCGCAACAACTGCATGGTCGACCGGGGCGAGATGATCGGCGCCCTCGACGAGCTGCGCGCCGAACTCCCCGCCGACCTGCGCCGGGCCGCCGCGCTGCTGGAGGAGCGCGACAAGATCATGGAGGCCGGCAAGCGGGAGGCCGACCGGATCATCAGCGAGGGTGAGGCGGAACACGCCCGCCTGGTCTCGGTGAACGAGATCACGGTCTCCGCCGAGCACGAGGGCGCCCGGATCATCGCCGAGGCCCGCGCCGAGGCCCAGCGCCTCCGTGACGAGGTGGACGACTACGTCGACACCGCGCTGGCCAACTTCGAGCAGTTCCTCACCCGGGCGCTCGCCTCGATAGAGCGCGGCCGGGACAAGATGCACGCTTTGCGGGAGATCGGCACCTTCGCTGGGGACGAGGCGGATCGCCCGCTACCCTTCTGAGCGGCACCCCGGCAGCCGACAGGCGGGGTGCGCCCCGCCCCGGTTCGACGGTCGGGTGCTCGTCCAGGTAACCTTTTTTGTCGGCCTCTCACCGGCCGGAGTCTAACTATGCCCAAACACTCGCCTTCATCACTCAACCCCAGGTCGCCGCTGGTCCTCGACACGAGGGACCTGCCGCGTCGGCCTGGTGCGTTGCGTACCGTCAAGCGGGTCGTGCCGGCACCGGCGGACCTCGGCGTGGAGTTGATCGGCGTGCCGGAGGGCGCGGATCTCGACCTCGACCTGAGGTTGGAGTCGGTGTCCGAGGGCGTGCTCGTCTCCGGGACCATCAGCGGTCCCGTCAAGGGCGAGTGCGGCCGTTGCCTGCGCGAGATCAACGACTCGATGGTCGTGAACGTCCAGGAGCTGTACGCGTACGAAAACAGCACCACGGACACCACGACCGACGAGGACGAGGTGGGCCGGATGCAGGACGATCTGATCGACCTGGAGCCGGCGCTGCGGGACGCGGTGGTGCTCACACTGCCGACCAACCCGCTCTGCCGGGAGGACTGCCCAGGGTTGTGCCCCGAATGCGGGGTGCACTGGGACGATCTGCCGGCCGATCACAGCCATCAGCAGATCGACCCGCGTTGGGCGGGCCTGTCGCAACTGACCCGTAAAGAGGAGTAAGAACCGTGGCCGTCCCGAAGCGCAAGATGTCGCGCAGCAACACCCGGTCCCGCCGGGCGAACTGGAAGGCGGCCGTGGTCGCGACCGTGGCCTGCCCGCAGTGCAAGTCGGCGAAGCTGCCGCACGCCGCCTGCTCCGTCTGCGGCACCTACAACGGCCGCCAGGTTCTCGAGGTCTGACCTGGACGCCGAGTGACGCCCCCGACCGCGGGTCGGGCGGCGCGCGCACCCTGGCAATCGCCCGGTGCCCCGGCTCCCTCCACCGCCGGCCGTGCAGCGGCCGGCGTTCCGGTGGAGCCGGGCACCGCGCGGATCGCCGTTGACCTCCTCGGCGGGGACGACGCTCCCGCCGTCGTGGTTGACGGCGCTCTGCGGGCCGTGCGCGCCGACCCTGACCTGCATCTGCTGCTCGTCGGTCCGACCGAGGTCGCCGGCGGGCTGATCGACGCCCTCGATCCGGCGCAACGCGCCCGGGTCGCGGTCCGGCCGGTCCGGACCGCGGTCGGCATGGCCGACCATCCCACCGCCGCCCGCGAGCACAGCACCGTCCGCGCCGCCGTCCACGCGGTACGCGAGGGGCTCGCGGACGCGCTCGTGTCCGCCGGTTCGACCGGCGCCACCGTCACCGCCGCCGTGCTCGGCTTCGGGCGCTGGTCCGACGTCCGTCGGCCGGCTCTGGTGGCCACCCTGCCCGCGGTCGCCGGCCCGGTGGTGCTGCTGGACGTCGGCGGCGCCCTGGAGCCCCGCCCGGCCACCCTCGCCCGACACGCCGTCCTCGGCGCGGCCTACGCCGCCGTGGCGCACGGCGTCGCCGAGCCCCGGGTCGGCCTGCTCTCGGTCGGCACCGAGGCGGGCAAGGGTGACTGGCTGCGCCGGGCCGCCGACCCCGCGCTGGCCGCGGTGCCGCTGCCCTGCGGCGCCAGCTACGTCGGCCTGGTCGAGGGGTACGACGTCTCCCTCGGTGTGCGCGCCGATGTGGTGGTCACCGACGGGTTCACCGGTAACGTGCTGCTCAAGGCGATCGAGGGCGCGTACGCGATGGCCGGCGGTCCGCCCGCCGGTGGCGGCGCCCCCCGGGCGGCCGCCCTGCTCGGCGTGGCCGGCACGGTGGTCGTGTGCCACGGCGCGGCCCGGCCCGACGACGTCGCCTCCGGCATCGCCCTCGCCGCCCACCTGTGGCGGCGCGGGGCCACCGAACTGATCTCCGGCCTGCTCGATGGCATTCCGCAGGATTCCGCACACGGCAACGAGGTAGTGCAATGACCAACGACAAGCGGCGGCGCGCTCACATCAGCCACCTGGAGGCGGCCTTCGGGGTGTCGCTCGACCCGGAACTGCTGGAGCGCGCGCTCACCCACCGTTCGTACGCGTACGAGAACGGCGGCCTGCCCACCAACGAGCGGTTGGAGTTCCTGGGCGACTCGGTGCTCGGCGTGGTGATCACCACGGCGCTCTTCAACAACCACCCGGACCTGCCCGAGGGGCAGCTCGCGAAGCTGCGGGCCAGCGTGGTGAACATGCGCGCCCTCGCCGACGTGGCGCGCGGCCTCGGCCCGGACGGGCTCGGCGCGTACCTGCTGCTGGGCAAGGGCGAGGAGAGCACCGGCGGCCGGGACAAGGCGAGCATCCTCGCCGACACCCTGGAGGCGCTGCTCGGCGCGATCTACCTCCAGTACGGCCTGGACACCGCGGCCCTCGTGATCCACCGGCTGTTCGACCCGCTGATGGCCGAGTCGGCCGGCCGGGGCGCCGCCCTGGACTGGAAGACCAGCCTCCAGGAGCTGACCGCCGCGCTGGGGCTGGGCGTGCCGGAGTACCGGATCGAGGGCACCGGCCCGGACCACCTGAAGACCTTCACCGCCTGGGTGGTGGTCGCCGGCAACCGGTACGGCGGCGCCGAGGGCCGGAGCAAGAAGGAGGCCGAGCAGCGGGCCGCCGAGTCGGCCTGGCGGATGCTGACCGAGCAGGCCGAGGCGGGCGCGGCGGCCGGCGACGGTGCGTCGGGCGACGCCGGGAGCGAGACCGCCGACGCGGGCGCCAGCCGTGCCTGAGCTGCCCGAGGTCGAGACGGTCCGGCAGGGCCTGGCCCAGTGGGTCATCGGTCGCCGGATCGCCTCCGTGGAGGTGCGCCATCCGCGCGCGGTGCGCCGGCACACCCCGGGCGGCGGGCACTTCGCCGACGTGCTGACCGGCCGGACGGTGACCGACGTCCGCCGCCGGGGCAAGTACCTCTGGCTGCCGCTGGACAGCGGTGACGCGTTGATCGGCCACCTCGGCATGTCCGGCCAGCTGCTGCTCCAACCGGTCGGCGCGGCCGACGAGCTGCACCTGCGGGTCCGGTTCCGGTTCGCCGACGACGGCCCGGAGCTGCGCTTCGTCGACCAGCGCACGTTCGGTGGGCTGTCGGTCAGCGAGGGCGGCGCCGAGCTGCCGGACGAGATCGCGCACATCGCCCGGGACCCGATGGACCCGGAGTTCTCCGACGCCGGTTTCGTGGCGGCGCTGCGCCGGCGGCGGACCGAGGTGAAGCGGGCGCTGCTCGACCAGACCCTGATCTCCGGGGTGGGCAACATCTACGCCGACGAGGCGCTCTGGCGGGCGAAGCTGCACGGCGCCCGCCCCACCGACGCGCTGACCGGCCCGGCCGCGCAGCGGCTGCTCGGACACGTCCGGGACGTGCTCGGTGAGGCGATCAAGCAGGGCGGCACCAGCTTCGACGAGCTGTACGTCGACGTCAACGGCGAGAGCGGCTACTTCGACCGGTCGCTGAACGCGTACGGCCGGGAGGGCGAGCCCTGCCCGCGGTGCGGCACGCCGATCCGGCGCGAGGCGTTCATGAACCGGTCGTCGTACAGCTGCCCGCGCTGCCAGCCCCGTCCCCGCGGTGCCCTGAGGGGTTGACCCTGAGGCGGCTCCGGGTTGCGCCGGTGTGCCTCGACCGGTGGTCCCGGCGCGCCGCCGGGTTCGTACCCGGAAAAGCCCTTTCTGTCCGGTTGGCCCATCCGGTCCTGCCCGGCCGGCCGGTGCTCGCCGGATCGGGGACGAGCCGGGGCCGTTCCCCGATGTCTGGGCCCCCTCCGCTCCCTAGATCCTTGGGTTCGAGAATCTGAACAACTGAGTCAGGTTTTCAGGCTGCGGTTTTGAGTCGTGCGCGGGCGATGTAGTCGTCAACGTGGTGGTCGATGGCGGCGAGGGCTTGACGCAGGTCGGGTGGCGCTTGGGGCTGATCGGCGGCGAGGAGTGGTCGCAGGAGGCGGTTGTTGAGTTTGGTGTAGAAGATCGCCAGGCGTTGCCCGT
>NZ_QGKS01000520.1 GCF_003172935.1 Micromonospora sicca | reverse complement strand
GTCCCGTGGGTGGGGGCACCCCGGCGGTGGAATGGCTGGCGGGGTCGGGGCGTTGAACATGGCATGCCACCGCGGGTCTGCCCGGGTGGTGAGGGCCCGGAGCCCAGGCCGCGGGAACACCCGGCCGCCCGGCCCGGTTACATCCCCCGGAACCCCGGCCTGCCAGCCGGAACCCCGGGAGCCCGTGAGCGTGGTGGAATGCGTCGCCGGCCCGGGTCGTTACACCCCCGGACGCTCGAGCAGGCCACTGCCGCCGGGATCCCCTTCAAGACTTCCCTTTTTTGCGCGGCGCGACCGCACCCCCCGTGCGGGTGTCGTGCACACCCCCAAGCAGAGGAGCACGCCATCATGCGTACCGATCTGATCCGTAAGACCGCCCTGACCGCTGCCGGTCTCGCCGCCACCGCCGGTGGCATCGCCGGCCCCGCCATCGCCTCGCAGGCCACCCCGGCTGAGAAGGCCGCGCAGGTCACCACCGACCGTAAGGGCCACAGCGAGCGCGAACTCAACGTCCGTTACGAGGCGCAGCCGAACTTCTACTACTGCGGTCCGGCCGCCACCCGTAACGCCCTCTCGGTGCAGGGCAAGAACATCGACGTCGACGCCATGGCCAAGGAGATGGGCACCACCGAGGCCGGCACCAACTCCATCAACGACATCACCCCGGTCCTGAACAAGGAAACCGGCAGCAAGGACGCCTACAAGTCGGTGGAGATCCGCGAGAACAAGGCCGACGGCAAGCAGACCGACAAGCTGCGCGCCGACATCGTCCACACCGTCGATGAGGGCCGCGCCGTGGTCGCCAACATCGCCGGCACCGCCGTCGACACAGACGGCAACGTCCACTCCTTCGAGGGCGGGCACTACATCAGCGTCGTGGGCTACCGCGACGGCGGCCACACGGCGACCATCGCCGACTCGGCCGACCCGAACATGGCCTCCTACCGGATGAGCGTGGACAACCTCGCCGACTGGATCGCCACCCGCGGCTACACCGCCTCCTGACCCAACCGGCACCAACCCGAAAGGGCCGACCCCCACCCGGGGGCCGGCCCTTTCGTCGTATCCGGGCATGCGTGCCGCGGATCGGGTCGGTCAGGCAGGTGCCTCGCCGTCGGCGAGCACGGCGAGGATCTGGTCACCGTACTTGGCCAGCTTGTTCTCGCCGACGCCGTTGATCCGGGACAGCTCGGCCAGCGAGGCCGGCGCGTCGGTGGCGATCTGCCGCAGGGTGGCGTCGTGGAAGATGACGTACGCGGGCACGCCCTGCTCCTTCGCGGTGGCCGCCCGCCAGGCGCGCAGCCGCTCGAAGAGTGACCCGGCGGCCGGATCCAGCTCGGCGACCACGGTGGCGGCGCCGCGTGGTTTCGCGGACCGGCTGGAGGCCGGCTTCTCCGGCTCGCGGCGCATCGTCACGGTGCGCCGGCGGCCCAGCACCTCGGCACTCGCCTCGGTCAGCGCCAGCGTGCCGTAGTCGCCCTCGACGGCGAGCAGGCCCTCGGCGAGCAGTTGCCGGACCACCCCCCGCCACTCGGTCTCGCGCAGCTCGGTGCCGATGCCGAAGACGGTCAGCGTGTCGTGACCGTACTGGGTGATCTTGTCGGTCTGCTTGCCGAGCAGGATGTCGACGCAGTGCCCCGCGCCGAACCGCTGGTTGCGTTCCCGGTCCAGCCGGAAGACCGTGGAGAGCAGCTTCTGCGCGGCGACCGTGCCGTCCCACGACTCCGGCGGGTTCAGGCAGGTGTCGCAGTTGCCGCACGCGGTCGTCGCCGTCTCGCCGAAGTACTCGAGAAGCTGGACCCGGCGGCAGCGGACCGTCTCGCAGAGCGCGAGCATCGCGTCCAGGTGGGCGGCGAGGTTGCGGCGGTGCGCGAGGTCGCCCTCCGACGTCTCGATCATCTTCCGCTGCTGCACCACGTCCTGCAGCCCGTACGCCAGCCACGCCGTCGACGGCAGGCCGTCCCGGCCGGCGCGGCCGGTCTCCTGGTAGTAGCCCTCCACGGACTTCGGCAGGTCGAGGTGGGCGACGAAGCGGACGTCCGGCTTGTCGATGCCCATCCCGAAGGCGATCGTGGCCACCATGACCAGGCCGTCCTCGCGCAGGAAGCGCTGCTGGTTGGTGGCGCGGGTCACCGCGTCCAGACCGGCGTGGTACGGCAGGGCGGGGATGCCGTTCTGCACCAGGAACTCGGCCGTCTTCTCCACCGAGGCACGGGAGAGGCAGTAGACGATGCCGGCGTCGCCCGGGTGCTCGTCGCGCAGCAGGGCCAGCAGCTGCTTGCGCGGCTCCCGCTTGGGCACGATCCGGTACTGGATGTTGGGCCGGTCGAAGCTCGCCACGAAGTGCCGGGCGTCGGTGAGCTGCAGCCGGGTGGCGATCTCGGCCCGGGTGGCGCTGGTGGCGGTGGCAGTCAGCGCGACCCGGGGCACCCCCGGCCACCGCTCGTGCAGCATCGACAGGTTGAGGTAGTCGGGACGGAAGTCGTGCCCCCACTGGGACACGCAGTGCGCCTCGTCGATCGCGAAGAGCGCGATGGCGCCGCGTTCCAGCAGCTGGAGGGTCGATCGGACGGCCAGCCCCTCCGGGGCCAGGTAGAGCAGGTCCAACTCGCCGGCGAGGAAGGCCGCCTCCACCCGCCGCCGCTCGGCCAGGTCCTGCGTCGAGTTGAGGAAGCCGGCCCGCACGCCGACCGCGGTGAGCGCGTCCACCTGGTCCTGCATGAGGGCGATCAGCGGGGAGACGACGACGGCGACGCCGTCGCGGACCAGGGCGGGGATCTGGTAGCAGAGCGACTTGCCGCCACCGGTCGGCATCAGCACCAGCGCGTCGCCACCGGCCACCACGTGGTCGACGACCTCCTGCTGGAAGCCGCGGAAGGCGTCGTAGCCGAACACCCGGTGGAGCACCCGCAGGGCGTCCTCGGTCCGCAGATCGGTGGGGGAGACCATCCGCGCAGTCTACGAGCGTCCCCCGACAGCCCGACCGACGCCGAACCGCGTGCCGGCCGGGGCCTCCGCCCGCTTTCGGGACGGAACCGGACAAGCAGGTGTTCCGGTCGTCACCCCGTGGAATCCCGGGCGGGGTCCCAGCCGTTAGAGTCGCTGATTGACCACGCGCGGCCGACCGGCCGCGGCGCCACGGCTGGGGGTAGCGGGTGAGCGAGGCGCGGACGGCGGCGGACCTGGTGCCGGCCGAGACTGCGGGGGCGGAGCCGGCGGTCGGGCAGCCCGCGCCGACCGAGGCGGACACCAGCCTGGTGGTGGTGACCGGTCTCTCCGGCGGTGGGCGGAGCACGGTGGCCCGGGCGCTGGAGAACGTCGGCTACTACGTCGTCGACAACCTGCCCCAGGCGTTGATGTTGGACATGGCGGAGCTGGCGTTCAAGGCCGGCGGCGCGGCCCGGCGTACGGCGATGGTGCTGGACGTCCGCTCGCGCGCCTTCTCCACCGACCTGGCCGGGGCGATCCGGGAGCTCAAGGATCGCGGCTTCTCCCCGCGGGTGGTCTTCGTCGACGCCGACGACGAGGTGTTGATCCGCCGGTTCGAGAGTGTCCGGCGCTCGCACCCGTTGCAGGGCGACGGGCGGCTGGCCGACGGCATCGCCGTCGAGCGCGCCCTGCTGGAGGAGGCCCGCGACCAGGCCGACGTGATCATCGACACCAGCCACCTCAACGTCAACCAGCTCCGGCGCCGGGTCGAGGAGCTCTTCGGTGGCGAGGACGCCCGCCGGCTGCGGATCACCGTCCTCTCCTTCGGCTTCAAGTACGGGCTGCCGTCCGACGCCGACTTCGTGATGGACGCCCGGTTCCTGCCGAACCCGTACTGGGTGCCGGAGTTGCGGGAGCACACCGGGCGGGAGGAGGCGGTCAGCTCGTACGTGCTGGGCCAGGAGGGGGCGGACGCCTTCGTGGCGGGGTACGCCGACCTGGTCAACGCCACCACCGCCGGGTTCGAACGCGAGGGCAAGCGCTACCTAACCGTCGCCGTGGGGTGCACCGGCGGCAAGCACCGCAGCGTCGCCATCGCCGAGGAGTTGGCCGCCCGGCTGCGCCAGTCCGGCATCGCGGCCAACGCCCAGCACCGGGACCTGGGGCGGGAATGAGCCCGCGGAAGGTGGTCGCCTTCGGCGGCGGACACGGCCTGTCGGCGTCCCTGCGGGCGCTGCGGCACTGCGTACCGGAGCTGGACCTGAACATCACCGCGGTGGTCACCGTCGGCGACGACGGCGGCTCCAGCGGCCGGTTGCGCGCCGAGCGCGGCGGCCTGCCCCCGGGTGACCTGCGCCAGGCCCTCGTCGCGCTGGCCGGCGACCATCCGGCGACCCGGCGCAGCGCCGGGCTCTTCCAGCACCGCTTCGCCGCGGCGGCTGCCGCGCCGGAGGCCGGGAGCGCGGCCTGCGGCACCGATCCGCTGGCCGGGCACGCGGTCGGCAACCTCGTCCTGTGCGGGCTGATGGAGCTGCTCGGCGACCCGGTCGCCGCGCTCGACCACGCCGGGGCGATGCTCGGCGCGGTCGGCCGGGTGCTGCCGATGTCCCGCCAGCCGGTCGGCATCGAGGCCCGGGTGCGCGGCGCAGACGCCGACCACCCCGACGAGGTACGGACCGTGCGCGGCCAGCACCAGGTCGCGGTCACCAGCGGCCGGGTCGAGTCGCTCCGGCTGACCCCGGCGGCGCCGGCCGCCTGCGCGGAGGCGGTGACCGCGGTCGCCGAGGCCGATTGGCTGATCTTCGGGCCGGGCAGCTGGTACACCAGCGTGCTGCCGCACCTGCTGGTGCCGGGGCTGGCCCACGCCATCGTGTCGAGCCCGGCCCGACGGCTGGTCACGCTCAACCTGGTGGCCGAGAAGGAGACCCTCGGACTCTCCCTGGCCGACCATCTGGCCACCCTGCGGCGCTATCTGTCCGAGTTGAAGGTGGACGTGGTGTTGGCGGACTCCACGGCGGTGGGTGATCCTGAAGCGGTGCGACGTGCGGCAGAATCACTTGGTGCCCGGCTGGCCCTCGCTCCCGTCGCCGTCACCGACGGCACGCCCCGCCATGATCCGGCCGCCCTGGGCGCCGCGCTGGTGCCTGTCCTGGGCGCCGATCGTTAAGCACGTACGTAATCACCGGCGACACGCCGGTACGGGTCCGTGGAGGGGCGCAGAATGGCGATGACAGCCGCGGTCAAGGACGAGCTGAGTCGGGTCGACGTGCCCAAGCCCTGCTGCCGGCGGGCGGAGATGGCCGCCCTGCTGCGCTTCGCCGGTGGGCTGCACATCGTCTCCGGGCGGGTCGTGGTCGAGGCCGAGCTGGACACCGGCGCGGTGGCCCGGCGGCTCCGGCGGGAGATCGCCGAGGTCTACGGCTACCCCAGCGAGATTCACGTGCTCGCCTCCGGCGGGCTGCGCAAGGGCAGCCACTTCATCGTGCGGGTGGTCAAGGACGGCGAGGCCCTCGCCCGGCAGACCGGCCTGCTCGACGTGCGTGGCCGCCCGGTGCGTGGCCTGCCGCCGCACGTGGTCGCCGCCAATGTCTGCTGCGCGGTCTCCGCCTGGCGCGGCGCGTTCATGGCGCACGGCTCGCTCACTGAGCCGGGCCGCTCCAGCGCGCTGGAGATCACCTGCCCCGGCCCGGAGTCGGCGCTCGCCCTGGTCGGCGCGGCCCGCCGGATCGGCATCGTGGCCAAGAACCGCGAGGTGCGCCAAGTGGACCGGGTGGTGGTCAAGGACGGGGACGCGATCGCCGCGCTGCTCACCCGGGTCGGCGCCCACTCCAGCGTGCTGGCCTGGGAGGAACGCCGGGTCCGCCGCGAGGTCCGGGCCACCGCGAACCGGCTGGCGAACTTCGACGACGCCAACCTGCGCCGCTCGGCCCGCGCCGCGGTGGCCGCGGCCGCCCGGGTCACCCGCGCGCTGGAGATCCTCGCCGAAGACGCCCCCTACCACCTGACCTCGGCCGGCCGGCTGCGGCTGGAGCACCGGCAGGCCTCGCTGGAGGAGCTCGGTGCCCTCGCCGACCCGCCGCTGACCAAGGACGCCATCGCCGGGCGGATCCGCCGGCTGCTGGCGCTGGCTGACAAGCGGGCCCGCGACCTGGGCATCCCGGATACCGAAGCGGCCGTCACGCCGGACATGCTCGTGGTCTGATAGGACGGTGAGGCGCCAGCGGGCGAGCGGGATCACGACCCGCCGCAGCGCGGCGACGCACGCTCGGATAGGGTCGCTGCGTACGGCAAGGAGGCCGGCACAGGCACCCCTCGCCGTGCTCACCGCCTCGGGCGGTCAGGTCCTCTCAGACCGCGGCGGGGTGGCCGAGATGAACCGTCAACGGCCGGCTCCAACGGTCGGCGCACACACCTCCGCCGGCCCGGGTCTGACGCCGGCGGACCAGAACGCGAGGAGATGGGACCTGTGACCATCCGGGTTGGCATCAACGGCTTCGGCCGGATCGGCCGTAACTTCTTCCGGGCAGTGCTGGCGTCCGGCGCTGACGTCGAGGTCGTCGCGGTCAACGACCTGACCGACAACGCGACGCTCGCCCACCTTGTCAAGTACGACAGCATCCTGGGTCGCCTCCCGCACGAGGTGAAGGCCACCGCTGACGAGATCACCGTGGGCGGCAAGACCATCAAGGCGTACGCCGAGAAGGACCCGGCGAAGCTGCCGTGGGGTGAGGTCGGCGCTGACGTCGTCATCGAGTCCACCGGCTTCTTCACCGATGCCAGCAAGGCGAAGGCGCACGTCGACGGCGGGGCCAAGAAGGTCATCATCTCCGCCCCGGCGAAGAACGAGGACGTCACGGTCGTCATGGGCGTCAACCACGACCAGTACGACCCGGCCAAGCACACGATCATCTCGAACGCCTCGTGCACCACCAACTGCCTCGCCC
The DNA here is from genome assembly GCF_003172935.1 of Micromonospora sicca. Taxonomy (GTDB): domain Bacteria; phylum Actinomycetota; class Actinomycetes; order Mycobacteriales; family Micromonosporaceae; genus Micromonospora; species Micromonospora sicca. Next base: position 14,841 of record NZ_QGKS01000520.1, on the reverse strand, counting down.
CGATGGCGAAGGTCCTGCACGACACGTTCGGCATCCAGCACGGTCTGATGACCACCATCCACGCGTACACCCAGGACCAGAACCTGCAGGACGCGCCGCACAAGGACCTGCGCCGGGCCCGGGCCGCCGCGCTGAACATCGTCCCGACGTCGACCGGCGCCGCCAAGGCGATCGGCCTGGTGCTGCCGGACCTCAAGGGCAAGCTGGACGGCTACGCGCTGCGGGTGCCGATCCCGACCGGCTCGGTCACCGACCTGACGGTCAACGTCGGCCGGGAGACCACGGTGGACGAGGTCAACGCCGCGCTGAAGGCCGCCGCCGACGGTCCGCTCAAGGGCATCCTGGTCTACAACGAGGACCCGATCGTCTCCGCGGACATCGTCACCGACCCGGCGTCCTGCATCTTCGACGCGCCGCTGACCAAGGTCGTCGGCAACCAGGTCAAGGTCGTCGGCTGGTACGACAACGAGTGGGGCTACTCCAACCGCCTGGTCGACCTGGTCAAGCTGGTGGGTTCGTCGCTGTGAGCATCCGGACCCTCGACGACCTGCTCGCCGAGGGGGTGTCGGGTCGGCGCGTGCTGGTGCGCGCCGACCTGAACGTCCCGCTCGACAAGCAGACCGGTGAGATCACCGACGACGGCCGGATCCGGGCCGTGCTGCCCACGCTGAGCGCGCTGGTGCAGGCCGGCGCCAAGGTGGTCGTCTGCTCCCACCTGGGCCGCCCGAAGGGCGCGCCGGACCCGCAGTTCAGCCTCGGCCCGGTCGCCGGACGGCTCGGCGAGCTGCTCGGCGCGCCGGTGCACTTCGCCGCCGACACCGTCGGCGACTCCGCCCGGTCCACCGTGGAGGGGCTGGCCGACGGCCAGGTCGCGCTGCTGGAGAACCTCCGGTTCAACAAGGGGGAGACCAGCAAGGACGACGCCGAGCGGGGCGCCTTCGCCGACCAGCTCGCCGCCCTCGGCGACGCGTACGTGGACGACGCCTTCGGCGCGGTGCACCGCAGGCACGCCAGCGTCTTCGACGTGCCGGCGCGGCTGCCGCACGTCGCTGGCCGGCTGGTGCTGCGCGAGGTCGAGGTGCTGAGCAAGCTGACCAGCGAGCCGGAGCGCCCGTACGTGGTGGTCCTCGGCGGCTCCAAGGTCTCCGACAAGCTGGCGGTGATCGAGGCGCTGCTGCCGACGGTCGACCGGCTGCTCATCGGCGGCGGGATGTGCTTCACCTTCCTGAAGGCCCAGGGCCACGAGGTGGGCTCCTCGCTGCTGGAGGAGGAGATGGTGGAGACCTGCGGCAACCTCCTGCAGCGGTCCGAGGGCAAGATCATGCTCCCGGTCGACGTGGTGGCCGCGACCGCCTTCGCCCCCGACGCCGACCACGACGTCTTCCGCGCCGACGGCATCCCGAGCCACCGGGTGGGTCTGGACATCGGCCCGGAGACGGTCGCCGGCTTCGCCGCCGCCCTGAAGACCTCCCCAGGTGGAGCCCCGGGGAACGCGCGGACGATCTTCTGGAACGGCCCGATGGGCGTGTTCGAGATGCCGCCCTTCGCCGCTGGCACCCGGGGCGTCGCCGAGGCGATCGCCGACTCCGACGCGTTCAGCGTGGTCGGCGGCGGTGACTCGGCGGCCGCGATCCGGGTCCTCGGCCTCGACGAGAAGGCGTTCGGGCACATCTCCACCGGTGGCGGCGCCTCGCTGGAGTACCTCGAGGGCAAGACCCTCCCCGGCATCGCGGCACTGGAGGACTGATGGCGGGCGTCACCCGCCGGCCGTTGATGGCCGGCAACTGGAAGATGAACTTGAACCACCTCGAGGCCAACCTGCTGGTGCAGAAGCTGGCCGCGAGCCTGACCGAGAAGCACCTCACCGAGGTGGAGACGGTGGTCCTGCCGCCCTTCACCGACCTGCGTACCGTGCAGACCGCGGTGGACGGCGACAAGCTGCTGATCGGCTACGGCGGGCAGGACCTGTCGCCGTACCAGTCCGGGGCGTACACCGGGGACGTCTCCGGGCCGATGCTGGCGAAGCTGGGCTGCACGTACGTGGTGGTCGGGCACTCCGAGCGGCGGGCCTTCCACTACGAGGACGACGCGGTCGTCAACGCGAAGGTGGCGGCGGCGCTGGCCAACGGGCTCACCCCGATCCTCTGCATCGGCGAGGGCCTGGAGATCCGGGAGCAGCTCAAGCACGTGCCGCACTGCTGCGACCAGCTCGACGCCGCGCTGAAGGGGCTGACCCCGGAGCAGGTCACCAAGGTCGTCGTCGCGTACGAGCCGGTCTGGGCGATCGGCACGGGCAAGACGGCCACGCCGGAGGACGCCCAGGAGGTCTGCGGCGAGGTCCGCAAGCGGCTGGGGCAGACCTTCGACGAGGGCACCGCGCAGCAGGTCCGTATCCTCTACGGCGGGTCGGTCAAGGCGTCGAACGTCGCCTTGATCATGGCCCAGCCGGACGTGGACGGGGCCCTGGTGGGTGGGGCGAGCCTGGACGCCGAGGAATTCGCGCAGATCTGCCGGTTCCCGGAGCACATCGCCCGCTGACGGCTCGCTATTCTTGACTCCGCCCGTCCGCCGGCCGGTGCCGCGTGCCCGACCTGCCCGGGCAGATGATCGCTACGAGAGGACTGACCCCAGCCATGCCGATCGCGTTCGCGTACACGTTGATCGTGTTGTTGATCATCACGAGCATCCTGCTCACCCTGCTGATCCTGCTGCACCGAGGTAAGGGCGGCGGGTTGTCGAGCATGTTCGGCGGCGGCGTCAGCTCCAGCCTGGCCGGCTCCTCGGTGGCCGAGAAGAACCTCGACCGCTACACCGTTCTGGTGGGGATCGTCTGGTTCGCGTGCATCGTCGGGATCGGCCTCTGGCTGCGGCTGCAGATGAGCAGCGGGTCCTGAGCGAGCGCTTCTGGTCGTACAATCTGCGCGCGGTCCGTCACGACGGGCCGCGCGCAGTTTTTGTCCGCCGCACCCGCGTCGCCGCCGCCCCCGGGCGGCGGTCCCCGCACGACGACAGGAGCGAGCAGCCGTGCCGAGTGGCAACGTCATCCGTGGCGCCCGGGTCGGGTCCACCCCCCAGCGGCCCGCCGAGCGGTCCGTACCGGCCCCGCGCCGGGCGGTCGCCTACTGGTGCCGCAACGATCACCGGATCGAGATCCTGATCGCCGCCGAGGCGGAGGCGCCGCCGGTCTGGGACTGCCCGCACTGCGGCCAGCCGGCCGGGCCGGACGCGCAGAACCCGCCCGGCCGGGTCCGGACCGAGCCCTACAAGTCGCACCTGGCGTACGTGAAGGAGCGGCGCACCCCCGAGCAGGGCGAGGCGATCCTCGCCGAGGCCCTGGCCGCGCTGCGGCAGCGCCGCGGCGGGGCCTGACCCGCGCCGGCCCCGGTCCCGTCGGGGCTCGCGGTCCGACCGTCAGCGCAGGCTGCGCAGCCGCGGCGGCACCTCGGCCGCCGCGGCCCGGTCCAGCAGCCAGAGGGTACGACCAACGCCGCGCACGCCGGCCGCGGGCAGCTGCACCGGCCCCGCCCCGGCCAGCGCCATGCCCACCGCCCGGGCCTTGTCGGCCCCGCTGGCGACCAGCCAGACCTCCTCGGCCGTGTTGATCGCCGGCAGGGTGAGGGTGGTCCGCAGCGGCGGCGGCTTCGGACTGCCCCGGACCGCGCTGACCGGCCGGTTGTCGTGGTGCACCGGGTGCTCCGGGAAGACCGAGGCCACGTGCCCGTCCTCCCCGACGCCGAGCATCAGCACGTCGAAGTGGGGGAGTGCGGCGTGCCCCGGCCGGGCCGCCCGGGCCAGCTCCTCGGCGTACCGGGCGGCGGCCGCCTCCGGGTCGTTGCCGGCCGGCCCGTCGGAGGGCGGCATCGGGTGGATCCGGGCCGGGTCCAGCGGCACCACGTCCAGCAGCGCCGCCCGGGCCTGGGTCTCGTTGCGTCCCGGGTCGCCCGCCGGCAGGAAGCGCTCGTCGCCCCACCACACGTCGACCCGGGACCAGTCGACGGCGTCCCGGGCCGGCAGCGCCGCCACCGCCCGGTACACCGCCGCGGCGATCCGCCCGCCGGTCAGCACCACCGACGCCTGTCCCCGGTCCGCCTGGGCGTCCAGCAGCTTCACCACCAAACGGGCCGCCACCGCCTGGGCCAGCAGGTCGGCGTCGGCGTGTACGGCGACACTCGCCTCACTCATTCGTCGTGCCTCGCGTTCCGACCGCGTACGCGGTCACCTGTGCTCTCCGACCGCCCAGCGGTCCCGTCTGACGACCGCCGCGCAGGCGACCGTCGCGGCCCGTCCGCTCAGTGGTTCGCGGTCGTGCCGGCGTGCGCGGTGACCCCGGCCTCGGCCCGCTGGGCGGTCGCCGGATCCTTCCACACGTGCACCCGGGTGCCGGGGCGCTGGTCCAGGCCGGTGAGGCCGGCCGCGGCGCCGAGCGCTTCGGCGTAGACCTGGTCGGCGTCGAGCCGGCGCAGCTCCTCGGCCAGCTCGTCGCCGAGCGGCCGGCGGACCAGCGGCAGGGTCCGGTCCTCCTGCCCGCTGCGCCGGAAGGTGGCGGCGCTGTCCTCCCGGGTGAGCGTCAGCTCGTCGCCGTTGGCGCAGCGCAGCTGCACCTCCCGCAGCCGGGGGTGCACATCGGTGGGCTCCCACACCGGGTCGATGCCCAGCCGAGCGGCCAGCCAGCCGCGCATCAGCGCCGCCGTCGGGTCCAGCCGCGGCGCGACGACCGTCGCCCCGGTGATCCGGGCCTGGGTGGTGTCGAACGCCCCGGCGACCAAGGTGCGCCACGGGGTGATCCGGGTCCAGGCCAGGTCGGTGTCGCCGGGGGCGTAGTCCCGGGCCCGCTGGCGGATCGCCTCGATCGGGTCGGCGGCCTGCGCGGCGTCGGTGATCCGCCGGTCCGCCACCACGCCGAGGAAGTCGGTCGCGATCTCGGCCGGCGGCTCGCCGTGCCACCAGGCGACCACCGGTACGTCGGGCACCAGCAGCGGCATCACCACCGACTCGGCGTGCAGGGCGAGCCGGCCGTACATCCGGGTCACCACCGCCTCGCACGGGCCCAGCCGGCCGCCGACGACGATCTCCGCGTCCAGCCGGTTGCGGTCCCGCTCCACGTCCGAGCGGACCACCACCACGATCCGGCACGGGTGGGCGGCGGCGGCGATCGTCGCCGCCGCCTCCGCCTCGCGGACCCGCTTCTCGTCCACCACCACGATCAGGGTGAGCGCCATGCCGCTGGCCACCCCGCCGGCGCTGCGGCGCTCCGCGGCGAGCGCCTTGACCACCTCGTTGCCGGTGGTGTCCCACAGCCCGATCACTGGAGCCTCCTGGTTTCCTCGCTGTGCCCGGTCACGCCCGCCGCCAGGCCCGGCCCTCGCGGGCCAGCATCTCGTCGGCCGCCCGCGGCCCCCACTCGCCGGACCGGTACGGCTCCGGCTTCGTACCCGCCCAGGCGTGCTCCAGCGGGTCGACCACATGCCAGCTCTGCTCGACCTCGGCGGCGTCCGGGAAGAGGGTCCGGTCGCCGATCAGCACGTCCAGCACCAGCCGCTCGTACGCCTCGGGGCTGGACTCGGTGAACGCCTCGCCGTACTGGAAGTCCATCGCGATGTCGCGGACCTCCATGGTGGTGCCGGGCACCTTCGAGCCGAACTTCAACACCACGCCCTCGTCCGGCTGGACCCGGATGACGAGCTGGTTGTTGCCGAGCGACTCCATGTCCTCCTGGTTGAACGGCAGGTGCGGCGCCTTCTTGAACATGATGGCCACCTCGGTGACCCGCCGGGGCAGCCGCTTGCCGGCCCGGATGTAGAACGGCACCTCCGCCCAGCGCCGGTTCTGGATGCCGAGCCGGACGGCCACGTAGGTCTCCGTGGTGGAGTCGGCCGGCACGCCCTTCTCCTCCAGGTAGCCCACCGCGCGCTCGCCGCCGACCCAGCCGGGCAGGTACTGCCCGCGGACGGTGTCCCGGGCGACGTCCTTCGGCACCGTGATCGCCTTGAGCACCTTGAGCTTCTCGGTCCGGATCTCGTCGGCGTCGAAGCTGGTCGGTTCCTCCATCGCCACCAGGGCGAGGAGCTGAAGCAGGTGGTTCTGGAGCACGTCGCGGGCGGCGCCGGCCGAGTCGTAGAAGCCGGCCCGGGTGCCGATGCCGACGTCCTCGGCCATGGTGATCTGCACCGAGTCGACGTACTTGGAGTTCCACAGCGGCTCGAACAGGTTGTTGGCGAACCGCAGGGCGAGGATGTTCTGGACCGTCTCCTTGCCCAGATAGTGGTCGATCCGGAAGACGTCCGGCCGGGTGAAGACGTCGTCGACCAGGTCGTTGAGCGCCTTCGCCGAGGGCAGGTCGTGGCCGAACGGCTTCTCCACCACCACCCGCCGCCAGCCGCCGGACTTGGCGTTGTCCGCCATCCCGGTGCGGGCGAGCTGCTTGAGCACCACCGGGAAGGCCGCCGGGGGGATGGAGAAGTAGAAGGCGGCGTTGCCCGGGATGCCGTGGGTGTCGCGCAGCTCGTCGAGGGTCGCGGCGAGGTGGTCGAACGCGGCGTCGTCGTCGAACGAGCCGCCGACGAACTTGATGTTGCCGGCCAGCCGGGCCCAGACCTCGTCCCGCCAGGGCGTGCGGGCGTGCTTGCGGGCCGCCTCGCAGGCCAGCGTCTCGAAGTCCCCGTCGCCCCAGTCCCGCCGGGCGAAGCCGAGGACCATGAAACTGGGGGGCAGCAGCCCCCGGTTCGCCAGGTCGTAGACCGCCGGCAGTAGTTTCTTCCGCGCCAGGTCCCCGGTGACGCCGAATATCACCAGAGCGCACGGCTCCGGGATCCGCGGCAACCGCCGGTCCTGCGGGTCGCGCAGCGGGTTCACGCCGCCTCCTCGCTCCGCTGGGTTCACGTCATTCATCGTCACGTCCGTGTCCGTCCGGCCGCATCCAGCAGCTGGGCGACGCCCGCCGCCCGCTCGGTCAGGTGCAGTCGCAGCACCGGCCGCTCCCGGCCGGCCAGCGCCTGCCGGTCGCCGGCGGCCTGGGCCGCCTGGAGCTCTCCGAAGGTGTACGGGCGTCCCGGGACCGGCAGATCCTCGGCGACCGCGCCGGTCACCTGGAGGAAGCTGCCGACCTGCGGGCCGCCCTTGTGGTACTGCCCGGTCGAGTGCAGGAAGCGCGGACCCCACCCGAAGGTCACCGGCCGGCCGGCCGCCTCGGCGAGCAGCGGGCGCAGCCCGGCCATCGCCGCGTCGGCCTGGCGGTCGAGGTACGCCAGCACCGCGAGGTATCCGTCGTCGCCCAGCCCGTCGAGCAGCCACCGCAGCACGCCGGCCAGGTCGCCGGGAGCGGCCGGCGGCGCGTACACCTCGATGGCGCCCTCGGCGAACGACGGCGTCTCCGCCGGCGGACCCGCGGCCAGGATCCGGCTGGTGTTCTCCTTGCACTCGGTGACGTTCGGCTGGTCGAACGGGTCGACGCCGAGCACCACGCCGGCGATCGCGGTGGCGTACTCCCAGGTCAGGAAGTGCGCGCCGAGCGGGCCGTTGACCGCCACGTCGGGGTTGCCGCCACCGCCGGGCACGTCCCCCGCGGTCAGCGCCCCGCCGTAGGACACCGTGAGCACGTCGGGGCCGGCGGCGCCGGGCGCCCGCGGGGACTCCACCACCACCGGCAGGATGCCCACGCCGGCCTTGCCGGTCGACTCGGCGAGCAGCTGCTCCACCCAGTCACCCAGCCCGTCGATGCCGGTGCCGTCGCCGACCAGGGCGACCTTGTCGCGGCCGGTGGTGGCGGCCGCGGCCAGAGCGGCGCCCAGCGCCAGGCCCGGGTTGTCCCGGTCCCGGCCCAGCGCCCCGCCCAGCGCCTCGGCCTCGTCGAGGAGTTCGGTCACCTCGGCCCCGGCCAGCGCCGCCGGAACCAGCCCGAACGCGGTGAGCGCCGAGTACCGGCCGCCCACCTCCGGGTCGGCGAAGATGGTCACCACGCCCATCTCGGCGGCCGTCTCCGCCAGCGGCGAGCCCGGGTCGGTGACCACCACGAAGTGCCGGGCCGCCTCCGCCTCGGTCATGCCGGCGTCGAGGAAGGCCTGCCAGTAGGCGCGCCGGTGGCTGTCGGTCTCCACCGTCCCGCCCGACTTGCTGGAGATCACCACGACGGTCCGCTCCAAGCGGTCGGCCAGCGTCGCCCGGACCTGGCCCGGGTCGGTGGTGTCCAGCACGGTCAGCGGGCGGCCCAGGGTCCGGGCGATCACCTCGGGGGCGAGCGACGAGCCGCCCATTCCGGCGAGCACCACGTGGTCGAGGTCCTCCAGCTCGGCGGTCAGCTCGGCGAGCTGGGGGAGGAGTTCCCGGCTGCGCCGGTGGGTGTCCAGCCAGCCGAGGCGGGCCTTCGCCGTCGGCTCGGCCTCCGGGCCCCACAGCGTCGGGTCCTTCGCGGCCAGCGCGGCGGGGACGCCCCGGCGCGCCAGGGCGTCGCGCACCGAGGCGGGCGCGGACCGGTCCACCGCGTCCGCGCCGTACACCGCCAGCCCGGCGGCCGCGTCCGCCGGGCCGGCCAGCAGGTCGCTCACGTCGCCACTCCCAGCGGTACGGCGACGGCGTGGAGCGCACCGGGCCGTCCCGGTGCGCGTCCGCCGCCGTTCGTCACGCGTTGCCCCCGGCCCGTTCGGCGGCCCGGGCGTTGCCCTTGGCGGCACTACCCGGCTTGCCGGCGCCCTTCGCCGCCTCGGTCAGCGACTTCCGCACGCCGTTGAGCAGCTCCAGCCAGCTCGTCTCGAACTTCTCCACGCCCTCGCGCTCCAGCGTGACGATCACGTCGGCCATGTCCACGCCGACCGCCTCGAGGTCGGTGAAGACCTTGCGGGCCTCGTCGTACGAGCCGGTGATGGTGTCCACGCGGACCTCACCGTGGTCGGCGAAGGCGTGGATGACCGACTCCGGCATGGTGTTGACCGTGCCGGGGGCGATCAGCTCCTCCACGTAGATGACGTCCCGGTAGTCCGGGTTCTTCGTCGACGTGGAGGCCCACAGCGGGCGCTGCGGGTGGGCGCCCGCGTCGGCCAGGGCCTGCCACCGGTCGGAGCCGAAGACCCCGCAGTAGCGCTCGTACGCCAGCCTGGCGTTGGCGACGGCGGCCTTGCCGCGCAGCGCCTTCGCCTGGTCCGAGCCGATCTTCCCCAGCCGCTTGTCCACCTCGGTGTCGACCCGGGAGACGAAGAACGAGGCGACCGAGCCGATCTTGGACAGGTCGTGGCCGTTCGCCTTCGCCTGCTCCAGGCCGGCGAGGAACGCCTCCATCACCTGGGAGTAGCGGTCCAGCCCGAAGATCAGCGTCACGTTGACGCTGATCCCCTGGGCGAGGGTCGCGGTGATCGCCGGCAGGCCCGCCTCGGTGGCCGGGATCTTGATGAAGAGGTTGGGCCGGTCGATCAGCCACCACAGCGACCCGGCCTCGGCGACGGTCTTCTCCGACTCGTGGGCCAGCCGCGGGTCCACCTCGATGGAGACCCGGCCGTCCACCCCCGCGGTCGCGTCGTACGCCGGCCGCATCACGTCACAAGCCCACCGCACGTCGTACGTGGTGAGCATGCGGACGGCCTCCTCGACGTCCACCCCACGGATGGCGAGGTCCTTGAGCTGCCAGTTGTACTCGTCCGCGTCGCTCAGCGCCTTGGCGAAGATGGTCGGGTTGGACGTCACCCCGACCAGGTGCTTCTCCCGGCGGAGCTGGTCCAGCCCACCGGAACTCAGTCGGGTCCTCGAAAGATCGTCGAGCCAGATCGCCACACCCGCGGCGCTGAGCTCAGCCAGCCTGTCCGTCATGCCGTCCACGCTCCCCTCAGTTACCGGTCGTGTTACCGGTGATGTCGCCCACCCGGGTCAGTGCCGCGTGCGCGGCGGCCACGATCCGGTCGGGGGTGAACCCGAACTGCTCGAAGAGCACGGTGTGCGGGGCGCTCGCGCCGTAGTGCTCCAGGCTCACGATCTCGCCGCAGTCGCCGACGATCCCGCGCCAGGACATGGCGATGCCCGCCTCCACGCTCACCCGTGCCTTTACCCCGCGTGGCAGCACCGACTCCCGGTAGGCCTCGTCCTGCTCGAAGAACCACTCCTGGCAGGGCATGGAGACGACCCGGGTCGGCGTGCCGTCGGCCTCCAGCCGCTCCCGGGCGGTGAGGCAGAGCTGCACCTCCGAGCCGGTGCCGACGATGATCACCTGCGGTTTGCCGGTGGACGCCTCGGCCAGCACGTAGCCGCCCTTGGCGACGCCCTCGGCGCCCGCCAGCGCCTCCCGGTCCACGGTCGGCAGCGGCTGCCGGCTGAGCGCCAGCGCGGTCGGCCGGTCGGTGTGCTCCAGGGCCTGCCGCCACGCCCACGCGGTCTCGTTTGCGTCCGCCGGGCGGACCACGTCCAGGCCGGGGATGGCCCGCAGCGCGGTCAGGTGCTCCACCGGCTGGTGGGTGGGGCCGTCCTCGCCGAGCCCGATCGAGTCGTGCGTCCAGACGTAGACCACCGGCAGCTTCATCAGCGCGGCGAGTCGGACAGAGGGGCGCATGTAGTCGCTGAACACCAGGAACGTGCCGCCGTACGGGCGGGTGCCGCCGTGCAGGGCGATGCCGTTGAGGATCGCGCCCATGGCGTGCTCCCGGATGCCGAAGTGCAGCGTGCGGCCGTACTCGTCGCCGGGGAAGTCCTTGGTGGCGTGGGTGGCCGGGATGAAGGACGGCTCACCCTTCATCGTGGTGTTGTTGCTCTCCGCCAGGTCGGCCGAGCCGCCCCAGAGCTCCGGCAGCACCGGGGCGAGCGCCTCCAGCACCTTGCCGGAGGCGGCCCGGGTGGCCACGCCCTTGGCGTCGGCGGGGAAGGTCGGCAGCGCGTCCGTCCAGCCCTGTGGCAGCACCCGGCCGGCCATCCGGTCGTAGAGCGTCCTGCGCTCCGGGTTGGCCCCGGCCCAGGCGTCGAAGGCCGTGGTCCACGCCTGCTGGGCCTCGGCGCCGCGGACCATCACCGTGCGGGCGTGCTCGAGGACCTCCTCGTGGACCTCGAAGCTCTTCTGCGGGTCGAAGCCGAGGATCTCCTTGGTGGCCTTCACCTCGTCCGCGCCGAGCGCCGAGCCGTGGATCTTGCCGGTGTTCTTCTTGTTGGGGGCGGGCCAGCCGATGATGGTGCGCAGCGCGATGAAGGAGGGGCGGCCGGTCTCGGCCTTCGCCGCCACCAGCGCCCGGTACAGCGCCTCGACGTCCTCGTGGTAGTCGCCCTGGTCGGCGTCGCCGCGCCGCCAGTCGACGGTCTGCACGTGCCAGCCGTACGCCTCGTAGCGGGCCGCGACGTCCTCGCTCTTGGCGATCCGGGTGTCGTCCTCGATCGAGATCTCGTTGTCGTCGTAGATCACCGTGAGGTTGCCGAGCTGCTGGTGGCCGGCGAGCGAGCTGACCTCGTGGGAGATGCCCTCCTCGATGTCGCCGTCCGAGGCGATGCACCAGATGTCGTGGTCGAAGACCGACTCGCCCTGCTCCGGCTCCGGGTCGAAGAGGCCGCGCTCGCGGCGGGCCGCCATCGCCATCCCGACCGCGTTGCCCAGGCCCTGGCCGAGCGGGCCGGTGGTGGTCTCCACGCCCGGGGTGTGCCCGTGCTCCGGGTGGCCCGGGGTGAGGGAGCCCCACTGCCGCAGCGACTGCAGGTCCTGCAGGCTCAGCGGGTAGCCGGAGAGGAAGAGCTGGATGTAGAGGGTCAGGCTGGAGTGCCCGGCGGAGAGCACGAAGCGGTCCCGACCGGGCCAGTTCGGGTCGGCGGGGTTGTGCCGCATGACCCGGTTGAAGAGGAGGTAGGCCGCCGGGGCGAGGCTCATCGCCGTGCCCGGGTGGCCGTTGCCGGATTTCTCCACGGCGTCCATGGCCAGCACGCGGACCGTGTCGACGGCCCTGCGGTCGAGGTCGGACCAGTTGAGAGCGGGAAGCTCGGGTCGGTTGGCAGCCACGATGGTTGTGCTCCTCGGCAGATGGGCGGAACCCTCACTGATGACCCTATCGAGCGGCCCTAAACATGCGCCCGGGGATCCTCTGCATGGTGTTCTGTACGTGTCCGACCGGATCGGTCGTTCGATGCCGACTGTGACGCCTCGCACCGTTGTCGGGTCTCGCGGGCAGCCAAAACGACGACGCGTAGTGTGTGGGGCGGTGTGTGGACCCCGGACGGGGTCCGGACCGACCGACCTCCCCCTGCCGACGCCGGAAGGTGGCAATCCGTGAGCATGATCACCGAGCGCCCCGTCAGCAACTCTGCCGGGCAGCCGCCGGTGCGCACGGTGGGGGAGGCGCCGGCGACCAGCCGTCGGGACGTCCGGGCGGCGGTCGGGGCGTACGTGGCGCTGACCAAGCCGCGGATCGTCGAGCTGCTGCTGGTCACCACCGTGCCGGCGATGATGCTCGCCGACGGCGGGATGCCGTCGCTCTGGCTGGTCGCCGTGGTGCTGGTCGGTGGCTCGCTCGCCGCCGGGGCGGCCAGCGTCCTGAACTGCTACATCGACCGGGACATCGACCAGCTGATGCGGCGCACCAAGCGCCGTCCGCTGCCGGCGCACACCGTGGCGCCCCGCAACGCGCTCGTCTTCGGGCTGGTGCTCGCGGTGATCTCGGTCGCCCTGATGGCCGCGACCACCAACTGGCTGGCGGCCGGGCTGACCCTGGCCGCCATCGCCTACTACGACCTCGTCTACACGCTCTGGCTCAAGCGGACCACCGCGGCCAACACCTTCTGGGGCGGGGCGTGCGGGGCCGCGCCGGTGCTGATCGGCTGGGCCGCGGTCACCGGCTCGCTCGCCCCCGCCGCGTGGGGCCTGTTCGCGGTGGTCTTCTTCTGGCAGATGCCGCACTTCTACGCGCTGGCCATCAAGTACAAGGCCGACTACGCCCGGGCCGGCATCCCGATGCTGCCGGTGGTGGCCTCGGTGCGTCGGGTCAACGCCGAGATCATCGTCTTCTCCTGGCTGACCCTGCTCTCCTCGCTGGCCGTCTGGCCGCTCGGGATGAGCCCGATCTACGGCGTGACCGCGCTGGTGGTGGGCGGCATCTTCGTGGTCGAGGCGCACAAGCTCTGCGGGCGGGCGGCCCGCGGCGAGGCGGTCAAGCCGATGCGGCTGTTCCACTGGTCGACCACGTACCTCACGATCCTCTTCGCGGCCGCCGCGCTCGACGCGTTGATCTGACCCATTCGCAGTCATCCGGGCGGATGACTGCACGCAGGTCGCAGATTTCATCAGAATTTTTTTCGCCCTGAGTCCGGGTGGCTCATGTCGGACAGATTGTGACTATCCGCCCCGCCCGTTTCGCCCTGACTTAGCAGGACATGTCCGGGCGAATTACCTGTGGTCTTCCTTAAACCCGAGGGTAATTGGCATCACAAATTGTTCATGCTTCTCGCACATGCGGGTGGAAGTCTGCTTAGGCTTCGCGTCATGGCAGATGGTTCCGATACGACGCTGACGGCTCAGCAGGCCGCTGGAGAGCAGGCCCCCAACGGTCTGGTTTCAGGCATCAAGTCGTTCGCCGCCGGACACGGCGGCGCGAAGGCGGTCATCGAGTACGTCGGCAAGCGTGGAGCGCGGATCGTCCTCGTGGGTGAGGACGGGGCGTGGGCCGACCAGTTCGCGGACGACACCGTCGTCGCGCGGCAGGCCTGCGCCAAGGCGGGGGTCACCGTCGAGAACGCCTGGGAGCGGGAACTGATGGACCAGATGCGGCCGAGCAACGACCTCTGGCGGTCCATGGCCCGACGCACCATGGCCCGTTGACCGATAAATTGATCAACAACCACCAGCCGGCCCGGGGGAAACCCCGGGTCGCTCTCGTGACCTGCACCGAACTCGCCGACCTCGACCCGGACGACCGGCTGGTGCTCGGGCCGCTGGCCACCCGGGGGATCGCCGCCGACGCGGTGGTCTGGGACGACCCGGCTGTGGACTGGCCCGCGTACGACCTGGCGGTGCTCCGCTCGCCCTGGGACTACGCGCTGCGCCGCGACGAGTTCGTCGCCTGGGCGGCCAAGGTGCCGGGCCTGGTCAACCCGGCCGAGGTGGTCCTCTGGAACACCGACAAGCGCTACCTGGCCGAGCTCTCCGCAGCCGGGGTGCCCACGGTGTCCACGGCGTGGGTGGCGCCCGGGGAGGGCTGGGTGCCCGGGGACTCCGGCGAGTACGTCGTCAAGCCGGCGGTCAGCGCCGGCAGCCAGGACACCGGCCGCTACGACCTGGCGGACCCGGAGCACCGTGAGCTCGCCGCCGCGCACGTCCGGCGGCTCTCCGACGCGGGCCGGCTGACCATGGTGCAGCCGTACCTCCACGCGGTCGACACGGCCGGCGAGACGGCCCTGCTCTTCCTGGCCGGTCCGGACGGGCTCCGGTTCAGCCACGCGATCCGCAAGGGCGCCATGCTGACCGGCCCGGACCTGGGCGTCGAGGGGCTCTACAAGGCCGAGGACATCAGCGCCCGGACGGCCACGCCCGAGCAGTTGGCGGTGGCGGAGCAGACCCTCGCCGCGGTACCCGGCGGTACCGGGCAGCTGCTCTACGCCCGGGTGGACCTCATCCCGAACCCGGACGGATCGCCCGTCCTGGTCGAGCTGGAACTCACCGAGCCCTCGCTCTTCATCGGCCACGCCGACGGCGCCCCCGAGCGGCTGGCCGAGGCGATCGCCACCCACCTGGCCCGCCGCCCCTGACCGTCTCCGGGTGCGTGTGTCGTCGCCCGGCGACGACAGGCGCACCCGATCCGTCCGGTGCCTGTCCCGCCGACCGGCGGATCTTCGCGCGCGCAGCGCGGAAGGGGCGGGGGGATCAGGCGGCGGCGGGGGCCGGTTCGGTGGCGAGGACGGGGT
>NZ_QGKS01000062.1 GCF_003172935.1 Micromonospora sicca | reverse complement strand
GGGGGTCAGGGGAGGGAGGCGCGGGCGGAGAAGGCGATGCTGGCGAGGAGGAAACCGCCGTTGACGAGCGTGAACGCCACGATCACCCAGACCGTGAGCGCCGGGGCGACGGTCAATACCAGGCCGGCCAGGAAGATCACCGCGCCGTAGTCGCGGACCAACTTCACCAGGCGTACCGGCAGCGAGGTCGAGGTGACCATGCTGGCCGCGTTCGGGCCGGCCTGCATCACCGAGGTGACCAGGTTGACCATCCAGGTGCCGGCGAAGACCGCGATCAGCCAGGTCGGCGCCGACGGGCGCTGCGCCACGGCGGTCGCGCCGAGGGCGGTGACCAGGGCGATCTGCGCGGCCACGTCGCAGAGCACGTCCACCCGCGCGCCCGCCGCGGTGCCCTGCCCGGTCACCCGGGCGAGCTGCCCGTCGGCGCAGTCGAGGGCGTACGCGACCTGCCAGCCGACCAGCGCGACCAGCCCGACCGCCCAGGCCGGTACGTCCCCGGCGGCGACCGGCCCGGCCAGCGCCACCACGGTCACCGAGGCGGCCAGGCCGAGCACCAGGTTGGCGATGGTCAGCGCGGTGGGGCGCAGCCCGAGCCGCTGGGCGACCAGCGCGAAGACCGCGCCCAGCCACTGGCTGATCGACTCGCTGAACAGGCCGCCGCCCCGGTTGACCCGGTGGAAGTCGGCGACGGTGGGGCGGGACGGCTCAGCCAAGGTGGTCGCGGAGTGCACCGGCGTAGTCTGCCAGCCGCGCCCGCGTCTCGGTAGGCGACATCGCGAGGTGTTCGAGGATCGTGTAGCGGTCCGGCCGGGTGGCCGGCGCGAACTGCACCGCCTCCACGAACCCGTCGTCGGTCAACCCCACGTCGGCGGGGAGCCGGGGCAGGCCGTGCCGGGCCAGGCAGGCCGACATCTCCGCGAAACGACGGTGGTCGCCGCGCAGGAAGGTGCAGAAGAGCGCCCCGAGCCCGGCCAGCTCGCCGTGCGAGGCGGTGCCCGGGAAGAGCGCGTCGATCGCGTGCATGATCTCGTGGCAGCCGCCGCTGGCCGGCCGGCTGGTGCCGCTGACCGCCATGGCCAGCCCGCTGGAGATCAGCGCCTCGGCGAGCACGGTGACGAACGCGTCCTGGGTCATGTCGCCGCGGTGGGCGAGGACCGCTTCGGCGCCCATCCGGGCCAGCGAGGCGGCCAGCCCGTCGACCGGCTCGCCGCGCACCTGCCGGGCCAGCTCCCAGTCGGCCAGCGCGCTGATGTTGCTCACCACGTCGCCGATGCCCGCCCGGTTGTGCCGCTCCGGGCCGGCCTCCACGAAGTCCAGGTCGACGATCACCGCGATCGGGATGTGCACCCCGTAGGAGCCCTTGATCCCCTCGCTGACCAGGCTGGCCACCGGGGAGGCGATGCCGTCGTTGGCCAGGCTGGTCGCCATGGTCACCATCGGCAGGCCGCGCCGGGTGGCGGCGTACTTCGCCACGTCGATGGTCTTGCCGCCGCCGATGCCCACCACCGCGTCGTACGAGCGGGCCCGCAGCTTGGCGCCCAGCTCATCGGCGGCCTCCAGGGTGCCGCCGGCCACGGTGAAGACGTCCGCCGAGCGCAGCGACGGCCGGATCAGCTCGGCGATCTGCTCGCCCTGCCCCGGCCCGACCACCACCGCCACGTCGCCCCCAGCGGAGATCCGCCCGTCGACGAGGATCGCGGCCAGGTCGGCCACCGCGCCCCGCCGCACGTCGATGTGCAGCGGGGTGAGGATCGTCCGGGCTAGTAGCGGCATGCGATCTCCCACGCCCGGGCCAGGTCGGCGTGGTTGTCGACCTCGACCCAGGAGACGTCACCGATCGGCGCCGCCCGCACCTCGCCGCCCCGGTCGGCGAACTCCTGGTAGCCGTCCTCGTAGTAGAGGTTCGGGTCGCGCCGCCAGGTCGCCTCCAGCGCGTCGGCGAGCGCGTCGGCCACCTGCGGCTCGATCAGCGTCGCGCCGATGTACTCCCCGTACGCCTCGAGCGGGTCCATCAGCTTGGTGATCCGGGTGAGCTGGCCGGCGGCGTCGAAGGTGGTCTTCATCTCCTCCTCCGCCAGCGCCTTGATGTTGTCGATGGCCAGCAGGATGCCCGGGCCGCGCTCGGCCAGCAGGGTCTTCTCCACGCTCACCGGGTGCACGGTGTCGCCGTTGACCAGCAGCACGCCCCGGGCGAAATGCTCCCGGGCCAGCCAGAGCGAGTACGCGTTGTTCCACTCCTCGGCCTTGTCGTTGTGCACCAGCGTGATCGTCACGCCGTACTTCTCCTCCAGGGCGGCCTGCCGCTGGACGACCGCGTCCGCCGCGTAGCCGACCACGATCACCACCTCGGTCAGCCCGACCTCGGCGAGGTTGCGCAGCGCGATGTCCAGGATGGTGGTGTCACCGTCCACCGGCACCAACGCCTTGGGCAGGGTGTCGGTGTACGGGCGCAGTCGGCGCCCCGCACCGGCCGCGAGCACCATCCCGATCATGCCGGCATCCTCCTCCGTACGACTCTGGGTCACCGGTGGAGGATAGCGCCGGGGAACTTCGCCGCTGCCGCCAGCCGTGGTTCAGCCGGGCAGGGCCGCCAGGTCGGCGAGCATCGCCAGCCGCTCCGCCCCGGGCGGCAGCTCCGGGATGCCCGCCGCGGTGTGCCCCGCCGCCCGCCACGCCGCGGCGTGCGCGTCCGCCCGGTGGTATCGCAGCGTGCCCAGCCGGTTGACGGCGAACCGGTGCGGGGCCAGCTCGACGCCGTCGCTCACAGACCGATCGACCGCAGCGCGGCGAAGCCGTTCTCGGCGATCCGCCGGATCAGCCCGTCGTTGACGTGGCGGTGCTCGTCGAGCAGCGCGACGTCCTCCTCGCCCAGCCAGCGGAACTCGGTGTGCTTGCCCACCTCCAGCCGGGGCCGGCTGAGATCGCCGTCCACCCGGACCAGGAAGTCGGACTCCAGCCGTTCCAGCCCGTCGTCCCCGGTCCAGCGGTACTCCCCGACCAGCCCGAGGACGTGCGAGACGCTCCAGCCGGTCTCCTCGGTGACCTCGCGGCGCAGCGCGTCCTCCACCCCCTCGCCCGGTTCCAGGTGGCCGCCGACGATGTCCCAGCAGTTGGGGAGAACGGCCCGGTCCGGGGACCGGCGCTGGATGAAGATGCGGCCGTCGTCGTCCACGATCAGCGCGCCGGCACAGCGGAGAGGCTCGGTGGGCACGTGACGACAGTAGCGAGCCCGAGCCGTTTTCGGCGATGCCCGGCCTTGTCCCGGTACGCATCGATGGTCCACCATGTCCATACCGGTGCCGCCGTCCCACAGGGGTGATGTGTGATGCAGGTTCGAGAAGCGATGTCCAGCGAGGTTCTCGTGGTCGGCCCGGAGCACACGCTCCGGCAGGCGGCCCGGATGATGTCGGCCCGCGGTGTCGGGTCGGCGGTGGTGATCGATCCGGACTCCGAAGGGGTCGGGATCATGACGGAACGCGACGTGCTCAACGCGATCGGCGCGGGGTTGGACTGCGACGTCGAACGCACGGCGGCTCACCTGACCTGGGACGTGGTCTACGCCGGCCCGGACTGGACGGTGGAGGAGGCGGCGGCGGCCATGGCCCGCGGCGGCTTCCGGCACCTGGTGGTGCTCGACGGCCGGGAGGTGGCGGGCGTCATCTCCGTCCGGGACCTGATGCGAGTGTGGGCCCGGGAGCACGCGCCGACGCGCGCCTGAACGGCGAGGGGACCGGGCCCGGAAAGGGCGATGGCCCGGCCGATACCGGCCGGGCCATCGCTGTGCGGTGCGGTGTGTCAGGGACCGACGAAGACCGCGTTGCCGCGCCAGTCCACGCCGTCCACGGTCGGCCCGCTGACCAGCGTGGCGCTGCCGGCCGGGGCGCCCGCGGACCAGCCCCGGGAGTAGAGGTAGCCGTTGCCCCGGCTCGCCGTGTAGAGCTTGCCGCCGCTGACGAACATGCCCCCGACGTCGGAGAAGCCGGTGGTGCCGGCGACGGTGAACCTGTCCGCCCCGACCGTGCCGGTGTCCGGGGTGAACCAGCGCCAGTAGAGCGCCTGCTGCCCGTTGACGGTGTAGTAGAGCCGGCCGGCGCTGTAGAACATGCTGTTCACGTACGGGATTTCCAGGTAGAAGTTCGACGCCATGCCCGCGTACGTCTGCGACGTGCCGGCCGGTGCCGAGCCTGTCTGCACGGTGTCCCAGAGGGCGTCGTGGTACGGGTCGACCTTGCTCGGCGTACCGAACGTGGTGCCGTCGAAGGACCGCCGGTAGAGCGACCCGTTCATCCCGTAGAAGAGCGTGCCGCCGACCCAGAAGCCGCCCTTGGCGGCCCCCCAGCCGGTGTTGTCGCTGTTGCTGACCGAGGTCGCCGAGCCGACCGTGGTGGCCCCGTCGTACGACCGCTTGGTGACGCTGTTGAGCACGGTCGAGGACGGCGCCGCCGGGATCTTGACGATCTCGATGCCCTGGATCAGCGGGTTCTCCACGACCCGACCGAAGTCGATGTCGACGTTGCCGTCACTGGTGATGACGAAGGACCGCATGGTCCCCCGGTTCGTGCCGCCCGTCTGGGCCACCGGGTCGAAGTCGTTCAGCTTCACCACGCCGTCGATCTTGACGTCGAAGATCCGCTTGCCGACCGTTCCCGTGCCGGAGTAGCGGTTGGCCAGGTAGAGCCGGACCTGGACCTGCTGCCCGGCGGTCACCGGGAAGTCCCACTGCATGTCCGGGGTGGACGACAGGTCGTACCGCTCGGCGTTGAACAGCGCGACCGGGGTGCCGGCCGGGATGGTCAGGTCGAGCGTCGCGTTGGTGGTGTACGCCGAGACGCTGCTGCCGGTGTTGTGGTACTTGCTCGGCGCGGTCGAGCTGTCGGTCGCCCAGCTCGGGCCGCTGCTCGCGGTCAGCGCCGGGCCGCCCGCGTTCACCCGGTAGAGCACGTCGGTGGCCGACGGCGGCACCGCGGTCCGGATGACCTCGACGCCCTGGACGATCGGGTTCTCCAGCACGTGGCCGAAATCGATGTCGACCATGCCGTCGCTGATCAGCGAGAACGCCCGCATCGTGCCCCGGTTGGTGCCGCCCGCGCCGGCCACCGGGTCGAAGTCGTTCAGCTTCAGCACGCCGTCGATGCTGACGTCGAACTTCCGGCTGCCGACCGCCGACGTGCCCGAGTACCGGTTGGCGAAGTAGAGCCGCACCTGGATCCCGGTGCCCGCCGCGACCGGGAATTCCCACTGCATCTCCGGGGCGGTCGAGGCGTCCCAGCGCTCGGCGTTGAAGAGCCCGACCGGGGTGCCGACCGGCACGGTCGAGTCGAGGACCGCGTTGGTGGTGTACGTCGCGACGCTGCTGCCGCTGTTGTGGTACGGGCTCGGGGCGGTGGCGGCGTCACCGGACCAGTCCGGGCCGCCGTCGATCGCGGTCAGCGTCGGCCCGCCGGCGTTGACCCGGTAGAGCACCTCGGGCTGGGTCCCCCGGCCGGCCTGGTAGACGTTGCCCGGCAGGCTCTTCGTCGCCGTGGAGTGCGGGGCGTTGCCGCCGGTCAGCGGGAAGAAGGCGATCTTCGCCCGCTTGTACTTGAAGTTGCCGATCCAGTCCTGGTCGCTGCCGAGCCAGAGGCCCTCCGGGGTGACCAGCATCTCGGTGACGCCGTAGCCGCGTGGGTGCCGGCCCGGGTTCCAGGACAGCGGCAGGCCGTTCGTCGGGTCGAGCGCGGCGATGCTGGGCCGGCCGACCGCGCCCGGCGCGGCCTTGTCCGTGCCCGAGGAGTTGTTGGACCAGCGGAAGTGGCCGCCGACGTAGACCGCCTGCTCGCTGATGCCGACCGAGAGGAAGGTGTCGCCGCCGCTGTAGTTGACCCAGGTCGGCTGCTGTCCGCCGCCGGTCGCCGCGGTTTCCCACCGCGCCGCCGAGTCGCAGAGCCCCGGGTACGCGCCGCCGGTGGTGGCCACGACGAAGTACTTGCCGTCCGGCGAGAACTGCACGTCGCGCACGTACGAGTCGAAGGAGGCCGCCCGGCAGGTCGGGGTGTAGCGGTCGGTGTTCCAGTTCATCACGGTGGCCGAGGTGTCACCGAGGCTGATCCGCACGATCTGGTCGTGCAGCGACCCGTCGGCCTTCTTGAAGTTGCCGATGACCACGAGCTGGTTGCCGTCCGGCGAGACGGCGAGCTTCTCCGGCCCGACGCCGGCCTTCGCGCCCGTGCTGCCCTCGGTCCAGTTGTGGTTCTCGGTCAGGGCGGTGGTCAGGTAGCCGTCCAGCGCGCCGGTGGCGGCGTCCAGCGAGGCGAGACCGTTGCGGGTGCTCGCGTCGGCGGTGGTGAAGATGCCGCCGACCAGCAGCCGGTCACCGACCTTGGCGATGTCGTTGACGGTGCCGTTGAACGCCGGGCCCTTGAAGGTGGTGACCAGGGAGCCGTCGGAGATGTTGACCAGCGCCAGCTTGCGCCGGTTGACGCCGTTGGCGGTGGTGAATTCACCGGCGAGGTAGACCGTGCCCGGCGTCGGCCCGGCAATCACCGCGTTCACCGGACGGTCGAGCACCGGCTTGAAGGCGGTGTCGATGTCACCGGTGGACTTGTCGAAGGCCAGCACGTACTTCTGCGTGACGGTGGTGGGGGACGAGCCGCGGTTCTCCGCCTGGGTGAACGACCCGGCGGCGATCACCTTCGTGCCCGCGTCGTAGATCGCCACCACGCTGCCGTCGACGATGTTCGGCGTCTTGTCGGACGGCACCTCCGCGACCATGGTGTTGTGGTTCGGCGCGGCGGCGAGCGCGGGGCTGGCGGTGAAGAGGCTGGCGACGCCGAGGACGGCGGCGCCGAACAGGGACACCGTGCGGTGTCTCAGGAACGAGGAAGGCACAGGCAACTCCGGAGGCGCGTCGGAGAGCTGCGATCGGGGCCGGGAGATCGGAAGGCGTAAGGCGTCCGACCGGCACGACCGACCACAGACGTGAAAGCAACACCTTCTCGCACCGAGGCGCGCCGCGTCCACCCGGGATCGTGATATTGGCCGAGCAATCCGCCGCTCCGGCCCGCGCAGCCAGTGCGGATCACACGAAAAGACGAGCCCCGATCATCGGGCCGGGATCGCGGAGGTGGTCAGGTCGGGCGGCGGCGGGGAGAAGTACGGGTCGGTGGCCATCTCGCGGAAGACCGCCGCGCTCTCCGGGTCGTTGCCGAACGTGCTGTCGTACAACGGCTTGGTGGTCTGCTTCGCGGCGAAGTAGAGCGCGGCCTTGATCTGCGGGTGCTTCTTCAGGTACGGGGCCACCTCGCGCAGCCAGTTGGCCCGCTGGCCCGGCCGGCCCTCCTGGGTCAGGCCGTACTCGCCGATCACCACCGGCCGGGGGTGCTGCTGGGCGAAGGCCATGAAATGGTCCATCCGGTTGCTGAAGCTGGCCCACTCCGGGCCCGGGTAGACGTCGGCGCAGAGCCAGTCCACCTGGTCGTCACCGGGGTAGTACGCCGCCGCGGCCCGCTCGTCCGAGGCGAAGCCGTCCGCGTGCGGGCACCACACCCAGGCCGCGTTGGTGACCCCGACCTCGGTGAAGATGCCCCGGACGTGCTTCCAGGCGGCGACGTAGTCCTCCGGTGAGTGGATGCTGGCCGCCAGGTTGGGCCGGTCCATCTCCCACCGGTACCGCAGCAGCACCGGCAGCCCGAACGCCTTCACGTCCTCGGCCCGCTGCCGGATCAGCGAGTCGTAGGTGCCGCTGACCGTCGACCGGGTGTCCGTACCCTGCCAGGAGATCATCTGGAGCTTCCCCATGGCCTGGAACGCCTGCTCGGTCGCGCCCGGGAACGACTCGTTCCACTGGTGGAACATGTGCGCCACGGTGAGCTTCCCGCCTGCGGCCCGGTTGAACTGGTCGAGCGCGGCGGCCCGCCCGGTGGCGTTGTGCCACTGCGGCTTGACCCAGGCGCCGAGCCAGGCGCCCTGCTCCGGCGGCTCGGGCCCCAGTCCGGTGGTCCGCACCGGGTCGGTCCGTGGCTCCACCGTAGGTGGTGGCGCCACCACCGTCGCCCGCTCCGCCGGCCGCTCGGCGGGATTCGACTCGCAGGCCGCCAGCGCGGGCGCCAGGCAGGCCAGGGTGAGCACAGCCGCCATCGTCCGTCGTAGTCGTCGTACCACCGCAACCTCTCCCCAGGAAGGTCGCCGGCCACGGATTCCCCCGACGGCTCCGCCTCAGCGGAGCCCAGGATGGCCGGACGACCCCACGCACTCTACCGGCGCGGCGGAGCTCACCCGGGGTAGCCGAGTTCGGTCAGCAGCGGCTCGGCCTGGGCCCGGACGTCGGCCAGGTTGGTTTCGTCGAGCCGGGCCCGCCATCGGCCGACCGAGCCGGGGCGGGCCTGGCCGAACCGGGCGAGCAGGGCCTGCCGCCCCGCCGGGTCGCCCACCTCGAGGAAGTCGGCGACCACCCCGGCGGCCTCCGCCGGCCGGGTGACGATGTCCTCGTAGCGCAGGTGGCGTACCCGCTCGGCGGGCAGTTCGGCGAGCTGGGCCAGGGCGCTGCCGGTGAACCGGCGCCACATCCACGCCGAGCGGGCCAGGTCGGAGACCCGGCTGAACTCCTCCCGCCGCTCCGGCTCGACCCAGAAGCGCGGCGCCGCGCCCCACGGGGTGCCACCGCGGCCGCTCTTCCCGGTGCCGGTGGAGGCGGCGTTCAGCCACGGCTGCTCGGCGTGCGACACCGCCACGTCCCGGCCGTCCCGGTAGACGTGCAGGAACACCGCGTCCGGGAAGACCTCGGTCAGGAACGGCACGATGAAGCAGTTCTCCGGATCCTTCTCGGCGAACCGCAGCCCGCCGTGGCCGGAGGCGGCGAGCAGCGCGCCGTAGTAGCCGCGGAAGTAGCGGGCCGCCCGCTGCGGGGTCCAGCTGCCCTCGTACACGCAGCGGGCCACCGCCTTGGTCAGCCGCGGCTCGAAGTGGTACGACACCTCCGGCAGCGCCCCGACGCAGCTGCCCAGGAAGGTGGTGCCGGAGCGGGGCGCGCCGAGGATGAAGATCGGCCGCTCGACCTTGAGGCTCAGCTTCCGGCCGGCGGCCGGCACCGGACGCTCCAGCTCCCGGCGTTCCTTCCGGTCCGCCACCAGACCTACGGCGGCGAGTTTCGCGGCCTTCACGGCGGAGAGGCCGGTGTGCGGGGCGAGGGGCGTGCTGCTGGTCATCGGTGTCCCATCGGTGGGCAGGGGCAGGTCACGACTGTGCGGCGGGCGCCGGACCGGAGCGGTTCCGGCCCCGGCGCAGCGCGCGGAGCGCGTCGAGGTGCAGGGTGGTCCGCCAGCGCCAGGCGCCGGCCAGGTACGCCGCCGCGCCGACCGCCGTCACCAGGGCGAGCACCGGCGCCGCCGCGCCGAGCAGGCTGGCCAGCCCGAGCGGCAGTCCGAACGCGGCCGTGGCGAGGGCCATCGCGGCGCGGGTGCCCCGACCGAACGGGTGCAGCCGCAGCGACCACCAGAGCTGCGCCAGCGGTACCAGGTTGGTGAGCAGGATGGACGCGGTCCAGGCCAGGGCGGCGCCGACGATGCCGTACACCGGGATGAGCGCGACGTTGGCGACCACGTTGACCGCGGTGCCGGCCATCGCGTTGTAGAAGGTCCAGGCGGTCCGGCCGGCCATGTTGAGCACCATATCGACCATGCCGCAGCCGGTCGCCACCAGCATGGTCAGCGCGAGCAGCACCACCACCCGGCGACCCGCGCCGTAGCCGGCGCCGAAGAGCGCCAGCATCGGCCCGGCGAAGGCGGCGAAGACCAGGTACGCCGGCCAGGAGAGCAGCACCAGCCAGCCGGTCGCGGCCTGGTAGAGCTGTCGCGCCTCGGCCCGGTCGTCGCGGGCGAAGGCGGCGGCCATCCGGTGCTGCACCGAGCCGGCCAGCGCCACGCTGGAGAGCTGGCCCAGCGCGAGGAACCGGGTCGCGGCGGTGTAGACCGCCGCGTCGGCCGGCCCGCGCAACGCGCTGAGCAGCACGATGTCCAGCCGCTGCACGATGATGGCGGCCAGGCTGCTCAGTGCCCGGGGCCCGGTGAACCGCCAGAACGGTCCGGCCAGCTCGCGCGCCGGCACCGGCCGGGCGACCTCGCGTTCGGCGCGCCGGACCAGCCGGCCGAGCCAGGCCAGCGCGACGGCGGCGGTCAGCAGGTAGGGCACCGCCCAGGCCAGCGGCAGCGCGCTGGTGGCGGAGAGGCCGAGCCAGGCGGCCACGGCGACCGCGACGAACTGGACCAGCGTCCGGCCGAGCCGTTCCACGGTCAACAGCGGGCGCATCTGCCCGAAACCCCGGCAGGCGGCGAGCGCGTAGTCGGTGAGCGCCGCCAGCGGCACGAAGGCCAGCAGGATGCGCAGCGCGGTCACCGCGCCCGGACCGGCCTCCGGCATGGTCAGCTCGGCGAGCGCGGGGGCGGCCAGCCAGCCGGCCAGGGCGAGCAGCGCCCCGACGGCCAGCACCGGCACCAGCCCCACCAGCACCGTGCCGCGGATCCGGTCGCGCTGGCCGAGGGCGCGGTACCGGCTGACGAAGTAGACCGTCCCCACGTCGGTGCCGAGCCGGGCCGCCGACGACGCGATCATGAACGCGCTGGCGGCGGCGAAGAACATGCCGGCCTCGCGGACCGACCAACCCCGGGTGATGACGATGTTCAACCCGAAGCCGGCCACCGCGGCGATGCCGACCCCGACCAGGTTGGCGAAGCCCTGCCGGGCCGCCCCACCCAGGCCCGCGCCGGCCGCCGCGGCCGGACCGCCGGCCTCGGCGGTCACCGCCGGGCCGGCACCGGTGTCCGCCCGGGTCACCGCCGCCACGACGGCACGCGTCCCCACCAGGTGGCCAGCCGCTCGTCGTACGGGGCGAAGTGCTCCTCGAGCCGGGCCCGCAGCTCGGCCGACATGGGCGACCGGGACCGCGAGTTGTGCTTGCCGAAGGAGATGTCCGCCCAGCGGGGCAGGCCGACGAAGTCGCAGACCGCGTCGAACGCCGGCCGCGGGTCGGCGAAGAAGTCGTCGCTGTCGATGACGTGCAGCCGCTCCCGGCCGACCAGCGACTCCAGCCGTTCCAACTGCTCGATGTACCGCCCCCGGGCCAGGTACGCGTTGTGCTGGAGGTGGTGGCTCAGGTACGCCGGGTCGGCGGTCATCCGCTCCCGCTCGCCGGCGGTCCGCTCCTCCTCCAGCGCCAGCGCCCGCTCGAACGACGACTCGGTCTCGTAGCCCCGGGCCAGCTCGTGCGAGTGCGCCGAGTACGCCCGCTCCACCGGGTCGCGCAGCAGCACGAGCAGCCGCACCCCGGGCAGGTCCTTCGCGATCCGCGCGCCAGCCAGCGGGTGGAACATGTAGAACGGGCTCGACTCGCCGGTGACCCCACGTACGCCGAGCTGCTCCCGGACCGCCTCCGCCTTCGCGGTGGTGGGGAAGTGCCCGAGGTACCAGTTCATTCCCCGCTGGTAGTCGGTGTCGAAGTAGTGCACACCCTTGTGGTACGCCGGCGGCAGCACCCCGGGGTGCTGGGAGAGCGTCTTGAACAGCGAGGTGGTGCCGCAGCGCTGCGCCCCCACGATCAGGAACCCGGGCGTCATCCGGGATCCGGCGGTCAACCGACCGACCGTCCGACTCACCGTCCGCACCGCTCGGAGCGCCTGCTCCTTGGCCACCGTCACGTCCCCACTCCTCACTCTCACCGGGCCCGACGGGCCAGGTGCTCCTCGACGGCCGGCAGCAGCCAGGCGTCGACGTGCCCCAGTCGCGCACCCGCCTCCGCCTGCCGGTCCCGCAGATAGCGCGCCGCCAGCTCCACCAGGTAGAGCACGGCGACCAGGTCGGCGTCCCGCCCGTCCTGGTCGAACGGCGCCAGCGTCCCCGCCGCGTCCGTGATCAGTGCCCGGGCGGCGTCGGTCGGCTCCACGCCGTCGTGCCCGATGGCGGTCTGCACCGCCCGGTGCAACGCGTCGTAGCCGACCGGCACGTCGGAGGAGAACCGCTCCCAGTCCCAGACCAGCACCCGGCCGTCGGCGAGGACGGCGCTGTTGCCGCCGTTCCAGTCGCCGTGCCAGGCGCCGAAGGCCACCGTCGGGTCGGCGTCCGCGACGCTCTTCAGCACCGCGCGCAGCCGCCCGGCCTCCGGCCGCGGGCCGAGCGCGTCGATCGCGTCGATCGCGTCGGCCAGCCGGGCCGCGTGTTCACTGCCCGCGTACGACCGGCGGCGTACGCCCAGGCAGCCGGCGACCGCCACCATCGCCGCCCGCTCGCCCGCCGCGGCGGCGGCTGGCGTGGCCCGGGGCAGTCGCACCGGCAGGGCCTCCTGTACGAGCAGCGCGTGGCCGTGCCACTCGGCCTGGTGCAGCACGCGGGCCAGGGTCACCGGGCCCAGCGGCAGGTCGGCGAGCCGGCGCAGCGCGGCGGCCTCCACGTCGATCAGGGTCCGGGTGAGCGGGTCGACGCCCAGCTTGGCGTACCCGAGCGCCCGCCCGTCCGGGCCGAGCAGCTGGAGCACCGGCTTGCGGTTGGCCCGCGCCGGCCCGATGTGCATGCTGACCAGCGACCGGGTGCCCAGCACCTCGGCCAGGTACGCGTCGAGCGTGCCGGCGGCGGAGCGCACCACCAGCCGGTCGCGGAACACCAGCGGCCCCAGCCCGAGCCGGAACGCGGTGGCCAGCCCCTGCCGGACCAGCTTCGCCTTCCGGCCGACCGCCTCGGTGGAGTGCCGGACGGCGCTCGCCGCGGCCCGGGGCGACCCGGTGGGCACCAGCAGCCGCGGGCGGGCCGCCGAGGGCACCACCACCCAGCCCCGGCCGCCCCGGCGCAGCGTCGGTTCGGCGGGTGCGGGCCAGATCAGTTCCGCCAGTTCGGCCAGGTACGCGGAGCGGCCGTCGCCGTCCGGGGGAACACGGAACACCATCAACGGTCACCGGCTGCTTCGATTCGGGCCCGCAGCCCACCCACGGTGCTCCTGGGCGGCGCCGGCGCGACGGCCCGGCGCAGCCGGTCGTTGCGGGCGAGCAGGGCGACCGAGATCAGGCCGTAGGCGAGGGTGGCTTCCAGCGCACCGTAGGTGAACTGGAAGAAGAGCATCAGGATCACCACCAGGCTGCCGGCGACGCCGATCGCGCTGTGGTCGTGCCGGAACCGCCAGAGGCAGTAGAGGAAGAACGCGCTGTAGCAGAACGCCCCGACGTACCCCTGTCCGACCAGCAGGGCCCAGAGCTGGCCGTTGCTGCCCAGCTCCCGGTTGCCGCACTGCTTGCAGTCGTCGGACTTGCCGATCGCGATCGACCGGTTGCTGCCGATCAGCGCCCGGTTGCCGCCGTACCCCAGGACGGGCGAGTGGTTCGCGGCGGCGATCGCGCCCTCGGAGAGAGTGGTGCGGATGTCGTCGCTGTGCCCGTTCTGCAGGCGTTCGTCGAACGTCCGGCCGAGGGGGGTGGCGATGACCAGGATGCCGATCAGCCCGACCGCGAGGGCCAGCCCGCCGAGCACCGCCATCCGGCCGCGCAGCGCCAGCCGGATCGCGACGTAGACCGCGGAGATGCCCAGGCCGATCCAGAGGCCCCGGTTGAGCGAGTAGATGATCGGGAAGACCGCCGCCAGCGCGATCGCGATGCCGAGCAGCCGGCGCACCGGCCGGCCCAGCACCACCCACCCGACCAGCAGCCAGATCAGCAGGATCGCGGTGTTCTCGCCCCACGAGTTGGTGTACTCGAACGGTGCGGAGGGGCGCGGCGAGCTGGCCTCGCCCGCCAGCACCTGCTGGACCTGGGCGAACTCCACCTGCATCAGCGAGGCGACGAAGGGCTGGCTGGCGATGGAGTGCGGCAGCACGAAGTGCAGCGGCGCGACGAAGCTGAAGGTGGGGAAGAGCGAGCCGAGGTAACCGCCGATCACGACGACGACGGCCATGAAGCCGAAGAGCCGGACCACCCGTCGCTGGGGCAGCTCCCGTTCGCGCAGGTTGAGCACGTAGAGCATGACCACGGTCATGGCGAGGTAGTTGGCCAGCCGGATGCCCCAGCCGATGTAGCGGCCGTCGCCGGACGCGGGGAGCGTGTTGGGTGCGGTGAGGTCGAGCATCAGCGCCGACAGCAGCACCCAGAGCAGCAGCACGAGCCAGAGCCCGAACCCGGGCGGCACCAGTACCGGACCGCGGCGGCGCAGCTGCACCAGCATCGGCACGGCGAAGATGACGAAGACGAACGACGACACCCCGAGCGCCCACCAGAGCGGGTAGAGCACGAAGAGCGCACTCAGCGGCCACCCCGCCGGCAACCGCAGCGACCAGGCCCGTGGTTGGACCGGCACCGGCGCGAGCCGGGCCGCACCGGGCTGGGGGCGCTGCCCACCGGCCGGGGCCGACCCGCGGGCGGGGCGGTGCGGGGTGACCGTACTCATCTCACGGTGACCTTGGCGGTGGTCGGCGCGTAGATCACCCAGGCGTTGCCCGCCTGCGGGTGCAGCAGGTCGCCGCCCAGGTCGGCGACGTTGCAGACCAACTGCTGGCCGGGCTTGCGCCAGGCGCCCTTGGCGCTCGACGGGCCGGAGACCGCGACGACCGCGCCCTCGCCGAAGACATTGGCCGAGGGCAGCGAGCGCGGCGACGGGTGCCGGACGTCCAGCGTCCGGTACTCCATGGTCAGCACGATCACCGATGCGGCGGTGACGGTGGTGGTGCCGACCTTGCCGACCCAGAGGGACTTCTGCTCGTCGTACCGCCAGACCATCGGCGGTCCGCCGGAGACCGTGACGGTCAGCTCCCGGGCCGGGGCGAGGTCGCGGGCGGCCAGGGCGGTGCCGGCGGTCGCGTAGTCGAAGACCGGCGTGGGCGGCTGGCCGCCCTTCGGCGCGGCCTTCCACAGCGCGGCGGTGGAGGTGTAGTCCGAGGTGAAGACCTTGTCGCCGTCGTCGGCCGGGGTGACCCCGGTGAGCCCGGACTTCTCGAACTGACTGAGGAAGCCGGTCGGCCCGCCGTCGTAGCCGACGAAGGGCCGCAGCACGCCGACGGACCGGATGTCGACCGGGCGGATCTCGGTGACCGGGCCGACCTTGGCGGCGTCCCGGGACTGGAACACCGCCGTCAGGTGCAGGGAGTCGGACTCGGCGAACTCGACGTACACCAGGTCGGCCGAGCCGAGGCCGGCCGGCGCGCTGGACGGGGTGACCCGGATCGGCACGGCGACCGCCTGCCGGGCGGCCACCGGCGCGGCGCTGACCGGCAGGCCCGTCAGCGGGGCCGGCGGCTGGCTCGGGGTCGGGCTCGGGGCGGGCGTCGCCGCCGCGCCCGGATCGACCACATCTATGCTGCCGGCGGGCTGGGGTTCGCTGCACGCCGTGCCGAAGCCGACCACGAGGGCCGGGGCGAGGGCGGCGCGGAGCATCTGCCGGCGGTTCACCCCAGGTCCTCGCCGGAGTCCAGGGCGTAGCTGCCGCGGCCCGGGCCGTCCGTTCCCGGGCCGTCACCCCGCGACCGGTAGGTGCTGCCGGGCCCGTTGCCGGTCACCGGCAGCGGACCGCCCGCATTCGTCGGCTTGGCCGACCCGGACGCGCCGCCCGACGCGCCCGACGCGGACGGCTTCATCCGGGGCAGCACCATGGTCGATTCCACCGACATCGCGCCGGCGGAGGGGCCGGGGCCCGGCCGCGGCTTGGGCCGGTTGGCCGGGATCGCCGGCTTGCCGGCCGGGCCGCCGCCGGCCGGTGCGGGCAGGCGCGGGGCGAGCACGGCGCCGATGACCGGGGCGTCGACCTGCTCGAACTGGCGCAGCGCGGCGGTCAGCTCGCCGCTGCGGGTACGTCCCGCCTCCGCCACCATGATCACCGCGTCGACGTGCCGGCCCAACGCCTGCGCCTCGACCGCGAGGGTCGGCTGCGCGGTCTCGATCAGCACGTGGTCGAAGCGGGCCGCCAGCTCGGCCAGGATCTCCAGCAGCGCCGCCACCGGCAGCTCGACGTCCGCGTCGAGGTCGCCGGGGACCAGCACCCGCAGCTGGCCCAGCCCGGGGACCGGGGCCAGCGCCTTCAGCGCCGGGACGTCCCGGCGGAGCACCGCGGCCAGGCTGTGCCGGCCCTCGGCGACCCCGGTGATCGCGGTCAGGGCCGAGTCCGGCTTGGTGGTGATCAGGGCGACCTGCTGGCCGGTACGGGCGTACGCGGCGGCCAGGTTCGCGGCGACGAAACCGGCGGCCGTGCCGGCCGAGCCGTCGCAGAGCAGGAGCTGACGCCCCCGGCCCGCCTGGGCGGGTTCGGGCACCGCGGAGAGCAGCACGTTGCGCAGCCGGCCCAGCTCGCGGGAGATCTTGTGGGTCGCCGGCAGCACCGCCAGCGCCGAGGTGCGCGGCGGAAGCTCCAGCAGCAGCGGCAGCCCGACCCGGTCGGAGATGTCCCGGCCGCGGCGGACCCGGGTGTCGAGCCGGTCCAGCGCCAGCGCCAGCACGATGCCGAGCAGCAGCCCGGCGCCCATGCCGCTGGCCAGGTTCAGCGTCCGGTTCGGCGAGCTGGGGCTGGTCGGCAGCCGGGCGTCGGAGATGATCTCGCCCGGGTCGGTGTCGGCGGAGAGCAGCGGGCTGAGCCGGTTGTTCAGCGAGGCGAGCTGGTTGGTCAGCACGCTCCGGTCGGCCTCGGCCCGCTCCCGCTCGACCGAGTTGGCCGGCGCCGCCGCGATCCGCCCGGCGACCGTGCCGAGCTGCTTGGTGACGTCCGTGATCTGCTGCTTCAGCGAGGTGGTCTCGTTGTCGAGGCTCTTCTGGGCGGTGGCCTTGCGCAGGTCCAGGTACGCCTGCGCGAAGGCGTGCGACCCGGCCTGGGCCTGGGCTGGGCTGTCCGCCTCGTACGCCACCTGGAGGACCTGGCTGTTCGGCGGCACGGTGACCGTCGCCGACTGGAGCAGCTGGTCGGCCGGGGTCGTGCTCTTCATCAGCGTGCGCGCCCGGTCCGCGACGACGAGCGAGCGGACCACCTGCGCCTCGGTGTCGAGGTTCACCTTGGCGTTCGGGTTGCTGTCCGCGCCGGCACCCAGCGGGCGCACCAGCAGCGAGGTGGTCGACGTGTACCGCGCGTGCTGGAACTGGCTCACCGCCAGGCCGCCGGCCGTGCCGAGGACCGCCGCGAGGAGCAGGATCCACCAGCGGCGGCGGAGCCAGCCCAGGTAGGCCATCAGGACGGGCCCGTCGGAATCGCTCTCGGCCAGGTGGGGTGAGGGCATCAGAGTGTGTCGCTCCCTTTCGACCGAGCCGGGCAGTCCACGGCGCAGCTGGACCGGACCGTGGCTTTGAGTGTCCCCGATCCGAACGATGAGGGAAAGTCTGCTCGCGTCCCGGTAAGCATGCCCAGGTGTAGGTGGACCGCGTAGATGTGGCCGACCCCGCCTGACCATTCGGCGGGGTTCCGCGCTCCCCGCCGACCCGCACCGGTCACGGCGTCCACGTCGACGCCTCGCCTGGAGCGGGTGACGGAATCCTGACACACTCCCGACCGGTCGTGGTGCGGTGGCCCCGGACCACGCCTGACCTCGCCCTCGGCCGGGGTCGGCGGCGGCCCCGGCCGAGGGCGCGCCGGTCCGCCGGACGCGCGCCGGACCGGTGGTGCCGGATCGGTCCAACGGCCACTTCAGTTGTCCACCCCCGCGCCGATAGGTTGTCATGGCGCGTCCGAGGGTCAGTCACCGAGATCCGGGCGCGGTGGCACCGGACGGGGAGGAACGTTGGTAGGCGGGTCAACCGAGGGCGCGGGTCAGGTCCTGCTCGTCGGGTCCAGTGGCGGGCATCTCGCCCAGCTGCTGGCCCTGGAGCCGTGGTACCGGGACCGGCCGCGCGCCTGGGTCACCTTCGACACCCCGGACGCCCGATCGCTGCTCGACGGCGAGGACGTCGTGTGGGCCCATCACCCCACCACCCGGAACGTGCGGAACCTGGTCCGCAACGCCTTCCTGGCGCTGCGCGTGATGCGCCGTCGCCCGGTCGACGCGGTGGTCACCACCGGCGCCGGGGTGGCCCTGCCGTTCGTCGTCGCGGCCCGGCTGCGGCGCATCCCGACGGTGTACATCGAGGTCTACGACCGGATCGACAGCGCGACGCTGACCGCCCGGCTCTGCCGACCCTTCCTCTCCGCGATGCTCGTCCAGTGGGAGGAGCAGCGCCGGATGTACCCGGAGGCGACCGTCGTGGGGAACCTGCTGTGACCGCCTACATTCCCCGGCCGCGCGACGGCCGCGGTTCGGCGCCGTACGTGCTGGCCGTGGTGGGCACCGACGTGCACCGGTTCGACCGACTGGTGGACTGGCTGGAGCGCTGGCACGCGGACCACGCCGAGGTCCGGCTCGTCCTCCAGTACGGCCACAGCCGCGCCCCGCGGCTGCCCGGCGCCGCACCGTTCCTCGGCCACGAGGAACTCCAGCGGGCGATGGCCGAGGCCACGCTCGTGCTGAGTCACGGCGGCCCGGCCACCATCACCGAGGCGCGGCGCACCGGTCACCTGCCGATCGTGGTGCCCCGGGATCCGACGCACGACGAGCACGTGGACAACCACCAGCAGCTCTTCGCGCGCCGGCTCGGCGCGGCCGGCCTGGTCCGGCTCTGCGAGTCCGAGGCCGAGCTGGTCGCCGCCCTCGACGAGGGGCTCGCCGACCCGTCCCGGTTCGTCCTGGCAGCGGACCCGGACCGGCCGGATCCGCGCGCCGAGGCGGTGGCCCGGGTCGGCCGGGTCGTCGACGACCTGGTGGCGCGGCGGGTCCGCCAGCGCATCGGTGGGCGGCGCCCATGAACGGGGACGGAACGGCGGCCGACCTGCCCCGGGTGCTCTTCGTCGGCGGCCTCGGCCGCAGCGGCTCCACCCTGCTGGAACTGCTGCTCGCGCAGAGCCCGGACGTGTGCGCGGTGGGGGAGGTGGTCCACCTCTGGGAGCGGGCGCTCGGCGCCGACGAGCGGTGCGGGTGCGGCGAACGCTTCACCGCCTGCCCGTTCTGGCGGCAGGTCGGCGAGCACGCCTTCGGCGGCTGGTCGACCGTCGACCGGGACGAGGTGCTGGCGCTCAAGGACCGGGTCGACCGGACCCGGCACATCCCCCGCCTGGCCAGGGCCTCGCTCGCCCCGGCGGAGCTCGCCGACGTCCGCCGGTACGCCGACCTCTACACCCGCATCTACCGAGCGGCGACCAAGGTGACCGGCGCCCGGGTGGTGGTGGACTCCAGCAAGCACGCCTCGCTGGCGTTCGCGCTGCGCTGGGCCGAGGGCCTCGACCTGCGGGTGCTGCACCTGGTCCGGGACAGCCGGGCGGTGGCGTACTCCTGGGGCAAGCAGGTGCGCCGCCCCGAGGTGGTCGACGGCGAGGACTTCATGCCGACGTTCTCGCCGTTCGAGGTGAGCAAGCTGTGGACCGCGCAGAACGCGGCGTTCCACCTGCTCGCCTCCCGGGCGTCGGTGCTCCGGCTGCGGTACGAGGACTTCACCGCCGACCCGGCCGGCACCGTCCGCCGGCTCCGCGAGTTCGCCGGCCTGCCGGACGACCCGGCGGCGCTGCGCATCCTCACCGGCGACGACTCCCGCTCGGCGCGACCGGCGCCGGGCGGCGACCTGGAGCCGTCGCCGCCCGCGTCGCCGGTCCGGGTGCACAGCGTCGCCGGCAACCCGCTGCGGTTCAGCGGCGGCCCGCTGCAGGTGCGCCGGGACGAGGCGTGGCGCAGCCGGCTGCCCCGCCGCAGCCGGGCCGTGGTCAGCCTGGCCACCCTGCCCTTCCGAGTCCGCTACGGCTATCTGGGCCAGCGGGGCTCCGATTCCGTGGAGACATCGTGAGCGCGAGGAGTGAGCCGGGCTTGCGAGCCCCGCAGTCGCGAACAGTGGAGGCACAGTGACCGGTCCGAGCATTTCCGTCGTCGTGCCGACGCGGGACCGTCCCGAGCTGCTGCGCGCGGCACTCGACGCGATCCTCAGCCAGGCGCACCCGGGCCCGATCGAGGCGGTCGTGGTCTACGACCAGTCCGAGCCGGACCGGTCGCTGGAGATGGACCGGGGCGACCGTCGGGTGCGGGTCATCACCAACACCCGTACGCCCGGGCTGGCCGGCGCGCGGAACACCGGGATCGAGGCGGCCACCGGCGACCTGGTCGCGTTCTGCGACGACGACGACGAGTGGCTGCCGGGGAAGCTCGCCGCCCAGCTCGGCGCGCTCGACGTCCACCCCGACGGGGCGCTGGTGAGCTGCGGCATCCGGGTCAGCTACGACGACCGGACGGTGGACCGGTCGCTGGACCGGCCCCGGGTGTCGCTGGAGGCGCTGCTGCGCGACCGGCTCACCGAGCTGCACCCGTCGACCTTCCTGATCCGGCGGGCCGCCCTGCTCGACGGGATCGGCCTGGTCGACGAGCAGATCCCGGGCAGCTACGCGGAGGACTACGAGTTCCTGCTCCGAGCCGCCCGGTACGCCCCGCTGGTCAACGTGGACAGTCCGTACGTGCTGGTCCGGTGGCACAAGCGGTCGTACTTCGCGCAGCGGTGGGAGACGATCTCGACGGCGTTGCAGTGGCTGCTGCAGCGCTATCCCGAGTTCGCCACCGTGCCGCACGGCGAGGCCCGGGTGGCCGGCCAGATCGCCTTCGCGCAGGCCGCGATGGGCAACCGGCGGGACGCCGTCCGGTGGGCGCGGCGCACGCTGGCCCGCAACCCGAAGGAGCCGCGCGCCTACCTGGCGCTGGCGGTGGCGACCCGGGCGGTGCACGCCGACCGGGTGCTGCGCACGCTGCACAAGCGCGGCCGGGGCATCTGAGCGGAACGCGACGGGCGGGTGACCAACCGGTCACCCGCCCGTTTTCGTCGCTGCCGGCTCAGGCCACGCAGAACGACCGCCAGGCCTGGATGCTCGGCGAGTCCCGCAGGCGGAAGTCGCCCTGGCTGACCACCTGGTTGTAGTACGCCACGAACTCCGGCCGCTGGCCGTTGAGGTAGCCGGCCATGGACCGGATCCACGTGGCCCGCCCGGTGCCGGAGTCGCCGGGCACCAGGTCACTGCCGGTCTCCGCCACGCCCCAGGGCTTGCCCAACTCCCGGGACTTGCTGATCATTCGGCCGTAGATCTCCTGCGGGGACGCGTACCGCTTCCACTTCGCGCCCCAGTTGTAACAGTCCCAGCCGAGCGTCTCGACCAGGTCGCCGCCGGGGTAGAAGGCGTCGAAGTTCCGCCCGGACTTGGGGTCGAGCGTCCAGCACATCAGGATGATCGTGTTGATCAGCTTCGGGTTGTCCGCCCGGTCGGCCAGCCCGGCGATCCGGCGCCAGGCTGCCTTGTAGGCGGCCGGCGTGAAGGCGCCCCGCTCGACGTCGTCCTCCGGCTCGTGGAAGTACGACCAGTACACGTTGTGGTCGCGGGGGATCGAGGCGAACCAGGACGCCAGCCGGGAGTCGTACTTCCCGCTGTTGACCTCCTGGGGGGCGGCCTTGAAGGAGACCACGACCGTCCGGTCGACGACGTCGGCCCGGCTGCCGTTCCAGGCCGGCGGGAGCCCGGGGTAGAAGACCCGGGCCATCCGGAGCCTGCCGAAGGTCCGGTCGGACCGGGAGAGTGCCTGGCCGAACGTCTCGCCACTCTGTACCGCGATCGACGCGCCGGGCAGGGTCAGGCGGGTGCCGGCGAAGGCCGGGCCGCGCCCGGCGGCCGAGGCGGACGGCGAGGCGCTGGCCGGTCGGCCGCCGAGCCCGGCCACCCCGCTCGGGGTGGCCGAGGGCGCGGCACTCCCGGGAGCGGGTGCCCCGGTCGGTGCGAGACTCGGTTGGTTCGGGCCCGCCTGCGGCGACCGGTCCGGCTCGCGCAACGTCGCCACGGCCACGCCGCCGCTCGCCAGGGCGAGGGTCACGGCCGCCGCGACGGCCAACCGCCAGCGACGGCGGGGCAAGCCGGGCGGGGCGGCCGTGACCCTCGCCCTGG
>NZ_QGKS01000401.1 GCF_003172935.1 Micromonospora sicca | reverse complement strand
CGCTGACCGCGTACGAGGCCCACAACCACCCGAACTGCCGCCCCAGCGACCGCCCAGCCCTCATCCCCAGCGCCCCCTCACCTCGTCACGTCCACCGGCCACAGCAGAGCGAACAGCGGTTGCCGCGGAGCCCCGAGCCCGCGCCTAGCGGTCCGGGCTGTCGGCGGCGGCCATGACGCGCAGCGCGTTGGGGTCCAGGCCGATCCGGATCGGGGTCTCGCCGTACGGCTCGCCGTCGACCTCGACGCGCGCCGGCGGGTCGGTCTCCAGCCAGAGTTGACGGACCGCGAGGAAGGGGTCGTCGCCGAGCGTGCGGCGGTGCCCGGTCGCCGCGTTGCGGGCGGTGTCGCGCAGCAGCTCGCGGCGGGTCGGACCGCCCACCGGGTACGCGACCAGGAGCCGGTCGTCGGCGTTCGCGTCGGC
The DNA here is from genome assembly GCF_003172935.1 of Micromonospora sicca. GTDB lineage: Bacteria > Actinomycetota > Actinomycetes > Mycobacteriales > Micromonosporaceae > Micromonospora > Micromonospora sicca. The sequence continues at coordinate 21,549 of NZ_QGKS01000401.1, read as the reverse complement.
GGTGATCGGCCGGCCGGCGTGGAAGCCGCCGTTGGCCACGTACAGCTGGTGGGTGACGACCTCGTGCTCGCGCCCCTCGGCCCGCACGGTGGCGCGCAGCGGCCGGTGCCGGGCCAGCAGCGCCAGGGCCGTGATCGGGTACGCGAGCCGGCCGGTGGCCCGCTTGAGCCGCGGCGGCGCGGTGAGCATCACGTCGGCGGACAGGCCGATGCCGACGTGGTTGGTGAACCGCATGTCGCCGACCAGCCCGAGGTCGACGTCGATCACCTTGCCGTCGGTCAGGACCGCGACCGCGGCGTCCAGGTCGAGCGGGATGCCCACCGTCCGGGCGAAGTTGTTGGTGGTGCCCAGCGGCAGCAAGCCGAGCGCGATGTCGCGGTGGGCGAGCAGCCGCGCGGCCGTGCCGATCGTGCCGTCGCCACCGCCGGCGACCAGGAGGTCCGGCCCGAGGTCGGCGGCCGCGGCCAGGTGCTGCTCGAGCTCGTCGGGCCGGTCCACCGGGTACGTGCCGAGCAGGGTGAAACCGGCCGCCGCCAGGCGCGACCGGGCGCCCTGGTAGAGCCGGCGACCCCGGCGGGAGTGGGTGTTGACGACGAGCGCCGCGCGTCGTTCCCGCCGGATGGCCTCGCCCAGCTCCTGCTTCGTCCGCATACGGCCAGACCCTATAGGTGAACGCCGTGCCGCTGAGCCAGGGTGAGGAGATGCCAGGACGCACTTCTCCGGAAAGGAGTGGCCAGACCGAGGCGCCGGTCAGGTGCCCACGGCGAGCTCGGCGACGGCCCGTCGGATCTCCGCGATGTCGGACCATTCGCGGCGGGGGTGTACGCGGTTGGTGAGCAGGACCGCCACGAGGTCCCGGCGGGGGTCGACGAGCAGAGCGGTGCCGGTGAAACCGGTGTGGCCGAACGCCCCGGCCGCCGCCCGCGTGCCCATCCAGTGCGGGTCGCCGATGCGCACGCCGAGACCGTGGCGGAAGCCCGGGTCGACGGCCGGCGGCAGGTGGTCGCGGGTCATCTCCGCCACGGTGTCCGGGCGGAGGACGCGGACCCCGTCGACGGCCCCGCCCTGCCGCAGCATCTGCCCGAAGCGGGCGACGTCGGCGGCGGTGCCGAACAACCCGGCGTTGCCCGCGGTTCCTCCGAGGGACCACGAGTTCTCGTCGTGGACGCTGCCGCGCAGCATGCCACGGCCGAGGTGGGGCTGGTGTTCGGTGGCTGCGGCCCGGGCCGCGCGTGCGGGTCCGGGCAGGAAGCCGGTGTCGGTCAGCCCCAGGGGCCGGCAGACCCGCTCCTGCACCAGGTCGGGCAGCCGCTGGCCGGTGATCCGCTCGGCCAGGAGCCCGGCGACCAGGAATCCCACGCAGGAGTATTCGAAGGTCTCGCCGGGTCGGTTGACCAGCGGGGTGCGCAGCACCGCCCGGACCCGGGACGCCTGGTCCGGCCAGTCGGTCCACAGTTGCAGCAAGGCCGGCAGCCCGGAGGTGTGGGTGAGCAGGTGGCGCAGGGTGATCCGCCGTCGCTCGCCGTCGCCGAAGGTGGGCAGCCACCCGGCGATGGGCTCGTCGAGGCTCGTCCTGCCCTCGTCGACGAGGGTGAGCAGGACGGCCGTGGTGAACAGTTTCGTCACCGAGGCGAGGTCGAAGATCGTGGACGCCAGGGCGGGCTGGCGGGTCTCCGCCGCGACCAGGGCGCCGTCCGCGTCCGCATACCGGGACAGGTGACCGACAGTAACCAGGTCGGTGGGGTGGCCATCCCGCTGGATCAGCGCGACGGCCGCGCTGTAGAGCGGGCGGTGTCCGCCTTCCAAGCCCCTGACCAGCGTTGCTCTCAGTCTGGACACGGACAGCACCATAGCGCAGACGGCAACTTTCTTCAGCTAGCGCCCGCATGCCGGAAACTATTGACACCGTTCCGTCACCCCTTGATACTCGGTCGCCGGGCGTACGGCCAGAGAATGCGGCGCCCGCGGCACTCGCGGCGATGCGGCCGTGGGCATACCGGAGGGAAGGAACGTGAAGCTCCCCAGCGCGCTGAGCGCACCAGCGACCAGGTGTGTGCTGGCCGTCGCGGCCGCCGCCCTCGTCGCGACGGGCTGCTCCAGCGGCACACCCGGCAAGGAAGGGTCGACCGGCAGCGGCACGCTGGTCGTCGGCTACACCGCCGACCCCAACACGCTCGACCCGTGGAAGGCCACCCAGTTCCAGGCGGTGCACCTGCTCGAGCAGGTGTACGGCACGCTCACCGAACTCGACGGCGACCTCAACGTCAAGCCCGGCCTGGCCGAGAAGTGGCAGTACGCCGACGGCAACAAGACGCTGACCCTGACCCTGCGTCAGGGCGTGAAGTTCCACGACGGCAAGCCGTTCAGCTCCGCCGACGTCAAGTCGTCGATCGAGCGCATCCAGAAGCCCGAAACCGCGGCGGTGGCCGCGGCCACCGTCAAGTCGATCCAGTCGGTCGACGCGCCCGACCCGCAGACCGTCGTGCTGCACCTGACGGCGCCGGACGCGGGCCTGCTCGCCGGATTCGCCACCACCAACCTGGCGATGCTGTCCAAGGACGACACCTCGGAGGCGATCGGCCAGAAGCCCAACGGCACCGGCGCCTTCACGTTCGGCAGCCGCACCGCCGGCCAGTCGGTGAAGCTGACCGCCAACGGCGACTACTGGGGTGGCAAGCCGAAGGTGGGCGGCCTCGAGTTCCGGATCATCCCGGACCAGACGTCGGTCGTCGCGGCCCTGCAGTCGGGCAACGTCCAGTTCGCCACGCTCGACGACCCGCTGGTCGCGAAGTCGGCCGAGGGCAGCGGGCTCAAGGTGGCCAAGACGCCGAGCCTGTCGTACCACGTGCTGCAACTCAACGCCCGCAAGGCGCCACTGGACAAGCTCGACGTGCGGCTCGCCATCTCCTGCGCGATCGACCGCAAGCAGGTGCTGGACACCGCCGCCCTCGGCGCGGGCGAGGTGACCGGGCCGATCACCTCCCCGGCGTACAAGTCCGACCCGAACGCCCGCCCCTGCCCGACCCGCGACGTGGCCAAGGCCAAGCAACTGCTGGCCGGCGCGGGCCTCGCCAACGGCGTCACCATCCCGGCGATCGTCTCGCAGGGCGAGTACGCCACCTCCGTGAACGAGGCCCAGAACCTCCAGGCCCAGCTCAAGGAGGCCGGCATCACGCTCGACCTGCAGACGCTGGAGTCCGGGGCGTACGTGGACAAGTGGGTCGCCGCCGACTTCACCGCGGCCGTGGCGCTCAACGGCGGCCGCCCGGACCCCGACGGCATGTACGGGCGCTACTTCACCAGCACCGGCAACCTCAACAGGGTCGCCGGCTACTCCTCGCCCGAGCTGGACAAGCTCTTCGCCGAGGGCAAGGCGACCACCGACCCGGCCAAGCGCAAGGAGATCTACACCCAGGTCTCCCGGCACCTGGAGGACAACGCGGCCTGGGTGTGGCTCTTCTCGAGCTACGGCTACACCGCCACCACCCAGGGCGTCGCCGGCTTCACCCCGATGGCGAACGGCTCTCTGCAGAACCTGCGCGAGACCTCGCTGCAGTGACCGCACGACCTGCCGGGCGGTGCGCGCACCGCCCGGCAGGACCCTCACTCAAGGAGGTGCCGGTGCGGTCCATCGCACGTCACCCGCTGCTCCGCCGGCTCGTGGAGACGGTGCTCACCCTCTTCGGGGTCGCGGTGCTGGTCTTCACCACCCTGCGGGCGATTCCCGGCGACGAGATCACGGCCACCCTCGGCACCGAGGCCGCCGGGCTCAGCGCCGAGCAGCAGGAGTCCCTGCGCGCCTACTACGGCCTGGACAAGCCGCTGGTCCTGCAGTTCTTCTCCTGGCTGGGCAACGTGCTCACCGGCAACCTCGGCTTCTCCCGCCGAGCCGGCGCAACCGTCGGCGAGATGACCGCCAACGCCCTGCCGGTCACGATGGAGTTGGCGGTCCTGGCCACCATCGTCGGTCTGCTGATCGGGGTGCCGCTGGCCATGCTGTCGGCGTCCCGCCCCAACGGCGTCCGCGACGGGTTCGGCCAGCTCGTCGGCCTGGCCGCCCTGTCCGTGCCGAACTTCCTCCTCGGCGCCGCGCTGCTCACCGTGATCTCGCGGTACGCGCACTACAACCCCAACGCCCAGGGCTTCGCCCACTTCACCCAGGATCCGCTGCTGAACCTCCAGCAGATGCTCTTTCCGGCGCTGATCCTCGGCTTCGGCCTCGCGGCCCCGATCATGCGTACCGCGCGGTCGGCGCTGCTGGAGGTGCAGACCCAGGACTTCGTCCGCACCGCCCGGGGCAAGGGCGTCGCGCCGTGGCGGCTGCGGGTGCGGCACGTGCTGCACAACGCGCTGAACCCGATCGTCACCATGACCGGCATCCAGTTCGGCTACCTGCTCGGCGGCGCCGTGGTGGTCGAGCAGATCTTCTCGGTGCCGGGCCTCGGGCGGCAGGTCCTCGCGGGCATCCAACAGAAGGAGTACGCCGTGGTGCAGAGCACCGTGCTGGTGATCGCGACCACGTTCGTCGTGGTCAACCTCCTCACCGACCTGCTCTACCGGGTCATCGACCCGAGGGTGCGTGCCGCATGAGCCAGCACGGCACGATCCACGGCGGAGGGCGGGCATGACGGCCGCGGTCGCCGGGCAGCAGGTGCCGGTGGCGGCGCCACCGGCCCGCGCGGCGGCGTGGCGGCGCCTGCTGCGCAGCCCCGCCGGTCTGGTCGGCGCGCTGCTGGTGGCGCTCGTCGTCGCCGCCGCGGGCACCGCCCTGCTCGGGCTGACCCCGTACGACCCGATCGCCCAGCACCCGCAGGCCCGCCTGCAGCCGCCGTCGGCCCAGTACTGGTTCGGCACCGACCAGTTCGGCCGCGACGTGTTCTCCCGTTCCCTGGCCGGCGTGGGCAACTCCCTGCGTGTGGCCGTCGTCGCGGTGTTCCTCTCCGCCCTCGTCGGCACCACCGCCGGCATCTGCGCGGGCTTCTACGGCGGCCGGGTACGCGGGCCGGTGCTGGCCGTGACGAACGTGCTGTTCGCCTTCCCGCCGCTGCTGCTCGCGCTGACGCTCGCGACCACGTTCACCCGCAACTGGCTGACCATCGCGATCGCCATCGCCATCGTCTACGTGCCGATCTTCGTCCGGGTCAGCCGCGGACCGGTGCTGTCGCTGCGCGAGACCGACTTCATCAAGGCGGCCCGGGTGCTCGGCATCCCGACCTGGCGCATCCTGGTGCGTCACCTGCTGCCGAACCTCGCCGCCATCGTCATCGTGCAGGTGACCCTGTCGTTGTCGTGGGCGGTGCTCACCGAGGCCGCGCTGAGCTTCCTCGGCCTGGGCAGCCCGCCACCCGCGCCGTCGCTGGGGTCGATGGTCTTCGACGCCAAGATCCTGGCCGGTACGGCCTGGTGGAACCTGGCGGCGCCGGGCGCCGTCATCGTCGTCTTCGTGGTCGGGCTCAATCTGCTCGGCGACGGGCTGCGCGACGCCCTCGACCCGAGAAATGGACGCAACGCATGACGGATCGCCTTGGTGACCTGCTGACCGAACAGGTCGACGACCGGTACGCCGGCCTCGACACCGCGTCGGTCGCGCAGTTGGCGGCGGTCATGAACGACGCCGACGCGACGGTGCCGGGCGCGGTGCGGGCGGCGCTGCCGCAGATCGTGCCGGCCATCGAGGGGGTCGCCGACCGGCTGGCGGCCGGTGGTCGGCTGCTCTATGTCGGGGCGGGCACCGCCGGCCGGATGGGGGTGCTCGACGCGTCGGAGTGCCCACCGACGTTCAGCACCCCACCGGAGCTGGTGCGCGCTGTCATCGCGGGCGGCAGCGCGGCGGTGTTCGCGGCCCAGGAGGGCGTCGAGGACGACGAGGCGGCCGGTACGGCGGTGATCGCGGAATGCGCGGTCACGGCCGCCGACGCGGTCGTCGGCATCTCGGCGAGCGGCCGCACCCCCTATGTCGTGGCGGCGGTCCGGGCGGCCCGCGCGCGGGGCGCGCTGACGGTCGGGCTGTCGTGCAACGCCGGCACGCCGTTGAGCGCCGCCGCCGACCGGGCGATCGAGGTGCTCGTCGGCCCCGAGGTGCTGGCCGGCTCGACCCGGCTGAAGGCGGGCACGGCGCAGAAGTTGGTGCTCAACATGATCTCGACGATCTCGATGATCAGGCTGGGCAAGACGTACGGGAATCTCATGGTCGACCTGCGGGTGACCAACGTGAAACTGCGCGACCGGGCGGTCCGCATCATCCGGCGGGTCACCGGGGTCCCCCGCGCCGACGCCGAGGCGGCCCTCGACCGTGCCGGCCTGGATGTCAAGGCCGCGATTCTCATGCTCGACCGCCCGGCCGACGTGGCGGATCCCCGGCAACGGCTGGCCGCGAGCGGCGGTCGGCTGCGCGAGGCACTGGAGGCGAGCGCGTGAAGGTCCTGGGCATGATCTCCGGTACGTCCCACGACGGCATCGACGTGGCGGCGGTCGACTTCACGCTGCGCGACGGTGTCCTGCACGGCACGGTCGGCTACGCGGACAGCTCGCCCTACCCGGAGGAGCTGCGCGTCCGGCTGATGCGGGCCCTGCCCCCGGCGGCGCTGACCTTCGCCGAGGCGTGCGAGCTGGACACGCTGATCGGTCAGGCGTTCGCCGAGGTGGCCGCCGACGCGGCCGAGCGGGCCGGCGGGGTCGACCTGATCTGCTCGCACGGACAGACGGTCTACCACTGGGTGCAGGGGCGACAGGTGCGGGGAACGCTGCAGATCGGGCAGCCGGCCTGGATCGCCGAGCGCGCCGGTGTCCCGGTCGTCGCCGACGTCCGGGTGCGGGACGTGGTCGCCGGGGGCCAGGGCGCGCCGCTGGTGTCGCTCATGGACGTCATGCTGCTGTCCGGCCTGCCGGGCCGGCCGGCCGCCCTCAACCTGGGCGGCATCGCCAACGTCACCGTGCTGCGGCCGACCGGTGGCGGCGGCCCGGTGGCCTACGACACCGGGCCGGCGAACGCGCTGATCGACGCCGCCGTGGTGCGGACCAGCCGGGGGCGGCTCCGGTACGACGAGGACGGCCGCCTCGCCGCCGCCGGCCGGGTGGACGACGCCCTGCTCACCGCACTGCTCGCCGAGCCGTACTACCGGCTGGACCCGCCGAAGACCACCGGCAAGGAACTGTTCCACGCCGACTACCTGGAGCAGGCGTTGACGGCGCATTCCGGCCTGTCGGACGCGGACATCGCCGCGACCCTGACCGCGCTGACCGCGCAGACCGTCGCCGACCAGGTGCGTCGCCACCAGGTCGACACCCTCGTCGCCTCCGGCGGGGGCTGCGCCAATCCGACGCTGATGGCGATGCTGCGGGAGCGGCTGGCCGGGGTGCGGGTCACCACCACCGCCGAGTTCGGCGCGCCGACCGACACCAAGGAGGCTGTCGCCTTCGCGCTGATCGGCTGGCACACCGCGCACGGCCTGCCCGGCACCGTTCCGTCGTGCACCGGCGCCACCGTCGCCCAGGTGCTCGGCGCCATCGTGCCCGGCGCCACTCCCCTGCGTCTGCCCGAACCACTGGCCACCGCCCCCACCGCGCTGCGCCTCACCGGAGCCGCCCGATGACCGCCCTTCTCGAGCTCGCGGACCTGCGCGTGTCGGCCCGGTCCGGTCGCGCCGACCGGGAGATCGTGCACGGCGTCGACCTGACCGTCGAGGCCGGACAGACCGTGGCGGTCGTCGGCGAGAGCGGCTCCGGCAAGTCGCTGACCATGCTCGCCGTGATGGGCCTGCTCACCGATCCGCTGCGCGTCACCGGCGGGACCGTGCGGCTCGGTGACCGCGATCTGACCGCGCTCTCCGAGCGGGAGCTGCGCACCATCCGCGGCAACGACGCGGCGATGATCTATCAGGACCCGATGACGTCGCTCAACCCGCTGATGCGCGTCGGCGATCAGGTCGTCGAGGCGATGACCGCGCACGGCGTACCGAAGGCCGAGGCGGGGCGGCGGATGCTCGACCTGCTGGCCCGGGTCGGCATCCCCGACCCGAAGCGCACCGCCCGGGCCTACCCGCACGAGTTCTCCGGCGGGATGCGCCAGCGGGTGATGATCGCCTGCGCGCTGGCGATGCGCCCCCGGCTGCTCATCGCCGACGAGCCGACCACCGCGCTGGACGTGACCATCCAGCAGCAGATCCTGGCGCTGATCGACGAACTGCGCCGGGAACTCGGCATGACCACCATCTGGGTCACCCACGACCTGGGTGTGGTGGCCCGCCTGGTCGACCGGGTCGTGGTGATGTACGCGGGCCACGTGGTCGAGGACGCGCCAGTGCGGCAGGTGTTCAGCGCTCCGCAGCATCCGTACACGAAGGCGCTGCTGGCCGCGCTGCCCGACCCGACCGACGACGACCGGCCGCCGCTGGCCCAGATCCCCGGACGGCCACCGGCCGCCACCGATTCGGTGGAAGGATGCCCGTTCCGGCCACGGTGCGCGCAGGCGGTGGACGCGTGCGCGACCCGCCCCGCGCTGCAGCCACGGGCGCAGGGACGGGCCGCGTGCTGGGTGCCCCCGCACGAGTGGAGGAACTGATGCTGACGGCGACCGATCTGGTCAAGCAGTACCCGGTGCGGGGCGGCGACGAAGTCGTGCACGCCCTCGCCGGGGTCTCGCTGACCGTCGGGGACGGCGAGACCCTCGGCATCGTCGGCGAGTCCGGCTGCGGCAAGTCGACCCTGGCCAAGCTGCTGGTACGGCTGGAGGACCCGACCTCCGGCACGGTCGAGCTGGACGGGGTGGACCTGACCGCGCTGCGCGGCCCCGCGCTGCGCCGGCAGCGCCGGCACATCCAGATGCTGTTCCAGGACCCGTACTCCTCGCTCAACCCGCGGCTGCGCGTCGGCCAGGCGCTCGGCGAGGTGCTGGCCGTGCACCGGCTCGCCGACGGCCGGCAGCGCGAGCGGCGGGTGGGCGAGCTGCTGGAGATGGTCGGGCTGGGCGCGGCGTTCGCCGCGCGCTACCCGCACGAGCTCTCCGGCGGGCAGCGGCAGCGGGTCGGCATCGCCCGGGCCCTCGCGGTGGAGCCGAGGGTGCTGCTGCTCGACGAGCCGGTGTCGGCGCTCGACGTGTCGGTCCGGGCCGAGATCATGAACCTGCTGGTCGACCTGCGCCGCGACCTGGGCCTCAGCTACGTGTTCATCAGCCACGACGTGGCCATGGTGCGGCACATCAGCGACCGGGTGGCGGTGATGTACCTCGGCCGGGTCGTCGAGATCGGCGACTGGAAGTCGGTGCTGGACAACCCCCGGCACCCCTACACCGCCGCCCTGTGCGCCGCGGTGCCCGCGCCCAACCCGGAGCTCTCCCAGCCGATCGAGGCCACCGTCGCCGGGGAGGTGCCCGACCCGGCCGCCCCGCCGGCCGGCTGCCCGTTCCACCCGCGGTGCCCGCTGGCGCAGGACGCGTGCCGGCGGCTCGACCCGGCGTTGCTGCCGCTTCCGCTGGGTTCCGGCCACCAGGTGGCCTGCCACGTGGCCACCGAGCAGGTGACCGGCCGGTCGCTCGCCCCGTCCGGCTCGTGACCGCGCCGGTGCGGGTCCGCCGGGCGGTGCCGGCCGACGCGGACGCCGCCGGCGCCGTCTTCCTGGCCTGCTGGCACGGGTCGTACGCGGACCTGCTGCCGCCGCCGGTGCGGGCCCGCTACGACGGGGCGAGCGCGGTGGCGCTGTGGCGCCGGGTCCTCGCGGCGGCGCCCGACGGGGTGCTCGTCGCCGACGTGGCCGGGCACGGGGTGCGCGGGGTCGTGCGGTTCGGCGCGGACCCGGACGACGCGCGCCGGGGACACGTGTTCAGCCTGTACGTGCACCCGGACGCCCAGGGTCTCGGGCTGGGTCGGACGCTGCTGCACGCCGCGGCCGGGCAGCTGCGGGCTGGCGGGTACGGCACGGCGACGCTGTGGGTGTTCGCGGGGAACCATGCTGCTCGCGCCTTCTACGCGGGGCAGGGCTGGACGCCCGACGGCGGCACCCGGGTGGAGGAGGCGTACGGCGAGCCCGAGGTGCGGCTGCGCCGGCACCTGCCGGCGGTCACGCCCATTCAGTGAATTTCAACAACATCTGCTGGTGATAAACTTCTCGGCATGGCAGCGGGCCCGTGGCAGGCGGTGACGGCCCTGGTCGACCAGGTCCGCCGGGCGCTGTACGACTACGTGCGCAGTCAGGACCACCCGGTGACGCGGGACGAGGCCGCCGAGGCGCAGCGGATCTCGCGCAACCTGGCGGCGTTCCACCTCGACAAGCTGGTCGCCGCCGGACTGCTGCGGGCTAGGTACGCGGCGCCGACCGACCAGCCGCGCGGCCGGGGCAGAACGCCGAAGGTGTACGAGGCGGCGCCGGGCTGTATCGCGCTGACCATCCCGGAGCGGCGCTACGACCTGATCGGCGAGATCCTCGCCCAGGCCGTCGCCGAGGATCCCACCGATGCCAGGTCCGCGGCGCTCCGCCTGGCGGGGCACCGGGGCGTGGCCCTCGGTCGTCAGGTCGGCGCCGGCGGGCCGGTCGCGGACGTGCTGGCCGAGCTCGGCTTCGAACCGACCGACGACGACGAGCTGATCCGGCTGCGCAACTGCCCCTTCCACGAACTCGCCGTCCAGCAGACCGAGCTGGTGTGCGGCCTGAACCAGGCCTTCGTCGCCGGTCTGCTCGACGGGCTCGGCCGGACGGACCTGCACGCGCGGCTGGCTCCCACCCTCGGCGCCTGCTGCGTACAGATCCGCCCGGCCTGACCCGCCGGCCACCGCCTCCCGCTCGGCGGTACGCCCGCTCAGCGCAGCAGATCGCCGAGCGGCACCCCCGGGTCGGCGAGCCGGGCCAGGTCGACCGCCCGGCCGGCGTGGCCGGCCCGCACCAGCGCCTGGATCTGGTCGGTCACGTCCCACACGTTGGCGTTCATCCCGGCCAGCACCCGGCCCTCGGAGACCCAGAACGCCAGGAACTCGGGCGCCCGGCCGTGCACCACGGCCGGGTCGCCGCGGAACACCACCTGGTCGTAACCGTCCGGGGCCACCCACCCGGAATACTCCATCCCCAGGTCGTACTGGTCGGAGAAGAAGTACGGCAGTCGGGTGTACTCGACCTGCTGGCCCAGCATGGACCGGGCCGCGGCCGGGCCGCCGTTGAGCGCGTTCGCCCAGTGCTCCACGCGGATGTGCCGGTGCAGCAGCGGGTGGAGGGCGTTGGCCACGTCGCCCGCGGCGTGGATGTGCGGGTCGGAGGTGAGCAGCCGGGCGTCGGTGACGATGCCGTTGTCGACCTTCAGGCCCGCCGCCTCGGCCAACTGCACGTTGGGCTGGATGCCCACGCCGACGACGACGGTGTCGGCGGCCAGTTCGGTGCCGTCGGTCAGCAGCACCGAGGACACCCGACCGGTCCCCCGCAGCTGTCGGACCCCGACGCCGAAGTGGAAGGTGACGCCGTGGTCGCGGTGCAGGTCGGCGAAGACCCGGGCGACCTCGTCGCCGAGGACCCGCTGCAACGGCAGCTCGGCGGTCTCCACCACGGTCACGGCGGCGCCGTGCCGGCGGGCGGCGGCGGCGATCTCCAGACCGATCCAGCCGGCGCCGATCACCACGAGGTGGGCCTGGTCGGTGACGGCTTCGGCGATCCGATCGGAGTCCGCCAACGTGCGCAGGTACAGCACCCCGTCCAGGTCGGCGCCGGGAACATCGAGGCGGCGGGGCGTCGAGCCGGCGGCCAGCAGCAGCTTGTCGTAGCCGAGCCGTTCGCCGTCGGCGAGGACGACCTGGTGGGCTTCGCGGTCGATGCCGGTGACCCGGGTCGCGGTACGCAGGTCGACGTCGTTCGCCTCGTACCAGCCGGCGTCGTGCACGTACACGTCGCGCCGCGGCGTGCTCCCCAGCAGCAGGCCCTTCGACAGCGGTGGCCGCTCGTACGGCCGTTCGGGTTCCTCACCGAGCAGGATCACCCGGCCGGCGAAGCCCTCCTCGCGCAGTGTCTGGGCGGCCTTGGCACCGGCGAGGCCGGCGCCGACGATGACGAACGTGGGACTGCTGTCCATGCCGCTCTCCAATCGGGTCAGTGGGCTCCGGTGAGGGAGAAGAACTCGGCCCTGGAGCGGGCGTCGTCCCGCAGGGTCCCGAGCAGGGTTGAGGTCACGGTGGTGGCGCCGGTGGCCCGCACTCCGCGCAACGTCATGCACAGATGCTCGGCCTCGATGACGACACCGACGCCCTTGGGAGCCAGTTCGAGGGCCAGCCAGTCCGCCACCTGCTTGGTCAGCCGCTCCTGCACCTGCGGTCGGTGGGCGAAGAGCTCCACGACGCGGGCGAGTTTGGACAGTCGAAGGATCCGGTCGCCCGGCAGGTAGCCGACGTGTGCGACACCGACGAACGGCAACAGGTGGTGCTCGCACACCGACCGGATGGGAATGGACCGGGCCAGCACCAGTTCGTCGTAGCCCTCGTCGTTGGGGAAGGTGGTCAGGTCGAACGGGCGCGCGGTGAGCAACTCGGCGTACGCCCGGGCCATCCGGCCCGGCGTGTCACGCAGGCTTTCGGAGTCCAGGTCGATGCCGAGCGCGGTCAGGAACCGCGCGGCGGCCTGTTCGGCGGCGACCAGGTCGCGCGCCGGTTGCTGGTCGACGCGTCGTGGGGCCGGAGCGATGGTCACCTGAGCTGCCCTCCAAGCGGTGGTTCCTGCAATCGCCATCCTGGTCCCCTGGCTCCTGAATTTCAATAGCGGGCACTGGTTAAATTCGCCGCCCGGCGCGGGCGCGACGACGGTCGGCGGCAGGTCCGGGCGGCTGAGCAGGCACTTGACGGAATGCGTTAGTAACGCCTAACGTGTTTTTGGTGATCGACGCGTTGTCTGCCGCTGCTGAACCCACCCGGCGACGGATCCTGCAGCTGCTCGCGTCGCAGCCCCGCACGGTGAGCAGCATCGCGGCGGAGTTCACCGTCACCCGGTCGGCGATCTCCCAGCACCTGTTGCTGCTGGCCGAGGTCGGCCTGGTGACGGCCGAGAAGGTCGGCCGGGAGCGCATCTACCGGGTCGTACCCGACGGACTCCGTCAGCTGCAGGCCGAGATCGACCGGTTCTGGACCGCCGAGCTCGACCTGCTGGTCGCCGACGCCCACGCCCTGAAGTCTCAACGGATCGAGAGAGACCACTGATGTTCACCAAGACCGTCGTCCTCCCCGTCGACATCGACGAGGCATTCGCCCTCATCACCGAGCCGGAGCGGCTGCGCCGCTGGCAGACCGTGTCGGCCCGCGTCGACCTCCGCGTGGGCGGTGACTACCGCTGGACCGTCACCCCCGGCCACGTGGCGGCCGGCACCTTCCGAGAGGTCGAACCCGGCAAGCGGGTCGTGTTCGGCTGGGGTTGGGAGGGCAACCCGGACCTCGCCCCCGACACCTCGACCGTCTCCATCACGATCGAGCCGGTCGCCGACGGCACCCGGGTCACCCTCACCCACGAGGGGCTCACCGACGAGCAGGCGGCGATGCACGCCAAGGGCTGGAACCACTACCTCGGCCGTCTCGAGAAGGCCGCCGTCGCCGGGGATGCCGGCCCGGACGAGTGGTCCGCCGCTCCCGAGCGGCTCGACGAACTGTCCGCCGCCGACGCCACCCTGGCCGTGCTCCAGACGGTCCTGCGCCGGCTGACCTCCTCCGACCGCGCCAAGCAGACCCCCTGCGCGGACTTCACCTGCCACGACCTCGCCGAGCACCTGTTCGGCTCGATGGTCACCCTCGGCGCGATGGCCGGCGTCGAGGTCGTGAACCCCGGGACGGGTTCGCTGGAGGACCGGACGGCCACCATGGCGGCGCAGGCCATCGAGGGATGGCGCGCCCGGGGCCTCGACGGCGCCGTCGCCGCGCCCGGCGGCGGCGAGATGCCGGCCGCGTTCGTGGCGGGCATCATGCCGGTGGAGTTCCTGTTGCACGCCTGGGACCTGGCCCAGGCCAGCGGCACGCCCCTGGCCGTCAGTGACGAGGTCATGGCCTACGTCCACAAGCTCGCCGAGCAGATCGTCCCCGGCGGCCGCGGCTCCTCGTTCGGCGACGAGGTGACCCCGCCCGTGGACGCCGACCCGATGGAGCGGCTGGCCGCCTTCTCTGGCCGTCGCCCCCTGGCCGGATGACAGGATCCGACGATGCAGATGCCGAAGCCCACGGACGCTGACAAGCAGTTCTTCCGGTCCGCCGTGTCCGACGCCCCAGGGGTCGAGGTCAAGCCGATGTTCGGCAACCTCGGCGCGTTCGTGAACGGCAACATGTTCGCCGGGCTGTTCGGCTCGTCGGTCGGCGTGAAACTCGCCGCCGACGATCTGGCCGAACTCGCGACGATCGAGGGTGCGGGACCCTTCGGCCCTGCGGAGCGACCGATGGGTGGCTACCTGGCCCTGCCCCCGTCGTTCAGCACCGAGCAGGCGACGGTCTGGGTCGACAGGGCTCGGGGGTACGTCGCGACGCTGCCGCCCAAACCCAAGAAGGAGAAGCGGTAGCAACGGCCGCCTGAGCCGCGAGCGCAGCCGGCCGCCGGCATGCGAGAGTGTGGGCCGGGCGGACTGGTGTCGACGTTGCCGCAAGCCCCGGAGCAGGAAGGCGGTCCGCCGATGTTCAACACCGCACGCCTGCAGGTCGTGCTGGAGATCGCCCGGCACGGCACGATCGTCGCCGCCGCGGAGCAGCTACGGCTGAGCCCGTCGGCGGTCTCCCACCAGCTCGCCACGCTGGAGCAGGAGGCCGGGGTGGCGCTGGTGGACCGGGGGCCGCGCAGCCTGCGGCTCACCGCCGCCGGCCAGCGCCTCGCGGACTACGCGCAGCAGATCGCCGACCTGATGTCGGCCGCCCGCGACGAGCTGTCCGCGCACGGCGAGGGCCGGCGGGGTCTGCTGCGCATCGGGTTCTTCGCGACGGCCGGCGCGGAGCTGCTGCCGCGCGCCCTGTCGAGCTTCACCCGGGACCATCCGCAGGTCGAGCTCGCGCTGATCCTCGGGCAGCCGGACGAGCTGCTGCCCCGGCTCAACCAGGGCGAACTGGACCTCGTGGTGGTGTTCGACCACCCGTTGAGTCCGGCCCAGGCTTCGCCGTACGTGAAGGTCGAACCGCTGATGGTGGACCCGCAGCTGGTGGTGCTTCCGGCCGACCACCCGCTGTGCGGCCGGCGGCGGCTGCGGCTCGCGGACCTCGCCGCCGAGCCGTGGATCACCACCCTCGGCGTGCAGGGCGAGGTGTCGGTGCTTGAGCTGGCGGCGCGGGCCGAGGGCTTCCAGCCGCGGATCCGGTGCCGCAGCGACCACTACGAGGTGGTGCTCGGCCTGGTCCGGGCCGGCGTCGGCGTCGCGCTGGTGCCGTCGCTCGGCCTGCGCAACCCGGGTCAGGTGGCGGTCCGGCAGCTCGCGCACGGCAAGCTGCACCGGGAGATCGGCGTGGCGTTGCGCCCCGGCAACCCGAACCCGGTGGTGGGCAGCTTCGTCGAACGGCTGACCGACGCCGCCGCGGGGCTCAGTCAGGAGCTGTCCGAGCGGTGGGCGCCGGCGAGCCGGTCGACCGTCGTGCCCCAGCGCCGCAGCTCCGCCACGGCGGCCCGCTCCGCCCCGGGCTCGAACGCCGCGATCACGGCGTAGACGACCGTGTGCCGGCCGGACACGATCCCGGTGTCGGCCCGTACGCCGGTGTCGGTGCCGGTCTTGTTCAGCACCCGGACGCCGTCGCCCGACCACGGGTCGTGGCCGATGGAGTCGGCCACCAGGGTGTGGTCGGTGTTCCCGGCGAGCCAGTCCCGCAGCAGCGCGCACGCCCGCGGGCGCTGCCAGGTGCCGGCCGCCACGTCGGCGAGGAACGCGCAGAGCTCGCGGGCGGTGCCGGTCGCGAAGGTCTCCGGTACGCCGGGGCCGCGCTCGGCCCGGATCCGGTCGTGCACGGTCGTGTCCCGCAGGCCGGCCTGGCAGGCCAGGTCCTGCACGGCGTCGAGCGTGACCAGGCGGAGCAGCGCGTTCGTAGCGGCGTTGTCGCTGACCGCGGCCACCGCCGTGGCCAGGTCGGCGACCGTCCACCACCGGGGCGACAGCGCGCCGAGCAGGCCGGTGCCGCCGACCTCCCGGTCCTCATCGAGCAGCTCCACCCGCCGGTCGGCGGCGAGGGTGCCGTCGGCGAGCCGTCGGGCCACCTCACCGAGCAGCAACACCTTGCCGACGCTGGCCAGCCGGAGGACCCGGTCCGGGTCGACCGAGATGCCGCGCCCGTCGTCCAGCCGCCGCACCAGCGCCCCGATCCGCACGCCGGCGGCCGGGCCCCCACCGGCCGCGCTCATCGCCGTCCCGGCACGGCCGGCTTCCTACCGGTCACGGCCAGCACCCGGCCGGGCCGGGTGTCGGTGACCTCACCGCGGTGCACCACGACCCGGCCGCCGACCACCACGCAGCGGACGCCGCGCGGCGGCGCCAGCGGATCGTCGTACGTGGCGCCGTCGGCGACCCACTGCGGGTCGAAGACCACCAGGTCGGCGGCGTACCCGTCGGCGAGCAGGCCGCGGTCCCGCAGGCCGAAGCGGCGGGCGGGCATCGCGGTCATCTTGTGCACCGCGTCCGCCAGCGGCAGCAGACCCACGTCGCGTACGTAGTGCCCGAGCACCCGGGCGAAGCTGCCCGCCCAGCGCGGATGCGGGCGGCCCCCCTTCGGTACGCCGTCGGAGCAGAGCATGGTGAGCGGGCTGGCCAGCACCCGGCGGACGTCGTCCTCGTGCATGGAGTGACTGAGGATGGTGACGTCGCCCCGTTCGGCGGCGAGCAGGTCGCAGGCGTAGTCCACCGGGTCGGCGCCGCGCGCGGCGGCCAGGTCGGCGATGGTGCGCCCCTGCGCGTCCGGGTTGTTCGGGGCGGACGCGACGCGGATCAGGTCCCAGCCGCCGTTGCCCACGGTGTTCTCCCAGCCCGGCACTCCGCCGACCAGGTCGGCACGGATCCGGTCGCGGACCGCCGGGTCCGCGACGGCGGCGAGCATCGCCGACACCCCGTCGGCGATCACCCAGGGGGGCAGCATCGCGAGCAGGGCCGTGCTGCCGGCGGTGTACGGGTAGACGTCGCAGGCGACGTCCAGCCCGTCGGCACGCGCCCGGTCGAGTCGGGCCAGGGTGCGGACGGTGGCGCCCCAGGCCCGCCGGCCGGCGGTCTTGTGGTGGGAGACCTGCAGCGCCGACCCGGCGGCGGTGGCGATCTCGATCGCCTCTTCGAGGGCCGACTCGACCTGGGACATCTCGTCGCGCAGGTGCGTCACGTACGGCTTGCCGTGCGCCGCCGCGACCCGGGCCAGGGCGATGACCTCGTCGGTGCCGGCGTTCACTCCGGGCGAGTAGATCAGGCCGGTGGACAGGCCGGCCGCGCCCGCGGCGAGCGCCTCGTCGAGCAGCCCGCACATTCGTCGGGTCTCCTCCGGCGTCGCGCGCCGTTGAGCGAAGCCGACCACGGCGGCGCGCAGCGTCCCGTGCCCCACGAGGGCGGCGAGGTGGTTGCGCCGGGCCGCGCCCTGCGCCGCGGCGAACTCCGCGAACGACGCGTACGCCGCCGCGGGCGGCCCGAAGGTCGCCGCGATCAGCTCCCGCACCGGCCCGCCGCGCTCGGGCGGGACCGGAAAGGGGCTGATCCCGCAGTTGCCGCAGATCTCGGTGGTCACCCCCTGGAGCAGCGGCGCCCGGCGCAGCACCTCCCGTTGCTCGTCGTCGCCGGCCAGCAGGTCGGAGTGGGTGTGCACGTCGACGAAGCCGGGTGTGACCACCAGACCGGCGGCGTCCACCACCGCGGCGGCGGGCGTGCCGCTGGACGGTGGCAGCAGCACCAGCCGTCCCTCCCGTACGCCCACGTCGGCCGGGCGGGCCGGCGCGCCGGTGCCGTCGAGCACGTCCCCGCCGGTGAACAGCAGGTCGAACCGCGCCATCACAGCACCTTGGACAGGAACGCGCGGGTCCGGTCGTGCCGCGGCGCGGCCAGCACGTCCCGGGGCGGCCCCTGCTCGACGATCAGGCCCTCGTCCATGAAGACCAGGTGGTCGCCGACCTCACGGGCGAAGCCCATCTCGTGGGTCACCACGATCATCGTCATCCCGCTGGCCGCCAGGTCCTTCATCACCTCGAGCACCTCCCCGACGAGTTCGGGATCGAGCGCGGAGGTCGGCTCGTCGAAGAGCATCAGCTTCGGTGACATCGCCAGGGAGCGCGCGATGGCCACCCGCTGCTGCTGCCCGCCGGAGAGTTGCGCCGGGTAGTGGTGGGCGCGATCGGCCAGCCCGACCCGGTCGAGCAGCTCACCGGCGCGCCTGCGGGCCTCGGCCGCCCTCACGCCCTTCACTGCGACCAGGCCCTCCATCACGTTCTCCAGCGCGGTGCGGTGCGGGAACAGGTGGAACCGCTGGAACAACTTGCCGATCGACTCGCGCTGCCGGCGCAGCCGGGCGTCCGGCAGCGGCCGCAGCCGCCCGCCGCGCTCCTCGTACCCGATCAGCTCGCCGTCGACGTACACCCGCCCGGCCTGCGGCTCCTCCAGGTGGTTGAGGCAGCGCAGCAGGGTGGACTTGCCGGAGCCGGAGGGGCCGACCACGCAGACCACCTGGCCGCGCTCGATGGTCAGGTCGATGCCGCGCAGCACCTCCAGCCGGCCGAAGCTCTTGCGCAGGGCCCGGCACCGCACCATCGGCGCGGTCATCGCGCGCTCCCGGAGAACCGCAGGTTGCGGGCGATCCGCCCGCGCAGCGTGCCCGGCACCGTGGTGCCGAAGCCGCGGCTGAACCGGCGTTCCAGGTAGTACTGGCCGGCGCTGGCGACGGTGGTGAGGACCAGGTACCAGATGGACGCGACGATGAGCAGGGCGATCACCTCGAAGTTCGTCAGGTAGAGCCGCTGGGCGACGGTGAGCAGGTCGGCGCCGGCGATCACCGAGACGAGCGAGGTGGTCTTCAGCATGGAGATGAACTGGTTGCCGGTCGGCGGGACGATGATCCGCATCGCCTGGGGCAGCACCACCCGCTTCATGATCTTCGTACGGGACATGCCCAGTGCCGCCGCGGCCTCCTGCTGACCGGGGTCGACGGCCCGCAGGCCGGCGCGCACGATCTCGCTCATGTACGCGCCCTCGTTGATGCTGAGCCCGAGCAGCGCCGCGACGAAGCCGGTGACCAGCGTGTTCGTCTCCCAGGTGATCAGCTTCGGGCCGCCGAACGGCACGCCCAGACCGATCTCGGGGAAGATCAGCGCGATGTTGAACCAGAAGATCAGCTGCACCAGCAGCGGCGTGCCGCGGAAGAACCAGACGTACGCCATCGCGCCGGTACGCAGGATGCGGCTGTCGGAGACCTGCATCAGGGCGACCACCACGCCGAGCACCACACCGATGACCATCGAGGCGACGGTGAGCTGGACGGTGACCCAGAGCCCGTCCAGGATGACCCGGTCGAACTGGTAGTCGGCGACGATGTCCCAGTGCAGGTTGGGGTTGATGGCGACGGTCCATCCCAGCCAGACCAGCACCAGCGCCGTCACCCCGGCGGCCAGCCAGCGGCCGGGCCGGAGGGGATGACTGATCCGGTTCGCTTCCGGCGCTTCCGAGCCGGTGGGCCCGGCCGCAGCCGGGCCCACGACGGTCGCGTCCACCGGCGTGCTCACTGCTGGGCGTTGACCGTGGCGGCCTTGACCGCGCTGCCCTGCACGCCCCACTTCTCCATGATCTTGGCGTACTCCCCGCTGTCGATCAGTTCCTGGAGCGCCTCACGCACCGCGTCGCGGAGCTGGCTGTCCTTCTTGTCGATCGCGATGCCCCACGGGCCGGCCTCGTACTGGGCCTCCAGCACCTCGTACTTGCCGCTCTCCTGGGCCAGCATCTTGGCCACCGGGTAGTCGACGATGGTGGCCACCGCCCGCCCGGCGTCGATCTGCAGCAGGCCGGTCGGGGCGTCCTCGCTCTGCGAGATCGTCATCTTCTTGCCGCACTTGGCGTTCTGCCCCTCGCCGATGGCGAGGTTGGAGCTGCCCTTGGCGAGCACCACGGCCCAACCGCACAGGTCGGCCAGGTCCTTGACGCCGGCGGGGTTGCCCTTGGCCACCATGATCGCGCCACCGGCCTGGAAGTAGTCGACGAAGTCGACCGCCTTACGCCGCTCCTCGGTGTCGCTCATCGAGGACATCGCCAGGTCCCAGCGGTCGGCCTGCAGTCCCGGGATCAGGCCGGGGAAGCTCGCGTTGGTCATCTCCAGCTTCAGGCCGAGCCGCCCGGCGATCGCCGCGGCCAGCTCCGGGTCGACGCCGATCAGGTCCAGGGTGCCCTCCTTGTACATCTCCATCGGCGGGTAGCCCTCGGCGGTGGCGACCCGGAGCACGCCCTTCTCCTTGAGCGCGGCGGGTACGAGGTCGATGGCCTTGGCGTCGGCGGCGACCGAGGCCGACCCACCGGCCTGCGACGTCTGACCGCTCGTCGAGCGTCCGCAGCCGGTGAGGGCGACCGAGAGAGTGGCAAGACCGATGACGACGCGGAGCGCCTGCTTCCTGAGCACCGGGAACCTCCTGCTGGGACGACTGGCGGGGACCATATCGCGGGAGTCGGCAGCGTGAACAGCCTGAATGCTTTACATGGTGAGCACCGAGAAAGTCGATGCTCGGGCGGAGGGTCGCGGAGGGCAGACCCGACGCGGCGGCAGGGTGCATCACTGTTGGCTGATTGGCTAAGCGATCCTATGTGCTACGTTGTCGGTCGTGTCCTTGCTGCGTCTGGGTCGGCTGCGGAGTACGTCGGTGTTCATCCTGTGACCCTGCGCCGGTGGGCGGATGAGGGAACGCGTGGCGGTGACGTGGGTCGGTCGGGAGCGTCGTTTCGACTCTTCCCTGCTCGACGTGTTTGTCGGACGCGTTGAGGCGGTACGGCCGCGCCGTGAGGCGTTGTATGTACGGGTGTCTGGTTCGACTGGCCAGGAGTCGTCGCTGGTGGCCCAGGAGGCAGAGTTGCGGGCTACGGCTGCCAGCGAGGTGGTGGCCGTGTTCAAGGACCGGGCGTCTGGGTTGCGGGAGAACCGGCCGGGACTTGCCCGGCTGCTGAAGGCAGCGGCGGCGGGCGAGTTTACGGTGGTGAGAGTGACGCACAGCGATCGGCTGGCCCGGTTCGGCGGCGCGTGGTTGACCGCTCTGCTTGCCCGTGATGGGGTGAGCGTCGAGGTGTTGCATGCGAAGGGTTCGGCCGGTGGGGTCGAGGAACTCTTGGATGATTTCATGTCCCTGGTGGCCACGTTCGCGGGCCGAATGTATGGGATCCGGTCTCGTGAGGCCAGGCGTCGGCTGCTGGCAGCCGCGGGTGGGGACGTTGGGTAGTGACGGGTTCCGTGCTGACGTCGACCGCGACGTGCACTGCGTACCGGGCGGTGTGTGGCGGTAAGCCCGACGCGCCCGGTGTGCAGGGGCCGGTGGTTGGGCGGATATTGGCCGAACGGGTGGGGTGGCTGGCGGACCTGGTTCGGGGCATGGCCGACGAGGTGATCGCTGCGCATTGGTCGGATGGGGACCTTGCGGTTCTTGCGGGTGGGG
>NZ_QGKS01000060.1 GCF_003172935.1 Micromonospora sicca | reverse complement strand
TCACCACACGCGAGGCCATGACCATCCTCCGCAACCGCACCTACGGTTGCCAGGATGAACCCACCACCAGCGGCCCGACCAGCCCAACCACCCACCTCGGCGGTCCGAGGCGGAGCCTCACTGGTGCGTTGTCCACTAACGTTCACCGGGTTTGCGGTGGGTGTTGTGGATCCTCGCCTGTTGGGCGAGCGACTCCCCATCGGGTGGTGGGGCGGGCCTCCGCGGGCCAACTGATCCTCGCGCCGCCCGGGGTGGGCGGCGGGGGTCACGTCGGGACCGGCCGGCACCGGGTAGGTGCCGGCCGGCTCGACGGTGCGTGACCACCTCCGGCAGCACAACCGCTGCCGGGGTGGTGGGTCCGCCGCCCGGGGTGCGGGTCGATGCTGGCGGCCGCGGCCAGGTCGCGGTGGCCGGAGAATGCGCAGTGCGGGCAGGACAGGGTCCGGCCGCGGGGTTTCGGCACCCGCCTTCGGCAGGCGGGGCAGGTGGAGGAGGTGCCGCGTTCGTCGACCAGCCGTACGGTGATGCCGGCGAGGGTGGCCTTGTCGGTGAGGACCTGCAGGTGCCGGCCGATCTGCCACTGCCGCAACCGCAGGTTGTGCCGCCGCCCCGCGTCGATGTCGAGCACCCCGCGCGGGTCACCGACGTGCAGCACACCGACCCGCTGGCGAACGGCCCAGGACACGACGCTGCGGGCGGCCTCGTGCTGGGCCTGGCGGACCCGGCGCCGATGCCGGCCCTCGACCAGGCGTGCCCGACGCCGGTACTTGCGCCACCGCCGGGATCCCTTCTGGCCAGGTTTCGGCGCCCGCCGGGCCACGGCACGGCGGCGGGCTTTCGTGTCGGCGAGGTGCATGCGGTGCTCGGCGCGGATCGCCCGCCCCGACACCAGCAATCCCTCCCCGTCGGGGCCGGCCACGGCGTAGGGGTGGATGATCCCCAGGTCCACCCCGGCGACCCGGGCCGGGTCCGGTTCCTCGCCGGGCGGGTAGACCGCCACCGGCACCTCGGCGGTGACGTCGAGGAACAGGCGGCCGCCTTCGCAGAGCAGGGTGACCGAGCGGACCTGTTCGACCGGATACGGCACCTCCCGCGCCAGACGCACCCACAACGGGGCAGTGCCTCTGGCGGTCGGGACTCGCACCCGCCGGCCGTCGAGGGTGAACGTGCCGTGATACCAGCGCACCGGCACCAACCCCCGCCGACGACGCGGGAACCGCGCCGACACGTCACCGGCCTGGCGGCGCTTCGCCGCCGCGAACCACGCATCAGAGAACCGGCGCAACACCGAACGGGCACCCGTGGTGCCCAGGTCGCCGAAGGTGCCCGGCCCCGACGCGGACAGCTCCCGACACAACCGCTGATAGCCCACCAGCGGCGCGCCGCCGCGGCGGCGCCACGCGTTGACCTCCAACACACACGCCCACACATCACCGGCCGAGCGCAGCAACCCGAAACACCGCCGCCGCTGCCCCGGCGTCACCCGCACAGCAACCCGGGCGGTGCGATGCACGACCCGCGGCAAGGCCGGATCCCGACGACGAGGCACGAACCGAAGCCAACACCACCCCTACGACACTTTCCCAACCCCGACCAACCCGGCCAACGTTTGTGGTCAGAGCACTAGCTCCGGCTCGTGCCCGCCTCGGCGACCTTCGCCAGCAGCAGCGCCTCGGCCAGGCAGACCCGGGCGAACTCGCCCAGGTGCAGGCTCTCGTTCGGCCCGTGCGCCCGGGCGTGCGGGTCCTCCACCCCGGTCACCAGGATCGCCGCCTGCGGGAACATCTCCTGGAAGGTGGCGATGAACGGGATCGACCCGCCGACGCCGATGTCCACCGGGTCCGTGCCGTCCCAGGCGCCCCGGAAGGCCGAACGGGCGGCGTCGAACATCGGCCCGGTGGCGTCGATGACGCAGGGGTCGCCGTCGTGCTCGAAGGTCACCGTCACCCGCGCCCCCCACGGGGCGTGCTCCTCCAGGTGGGCGCGGAGCGCCGCGTACGCCTTCTTCGGGTCGTCGCCCGGCGCCAGCCGCACGCTCAGCTTGGCCTTCGCGGACGGGACCAGCGCGTTCGGCGCCTCCCCGGTGGCGGGGGCGTCGATGCCGAGCACCGCGAGGGCCGGCTTGGTCCAGAGCCGGTCGGTGATCCGGCCGGTGCCGATGAACCGCACGCCCTCGGCCAGGCCGGACTCGGCGCGGATCCGGTCCTCCGGGTAGTCGACGCTGGCGCCCTCCCGGCCGACCAGCCCCTCGACGGCCACGTCCCCGGCGTCGTCGTGCAGGGTGGCCAGCAGCCGGACCAGCGCGGTCAGCGCGTCCGGCACGGCGCCGCCGAACATCCCGCTGTGCACCGCGTGCTCCAGGGTGCGGACCTCGACGAAGCAGTTGACGATGCCGCGCAGCGAGGTGGTCAGCGCCGGCACGCCGATGTCCCAGTTGCCCGAGTCGGCGATCACGATCACGTCCGAGGCGATCTCGTCGCGGTGCTCGGCGAGCAGCTGCTCCAGCGAGTCGGAGCCGTACTCCTCCTCACCCTCGATGAAGAGGACCACGCCGACCGGGAGGCGGTCGCCGAACGCGCGCAGCGCGGCCACGTGCGCCATGATGCCGGCCTTGTCGTCGGCGGCACCGCGACCGTAGAGGCGGCCGTCCCGCTCGACCGGCTCGAACGGGTCGGACTCCCACAGCGCCCGGTCGCCGACCGGCTGGACGTCGTGGTGGGCGTAGAGCAGCACGGTGGGCGCGCCGGGCGGGGCAGGCTTCTTGCCGATCACGGCCGGCTGGCCGCCGGAGCGCACGATCTTGACGTCGAGGTCGCAGCCGCGCAGCAGCTCGGCCACCGCCTCGGCCGATCGCTCCACGTGCGAGTGGTCGAAGCCCTCGAAGGCGATGCCCGGGATGCGGACGAGACGTTCGAGGTCGGCACGGACTCCGGGCAGTTCACGCTCGACGGCGGCCCGCAGCTCGGACTCGGACATGATCGGTGTGGTCATGACCGGCATCGTATGACGACCTTACCCCGCGGCTCTCCCGAGCCCGCCCCGCCCGGTGCCCGACCGCCCGCACGATCAGCGGTTCCCCGGCCGAGGGTGGCCTCCCGGGGCGCGGAGACCGCTCCTGCCCGGACCCGGATCCCGCTCCGCCCGCGGCCGCCGGCGCGGGCCGGTCAGGGGCGGCGGACGTAGTAGCGGGTGGCGTCGTGCGGGAGACCGGGCGCGCCGTCGACCACCAGGTCGACCGCCGCCTCGGTGCCGTCGGCCGCGAAGTGCGCCCGCTCGCCGGCGTGCCAGCGCCGCAACTCGGGCAGGATCTCCGACCCGTCCCGGGTGAGCGCGCGGGACAGCCGCAGCGACGCCGGCGCGGTGACGAAGACCGACAGGGTCAGCTCCGGCCGCACCGCCGCGCGCGCCACGCTGACCCCCTCCACCACCAGCACCGGACCGACCGGCACCGGCACCTCCCGGGGCAGGAAGCGGCGCCGCACCCAGCTGTACCGCCGGTACGCGCCCGGCCGCCCGGCCCGCAGCGGCGCGAGCACCCACTCCTCCAGGCGCGGCCAGAAGGTGAGCTGGTCGTCCCAGCCGTCCAGCAGGTCGTCGGTACGCACCACGGGTGGCCGCCCGCCGCCGGACAGCGCGGCGAGGGCGTCCGCGAGCCGCGCCGCGAAGACGCTCTTCCCCGCGCCGCTCGGCCCGTCGACGGCCACCATCCGGGTACGCCCCAACCGCGCCGGGCGGGCGAGCACCCGCCGGGCCAGTTCGGCGTACGCCTCGACCACCGCCACCGTCACCCGCCCGACGCTAGTGCCCGCCGGCGTCGCCGACCGCCGCTCCCCCGGCCTCCACCCGCCGTCACCGCCGGCCCGCCGACTGCCCCGTCGTCGCTCGCGCTGGCCGGTGGTCCCCCGTCCGCTGGAACCTGCGGGCCGCCGGGGCCGTTCGCCGGGTGGAGCGGCGACGCCACCGGCATGATCGGGAGGTGCTGCATGACGTGATGAGTCCGGGCATCGACGCCCTGCTGGAACAGGCCCGGGCCGGACTGAACCGGCTCACCCCGCAGGAGACCGTCGAGGCGGTCCGCGTGGGCGCACTGCTGGTCGACACGCGTACCGAGACGCAGCGCCGGGAGCAGGGCGAACTGCCCGGGGCGATCGTGATCGACCGGGCCGTGCTGGAGTGGCGGCTCGATCCGGCGAGCGCGTGGCGGATCCCCGAGGCCACCGGTTACGACCGGGAGATCGTGGTGGTGTGCCGGGAGGGCTACAGCTCCAGCCTCACCGCCGCCAGCCTCCAGGCCGTCGGGCTGCGCCGGGCCACGGACATGATCGGCGGCGTGCAGGCCTGGCGGGAGGCGGGGCTGCCGATGTCGGACCGCCCCGCCGACGTCCGCTACTGATTACCGGCGCGGCCGCGCGATCCGGCGCCGCCTGATCGACACGTCGCGGACCTGGCGGGATCGGCCGGCGTCGGACAGCCCCATGTCCCCGACCTGGTGAACGCGGTGTCCGGGGCGACCCGAAAGCCGGTGCGCCCGGCGAGCCGGGCCACCTCGGTGAGGAAGCGGCGACGGAACCCGTCGGACTCGAAGGCCCCGTGCCAGTGGGTGCCGTGCACCGCGCCGACGAGCGCCCCCTCGGCGCTGCCGTCGGCGTGGTGGAGCAGCGGGGGCAGGGCCGGCTCGGTGGCGGAGACGTACCCGTGGTGGATCTCGTAGCCGCGGACCGGGACGTCGCCGGCGGCGGTGCCGGTGGACTGGCGGACGGTCTTGCGCGGGTCGAAGGTGATCTCGATGGGCAGCAGGCCCAGCCCGGGGACGCTGCCCTGACGGCTCTCGACCGGGTCGTGGATGGCCCGAGCGAGCATCTGGAAGCCGCCGCAGATGCCGAGCAGCGGCTTGCCGGCGGCGGCGTGCGCCAGCACCGCGTCGGCCAGCCCGGTCTCGCACAGCCAGGCCAGGTCGGCCACGGTGGACTTGGAGCCGGGGAGCACGACCAGGTCGGCGGCGGCCAGCTCGGCGGGCTCGACGGTCAGCCGGACCCGGACGCCGGGCTCGGTGGCGAGCGCCTCGACGTCGGTGGCGTTGCTGATCCGGGGCAGCCGGATGACGGCCACGTCCAGCCACTCCGTGCCGTACGGAGCGCCCGGTCGCCCGAGCACCCGGCCGTAGGCGAGCGAGTCCTCGGCGTCCAGCCAGAGGTCCAGCTCCCAGGGGAGCACCCCGTACGTCGGCCGACCGGTGACCCGGTGCAGCATGTCCAGCCCCGGCTGGAGCAGCCCGAGGTCGCCGCGGAACTTGTTGATCACGAAGCCGGCGATCAGCGCCTGGTCGGCCGGATCGAGCAGGGCCACCGTGCCGAACATCGAGGCGAAGGCGCCGCCCCGGTCGATGTCCCCGACCACGATGGTGGGCAGTCCGGCGTGCCGGGCGAGCCCCATGTTGACGTAGTCGCCGGCCCGCAGGTTGACCTCCGCCGGGCTGCCGGCTCCCTCGCAGATCACCACGTCGTACGCCGCCCGCAGTTCGGCAAGCGCGGCGAAGGCGGTCCCGGCGAGCCGGGGACGCAGTTCCCGATAGTTGCCGGCGGTGACCGTGTCGACGGCCTCGCCGAGCAGCACCACCTGGCTGGCGTGGTCGCTGCCGGGCTTGAGCAGCACCGGGTTGAAGCGCAGGTCCGGGGCGAGGCCGCAGGCGGCGGCCTGCATCGCCTGGGCGCGGCCGATCTCGCCGCCGCGCCCGTCCGGACCGACCACCACCGCCGAGTTGTTGGACATGTTCTGCGCCTTGAACGGCGCGACCTTCACGCCCTGCCGGTGCAGCCACCGGCAGATGCCGGCCGTGAGCACGCTCTTGCCGGCGTCCGAGGTGGTCCCGGCGACCAGCAGCCCGCCGCTCACCGTCCGCTCTCCCGCGTGGCCCCGGCCCGGCCCACGCCGCCCCGCACGGCGTGCAGCGCGGACCGCCCGACCGCGCCGACCAGCCGACCCGCCGTGAGCGGATAGGCCGCCGCGATCCCGAGGGCGGCCAACCCGACCGCGCCGGAGATCCGGGCGGCCCGCTTGAGGTGCCGCGCCTCGGGACGGGGGCCGTCGCCGAGGCACGGGCGCACCTCGGACCGGCCGAAGTAGACGTTGCGCCCGCCCAGCCGGACGCCGAGCGCGCCGGCCATGGCCGCCTCGCACTGGCCGGCGTTCGGGCTCGGATGGTCGTTGCGGTCCCGCCGCCAGACCTGCCAGGCCCGGCCAGGGTCGCCGTGCACGGTTGGCGCGACGGCGATGGAGAGCAGCCCGGTCAGCCGGGCGGGCAC
Organism: Micromonospora sicca; assembly: GCF_003172935.1. Classification (GTDB taxonomy): domain Bacteria; phylum Actinomycetota; class Actinomycetes; order Mycobacteriales; family Micromonosporaceae; genus Micromonospora; species Micromonospora sicca. Next base: position 15,961 of record NZ_QGKS01000060.1, on the reverse strand, counting down.
CAGGTTGAGCAGGTCGTCCAGGCGGGCGGCCGGAGTGCCGAACCGGGCGTAGCGGGGCGAGCGGTGTCCCACCATGGCGTCGAGCGTGTTCGCCGCGCGGTAGCCGAGCAGGCCGGGCAGCCCGGCGACAGCGCCCCAGACCAGGGGTGCGACGACTGCGTCGGAGGTGTTCTCGGCGACCGATTCGACGGTGGCCCGGGCCAGTTCCGACTCGTCCAGTGTGGACGGATCCCGGCCGCAGAGGTGGCCGAGCCGGCGGCGGGCGGCGGGCAGGTCGCCCCGGCGCAACGCCCGGCCCATCACCCGCGACTCCTGCCGCAGGGTGCGGCCGCCCAGGACCGTCCAGGTGCCGGCGGCCACCAGCGCCGCCCGCGCCACCGGGTGCCGCCTGGTGGCCAGGGTGGCGGCGACGCCGAGCAGCACCGGGGCGCCCACGGCCAGCGCGGTGAAGGCCGCCCCGGCCGCCCGGTCCGGCCGGTAGAGCCGCTGCTCCAGCGCGCCGGCCGCCCGGCCGAAGCCGGCCACCGGATGCCCGCGGCGGGGATCGCCGAGGAGCGAGTCCAGGGCGTAGCCCGCCACCAGTCCTGCCGCGTTCGCCGTCGCGATCGCCTGCCGCACCCGTCACCACCTCCGGCCGGTCAGCCTAGCCGTACGGCGGGGTGACCACCCTCGCGTCGCCACCCCGCTCCCCCGTGCACGACCCCAGGGTTCAGGCGGGCACCGGCGTCCGCCCCCGACCCCGGCGGCCCCGACCGGTCGGGCCGACGGTCGCGGGGTCGTCCACGACCGGGTCCAGCTCGTCGGGCGGCCCGGCGTCGTCGGGCTCGGCGGCCAGCTCGTCGGCGCCCTCGTCGTCGTCCCCAGCGCCGTCCGCCCGGTCGTCGAACGGGTCGGTCACCGCGCCGAACTCCCCGCCGGCGGGGCCGTCCAGGTCCAGGTCGGGCAGGCCGGGCCCGGCCTGCGCGGCGGTGAACCCGGGCAGCTCGACCTCGTCGTCGAACGGCCGGTCGTCGAGGGAGGCCGGCGCCTGGGCGGACGGCACCGGCTCGGTGGCCTCGCCGTGCACCCGCCGCTCCGCCTCGGCGTCCTCCACCGTGCTGGTGGTCACGCTGGGCCGGTTGCGCAGGAACCGGCCCCGACCGCGGGACAGGTCGTGCCCGACCGCGACGGCCTCCAGCTCGTAGAGGGTGCGGTGGTTGCCGGCGTCGTCGGTCCAGTCGCGGGTGTAGAGCCGGCCGGCGACGACCACCGGGTCGCCGACCATCACCGAGGCGGCCACCCCCTCGGCCAGCTTGCGCCAGCAGTTGACCCGGACCCGCAGGCGGTTGCCGTCGACCCAGCGGCCGCTGTCCCGGTCGAGCCGACGAGCCGTCGAGGCGACCTTGAAGTTGGCCACCAGGGTCTTGCTCTGGGTGGTACGGCGCCACTCGGGCGCGGTCAGCACGTTGCCGACGATGGTGACGTACGTATCGAACATCGTCCCTCCAGGGGAGATTCGGGGCTTGCCGTGGCGAGTCGACTCGACGCCGAGCCTGGGCCAGCGGACTCGCCACCGTCACCCCCACCGGCTGGGGCTGTGGACGACGCGGCCGGCTGTGGACAACGGCCTGATCAAGGTCCGGTCTGCTGGGGCCCACCGGCCCCGGGGCGCCGGCCCGGGCCGCACCATGATCGGAATCGCCGGACGGGCCACCCACGCCGAGCGGTTCCGGACGCACGCCGACGGGGTATGGATTTGATCAACCGAGAGAAAGGCCCCCGAGATGATCCTCCGCTCACCCCGTACGACCGGCCCCGTCCGCGCCGAGGGCGAGGTCCGGCGATGAGCGCCGTGCCGAACCCCGCCACCGTGGCCGGGTGCCGGCCGGCAGAAGATCGTCACGGCCTCCAGCGAGGAGGACCTGCCCGCCGCGCTCAACGACGTCCGCGACGACCTGCGGCGGCGGCTGAACGACGCCAAGACCCGGCAGGAGCCCCGGCACAACAAGCACCTGCGGGACAACGGCCGGCCCGACAGCGGCCCCGACCAGGCCGAAGAGCCGGACGAGCTGCCCGCCGCCGACCCGGACCGGGCCCGGGCGGAGAGCATCTGAGACGGCCCCGCCCCGTCCGCGCGTTGCGGACGGGGCGGGCGGGGGCTACCGCCGGGTAGCTTCGCGGCGTACCGTCGCGTTCGTGGAACCCGACGTGCTGGGACCGCCGTACGAGCGGCAGACGATCGACCTGGGCACCGACGGCGAGGGACCGGTCGTCGCGACTCTGATCCGCCGCCGGGCCGACCGCCCGACCGGGCGGGCGGTGCTCTACGTGCACGGCTTCGTCGACTACTTCTTCCAGACCCACGTCGCCGACTTCTTCGCCGAGCGCGGCTGGGACTTCTACGCCCTCGACCTGCGAAAGTACGGCCGCAGCCTGCTGCCGCACCAGACCCCGAACTTCTGCCAGGACCTGAGCGAGTACTTCCCCGAGCTGGACGCCGCCGCGAAGATCATCCGCGAGGACGACGGGCACGAGACCCTGCTCGCCATGGGCCACTCCACCGGCGGCCTGATCATCTCGCTGTGGGCGCACGCCCGCCGCGCGGACGGCCTGGTCGACGGCCTCTTCCTGAACAGCCCCTTCTTCGACATCAACGCGCCCTGGCTGGTCCGTCGGCCCCTCGCGGCCGCCGTCTCCCGGCTGGGCCGCAGGGCGCCGCACCGCATCCTCCCGTTCGGGCTCGGCACCGTGTACGGCGAGAGCCTGCACGCCGACCACCGGGGTGAGTGGAGCTACGACCTGACCTGGAAGCCGCTCGCCGGGTTCCCCGTGCGGGCCGGGTGGCTCAACGCGATCCGCACCGCCCAGCGCCAGCTCCGCGCCGGGCTGGAGATCCCGGTGCCGGTGCTGCTGGCCTGCTCGACCCGCAGCTTCCGCGGCACCAGGTGGCACGAGTCGGCCACCCTCGCCGACGCCGTGCTCGACGTGGAGCACATGGTCCGCTGGGCGCCCCGGCTCGGCCGGCACGTCACGCTGGCCCGCTTCGACGGCGGGCTGCACGACCTGACGCTCTCCAGCCCCGCCGTACGGGAAAAGGTCTTCACCGAGGCCGGGCGGTGGGCGGAGGCCTTCCTCGGCGCCGGCCCGACCCCGGCGACGCCGGACGGGCCGCCGGCGGCCCGGCGGCCGGTCGACGACCGGGCCGGTGCGACCGCCGAGGGCTGACCCTCAGGCGCCCGGCGACACCGCGGCGAGCACCGCCCGGATCCGGTCGAAGGTCGCGACCCGGTGGCCGCCGCCGCCGCCGGGCAGCACCAGACCCAGACAGTGCACCCCCAGGTCGCCGCCGGCGGTCTCCTCGACGCCGAAGACCGGGGCACCGACGTAACCGTCGGGCAGCTCCGTGGTGACGCGGATGTCGTCACCGTCGCGGACCAGCCGCTCGATGACCACCTCCAACGGCCGCGACCCGTCCGTGGCGACGCCGAGCGCGAGCACGAACGCCGACGCGGGGGCAGTGCCGATCCGGGCGACGGCGTCGGCGGGCGCCGCCACCGCGTCGGTCACCGGCTGCGTCCGCCACTGCCAGCCTCGGTCCCCGGCGTACTCGTGCAGATCCTTGGCGAGCATGGCGGCGAGCCCGACCTCCGGCCAGCGGACCCACTGCGCGGCGAAGTCCGCCAGCAGGATCCCGTCTGACGCCGCCCCCGGCGGCTCGGTCACGCTCGGCCGCACACCGATCTCCCCGTACGGTGCCCGGGTGATCGCGTCCGCGGTCAGCAGGTACTCGCGCACCAACTGCCTGCCGTCCGTGGCCGTGACCAGCTCGGTGAAGAAGAACGCCGTCCCGAAGCCCCGGGCGGCGGCACCCGGCCGGTCGAGCTGGCCGACCGGCAGGATGGCGCGGCCGAGGAGCTTGCAGAGCTCGGAGGCGATGTCGTTCTCGGTTTCCGGGTCGAGCAGCATGAGGCCGAGGGTACGGATCATGGCGGCCGCCCGTCTGCCGACCGGGGTAACCCGGGTGCCACCGAGGGGTGTGCCGTGCGACGCTGATCGGCGACGTGGCCGCGACCACCCGTTCCCCCGGTCGCCGGGGAGGCGGCGGTACCCTCTTGGCGCGACACCCACGACGCGCGCCCGTAGCTCAGCGGATAGAGCAGGGGACTTCTAATCCCAAGGCCGCAGGTTCGAATCCTGCCGGGCGCACCACCGTCTCCTACCGGTCAGCGCTGCTTGCCTGCGGGCAGGGAAGTCGCTGATCAACGAACAGGTGTGAGTTGGTTGCCCAACAGTGCCAGCAAGGCGGCGTGCGTCTGATGATCGGCCGCCACGACGAGCCCGCCCACGCCGGTGTGCAGCGGTTGTCCCTCGATGCCGGTCACCACGCATCCCGCGGCCTGGCACAAGGCGATCCCACTGGCGAAATGCACGCTGTCCCGTAGGTCGCCATCGGTGACGTATGCGGCTCGTCGGCCGGCTGCCACCCAGGCCACCGCCAGGGTGGTGGACACCACGCGTGGGCGGAACCGCTCGACGAACCCCGTGTCGGCGAGCAGCCGCACAGCCCGGAAGCGGGGAGCGTTCGGAAACGGCGGATCGAGGTTGACATCCACCAACCGCGACTCGGCCGACGGCCTGAGCTGCTCGTCCACACCGTCGCGGCGCACGTGTGCGCTGGTGCCGTCAGTCCAGAACACCTCATCGGCGAACGGGTCAGCTGAGACCGCCACGGTGACTGTCGAACCCGTCCGCAGCGCGACGTTCACCGCGACCAGCATGTTGCGCACGGCATAGTTCAGCGTGCCGCACAGGGGATCGACCAACCACATCCGCTCCGCGGCGCTGGCGCCCGTGCGTCCACTCTCCTCACCGGTCACGGCATCCTCCGGCCGCGCGGAGCGAAGAACGTCGAGGACCGCATTCTCCGCTTCGATATCGGCAGCAGTGGCGAAGTCACCCGCGGACTTCTCGAAGCGCGTCAGCGAGGCCCCGTACCTGGCCCGCACGACAGCAGCTCCCGCTTGCGCTGCCGCGATAGCCACGTCCTGGTCGGTGATCAGCATGCGCGCAGGATAGACGGCGGCCGCGAGGAGATCCGCCTCAGCGCCGCCAACCATGCCAGCCATCCATTGGTTCGCGGTTCAGTCACCTGGTGCTGGTCATCGACGCCGAACGAGCATCGCCCCGCCGCTTGTCGATCAGTTCCTCGACGTCGGAGGGCACGTTGATCGCGCGCGCACTCCCGTCAGCTCCGCAGGTCCCGGCCACTCCCGGCGTGCGTTCCCCGCAGGAAGTCGAGCAGCAGCGGATTCACCGCCTCAGGGCGCTCCAGGCTGGGCAGATGACCCGCCCAGTCGAGTTCGAGGTGCCGGGCGTCGGCCAGTTCCCTCGACAGGCGGAGCGCGATCTGGCGGAAGTCCGGCAGGTCGTGGTCGCCGGAGATCAGCAGGGTGGCGGCGGTGATGTCGGCGCGGTCGAACTCGGGCCGGAGCTGCGGGAACTGCTCGACGGCGGCCAGTTGCACGTCGAAGGCGCGCCGCTGCATCTCGCGTACCTTCTCCCGGGTCGCCTGGTCGGCGTGCGGGCCCAGCAGCGTGTCCACGTTGAGGTCGGTCGCTTCGCTGACGTCCCCGGCTTCCAGCAGTGCGTCCTCACGTTCGCCGAACGCCCGGAGTTCGGCGCTGGGCTCATGCCCGGCCAGCGCGGTGCAGAGCAACGCCAGCCCCGTGACCCGGTACGGCCACCGGGCGGCGATCTCCAGCGCCACCCGGCCACCGCCGGACGACCCGACCAGCGCGAACTCCTCGGCGCCGAGCAGGTCCAGCAGCTCTACGACGTCCTGCGCGTTGTTGTACGGCCCGTCGGGGACGGGCGAGTCGCCGTAGCCCCGCATGTCGCTGCGTACCACTCGAAAACCGGCGTCGGCCAGGATCGGCAGCTGCGGGTCCCACATCCGCCGGTCGCAGGCCGTGGAATGCAGCAGGACCACGGTCGGGCCGCTCCCGGCCACGTCATGAGCAAGTGTCACCGGCTCACCCTAGGGGTGCGGCTCCCGGCGCACACCCGCATTTCGCTCGCGCTCCGTTCGACGCAGCGACAGGTCCACGTCTGGTCCGACAACGGGTCAGATCCGCTCGTAGACGGAGACGTGCTGCCGGCTGGCGGCAGTGAACGGGCTGTAGTCCCAGTCGTTCCAGCGGTCCCGCAGCCGCATGCCGGCCAGCCGCGCCATCAGGTCCAGCTCGGCCGGCCAGGAACTCCACAGCCGGAGTGGTCGGGAGAGTTCCGATCGTCGTACTCGTGGGCGTACCGGTCGAAGAACGCCGCCGTAATTCCTCCGGTCAGGCCGCCGGCGTCCACACCCAGGGCGTGGTGGTGCTGACCTCGTGCAGGCCGAGCCGGCGCAGGATGGGACAGCTGTCCAGCGGATTCCGGCAGCCGGATCAAGGGGTTTTCCGGCCCGGACCGCCCCGCCGGCGAGGCGGTCACGTCGGCCGGTGCGACTAGTCTCCGGCCATGGTGACAGAGCTGGATCTTCGGCTGGCCGACGGCCGCACGCTGCACGCCTACGACACCGGCGGGGAGGACCGGCTCGCCGTCGTCTGGCACCACGGCACCCCGAACCTCGGCGCGCCGCCCGCGCCCCTGTTCGCGGCGGCCGACCGGCTGGGCATCCGCTGGATCTCCCACGACCGTCCCGGGTACGGCGGCTCCACGCCCCTCCCCGACCGGGACGTCGCCTCGGCCGCCACCGACGTGGCCGCGGTCGCGGACGCCCTGGGCGTCGACCGGTTCGCGGTGCTCGGGCACTCCGGCGGGGGTCCGCATGCCCTGGCCTGCGGCGCGCTCCTGCCGGACCGCGTGCTCGCCGTGGTCAGCAGCGCGGGCCTGGGCCCGTACGGCGCCGACGGGCTGGACTGGTTCGCCGGCATGGTCCCCTCCGGTGTGGCGTCGCTGCGTGCCGCCGCGGCCGGGCGCGCGGCGAAGGAGAAGTTCGAGGCCTCCGGCGTCGAGTACGACCCGGCGTTCACCCCGCCCGACCTGGCCGCCCTGGCCGGCGAGTGGTCCTGGTTCGACAGTGTCGTCGGTCCGGCGATCCAAGCCGGCCCGGGCGGGCTGATCGACGACGACCTGGCGTACGTGTCGCCGTGGGGATTCGACCCGGCGCGGATCACGGCGCCGGTGCTGCTGCTGCACGGCGGCCGGGACGGGGTCGTGCCGGCGGCGCACGGCGAGTGGCTGGCGCGGATCTGTCCCGGCGCGGAGCTGCGGCGGTACCCGGAGGACGGGCACATCTCCGTGCTCACCCACGCCGAGTCGGCCCTGGAGTGGCTGCGCGGCCGGGCCGACGCGGCGGGCGCCGCGGACCGTCGGTAGCAGGCGGACGATTTGTGGCGCGGCGGCGGCCGTGGGACCCGGCCGCCGCCGCGCCGCGCCCGGTGCGGACGCGGATCGCGACGCCGCACGGATGACCGGGGGGAGGGTCATCCGTGCGGACGCCGCGGTGCCGGCACCGGGCGGTGGAGGGGGGTGCCCGCCCGGTGCCGGAGGTCAGTTGGTGGGCGGAGCGGTCCGCTGGTGGCCGCCGGGCGCCTCGGGGCGTTCCGTCTTCGCCGGGGTCGGACGGGTCTGCGGCTGGCCGGTCGGGTGGCTCGGGGTGGCCGTGGGCCGGGCCTTGCCCTTCTCGGTCGCCAGCAGCGTGTCGCAGTACGCGGCCACCTGCTCCTTCGCGCCGGCGGTGGTGATCAGCACCCGGAACGCCGGGTTCTCCAGTGCCTTGCCCGGGTTGTCACCGGCGCCGGCCCGGTAGGCGCGGCAGAGGCCGGCCAGGTTCGGCGACGGGGAGCCCTTCGCCTCGGCCGGCGAGCCCTTGCCCTGGTCGGCCTTGTCGGCGGGTTTGCCGGTGGCGTGGGCCGCCGGCTTCGCGCTCGGCGCGGTGAGCGGGTCGGGCAGCGTGCCGGTCGCGGCGGCGAGCGCCACGCCACCGGTGGCGGCGACGGCGAGCGCCGTGGCGCCGACCTTCAGGGTGAGGAGTTTCGCGAGGGCGGTCTCAAGCATCGAGCAGCTCCGTCTGGGGGATGGAAGTACGGACGTGCCACCCGGCGTGCCTCCGGTGCAGCGGTGTCCCCGGCGGGGGGTGCCGGGAACCGGGACGTACGCACGCGGTGACCCACGGCCGGGCGGGTGCGGCCGGCCGCTGCCGCGGACCGACGCCGACGCCGCTGAGTGATCAGTCGGCGACGCCCCAGGTCAGCTGGTCGAAGAGTTTGTGCGTTCATCTCGTGCCCCTCAGCGCCGGGCCTCCACCAGATGTCACACCGTCACGGTGGGATGGCCGCCCCACGACGGGCGGCGACGGAAGCCGGGGCGACGGCAGCACCGACGCGCTGGGAGGACGCGGTCATGACCAGGCCCAGCGACGTACGTCACCTCGTCGGCGGCGGGCGCGGAACCCCGGCCGGCCGGCGGACACGTATGCTGCCCGCGTTCGCACGGGGGGCTGGGAGAGTGGCATGAAGCGGTGGCGCGGTGTGACGGCGTGGGCCGCCCTGGTCATGGTGGTGCTGGCGGGGTGCGGCACGCCGGCCGGCACGGACGGCGACCTGACCGACGACTGGCGTCCGGTCGGCAAGGTCGAGCAGTTCACCCCGAAGGTGGGCGACTGCCACCTGATCGCCGAGCCGAGCAGCTACCTGACCAGCTACCAGCCGGTGGAGTGCGGCCGGGCGCACCTGGTGGAGACCATCCACCTCGGCACCTTCACCGGTGCACTCGCCGAGCGCCCGACCCCGCCACCGGTCGGCTCCGCCGCGATCCGTCCCGCGTTCGCCGACTGTGACGCGAAGGCGACGGCGTTCGTCGGTGGCGACTGGCGGGGGGCCCGGCTGTCGGTGCAGGTGGTGCCGCCGTCGCCCCCCGGCTGGACGGGTGGCAGTCGGTGGTACCGCTGTGACCTTTTCGAACTGGACACCGTGGACGGCGGCACGTTCCGGGATCACCCGAACGACCATGCGATCCAGCACACCGGCAGCCTGCGCGACGCGCTGAAGCGCCCGTCGCCGCTGGCGTTCGGTTGCCTGACCGAGGACCGGTGGGGCAACTTCCAGCAGGTCGGCTGCGCCACGGCCCACCAGTTCGAGTACGTCGGCGCGTGGACCGTACCGGACGGCCGGTACGCGGACGCCGGCCGGCACCAGGAGTCCATTCACGCCGGGTGCCGCACCGTCGTCGCCCGGTACGCCAAGGTCCCGGTCGACCGGATGCTGCGGTACCGGACGGGGACGTCGTATCAGTTGCCGTCGGAGGAGGCTTGGGCGCGCGGTGACCGGGGGGTGCGCTGCTTCTACTGGTCGAGCGGGAAGAAGGTCACCCGGTCGATCAAGGGCGGCGGCACGAAGGCGCTCCCGGTCAACTGACCGGCACGGTGGCCGGAAACGGGGTCAATCCGAACGCGGCGAACACCGCCCGATCCTGGAAGACGACGTTCCGGCTGATCCGGCCGCGGTCGACGGTGAGGACCTGCAGGGTGTGCGGGACGTACGCGTTCCCGTCGCGCACGTACGCGGCCAGCGCGGGTTGGCCGTTGGCGGCGGTGGGCAGCATCCGCCAGTCGGTGCCGCGCATGGCGAAGACCCGGGCGATGAACCGGCCGTAGCGCTCCCGGCCGGCATACCAGTTGAGCACCGGGGGCATCTCCAGCACGGCGTCGGCGGTGAGCAGCCGGGTCAGCGCCGCCACGTCGGCCCGCTCGAACGCCGCCACGTACCGGTCCACCAGCGCCCGGCGGTCGGGGTCGGCCGGTTCGGCGACCTGTTCCTCCCGTACGGCGACCGCGCCCAGCCGGGCGCGGGCCCATTGCAGCCCGCTGTTGACCGCGGCCGGCGTGGTGGCGAGGGTCTCGGCGACCTCGGCGGCCGACTGGCCGAGCACGTCGCGCAGGATCAGGATGGCCCGCTGCCGGGCTGGCAGGAGTTGCAGGGCGGCGACCAGCGCGAGCCGCAGGCTGCCCCGGGCGACGACCACGGTGGCCGGGTCGAGCAGCGCGTCGGGGACGGGCTGCAACCAGGGCACCTCCCCCACCACCAGGTGACCGTCCGGGTCGGGGTTCGGCGCGACGAGGTCCGACGGCAGCGGCCGCCGGGCCCGGCCGCGCAGCGCGGTGAGGCAGGCGTTGGTCGCGATCCGGTGCAGCCAGGTCCGCAGCGAGGCCCGGTCCGGGTCGTACCGGTCGAAGGCCCGCCAGGCCCGCAGCAGCGTCTCCTGCACCAGGTCCTCGGCCTCGTGCACCGAGCCGAGCATCCGGTAGCAGTGCGCCAGCAGCTCCCGCCGGTACGGGCGGGTCCGCCGGTCGAAGTCCTCGCTGATCACGGTCACCGGTCCGTCCCTTCCGATCTGCCCTGCACATACCTACCGGCCCGGTCGCCGGAAGTCATCGCCGGCGGACCGATGAGTTGCCGCCCGACGCCGAGTAGGTACCGGCGAGGCCCACACCACGGAAGGACGACCATGACGAACACCGGAACCATGCACCTTCGCGACGACCGGGCGGTACGCGAGGTGCTGCACGCCCTCGTCGCCGCCTGGGCGGCCAACGACGCCGATGCCTTCGCCGACCGCTACGCCGACGATGCCACGGTGGTGCTGCCCGGCGGGGTGTTCCACCAGGGCCGGGAGGAGGTCCGCCGGTACCTGGCGGGCGCCTTCGCCGGCCCGCTGCGGGGCTCCACCTCGGTGGACGAGCCGGAGAGCGTCCGGCTCGTCGGGGACGACGCGGCGGTGGTGGTCAGCCGCAGCGGCTTCCTGCTCCCCGGCGAGGAGACGCTCCCCGCCGACCGGCTCCGCCGCGCCACCTGGGTGCTGACCCGACGCGACGACGGGTGGCGGGTCGCGGCGTACCACAACTGCCCGGCCTGACCGAGCCTCCGGCCGCCCACCTCGAGGCGGGCGGCCGGAAACCGGATGACGGCCGCGCCGCCGCCGTCCACCATCGACGGATGCCACATCATCGACCGGCCGAGCCGGACATCCGGCGGTACTACACCGAGGTCTACGCCGAGGCGGAGCGGCTGCACCGCGCCCCGCAGGGACGGCTGGAGTCGGCGCGTACCCGGGACCTGCTGTCCCGGCTGCTGCCCGCGCCACCGGCCTCGGTGCTCGACGTCGGCGGGGGCCCCGGCGCGTACGCGGCATGGCTCGCGGCGGCCGGCCACCGGGTGCATCTGGTCGACCTGGTGCCGGCGCACGTGGCCGCCGCCCGGGACGCCCACCCGGAGATCGTCGCCAGCGTGGGCGACGCCCGGGACCTGCCGCTGCCCGACGACTCGGTCGACGCGACCCTGCTGCTGGGTCCGCTCTACCACCTCACCGACCGGGCGGACCGGGTGACCGCGCTGCGCGAGGCGGCCCGGCTGACCCGGCCCGGCGGGCCGGTGATCGCGGCGGTGATCAGCCGCAACGCCGCGCTGATGGATCTGACCCGGCAGGGTGTGGTGGACGAGCGCACCCGGCCGAGCCTGCTCGCCACGTACGCCAGCGGGGTGAACGACCCGGAGACCGGCTTCACCACCGCCTACTTCCACCGCCCGGAGCAGGTGGTGGACGAGTTCACCGCGGCCGGCCTGCCGACCCCCGACCTGTACGGGGTGGAGGGACCACTCTGGCCGCTGCTGGACGCGCTGGACGTCGGACCGGACGACCGGCTCTTCCGCGACGCGATCGACTGCGCGGCGGCGTTCGAGCGGGACCCGGCGGTGATCGGGGCCAGCTCGCACCTGCTCGCGGTCGCCCCCGCCTGACGCGTCGCGCATCCGAAGCGGCGCGCCGAGCGGGCCGGCGGCGATCAGCTCGTCCACCACGTCGGGCGGCAGGTCGAGGGTGGCGGCCAGCCGCAGCGCGTCGCCGATCCCGGCGAGGGCGAGGCCCAGGGTGGGGCTGCGGACCAGCTTGGCGGCCGCGCGGCATTGCGCACCGACCCGGCGACGTCGGAACGCGCCGGCGACGCGCCGCGTACCGAAGGTGACCAGTTGCCGCACAACATGTTATTCTCCGGCGTCGATCTACGCCGTGCGGACCCGACCGGGTCGCTGCCGGAAGGACACCTCCCCCGATGCCGGTCGCTGCCGCCCCGACCTCGCCGCCGTCCTTGTGGGACCGGCCGGCGGGCGGCGCGTTCGACCTCGTCTTCACCACCCTGCCGGCGCTGCTCCGGCTGACCTGCGGTCTGGTCGGCGCGGTGGCCGCCCTCGCGGTCCGGACGCCGCCCGTGCGGGTGGCCCTGCTGGTCCCGGTGGTCGCCACGCTCACCGCCTGGTCGGTCTGGTACGCCGTCCGGGCCCTGCGGCCCGGCGTGACCGGGCCGCTGGCGGCCGGCGACGTCGCGCTCACCACCGCGACCTGCCTGCTCATCCCGTGGCTGGTGGCGCCGGACGTGCTGCCCGGTGAGGGGAGCTGGATCGCGGTGCTGGCCAGCACCACCGTGATCAACGCCCAGGCCACCGCCCCGGCCCACTGGTCCATTCCGGCCGGGCTGCTGGTCACCGCCGGGTACGTGGCCGGCGCGGCGGACGCCGGCAACGTCGTCGAGGCGCGCGCGCACGCCGCCACGCTGCTGGTGCAGACCAGCTGCGCGGCGGTGATGACGGCGGTGATGCGGCGGCGGATCGGTCACGCCGACCGGGCCTTCGCCGACCACCAGCGGCTGGCCCGGGCGGCGGTGGTGGCCCGGACGGCCCGGGAGGCGGAGCGACGGCAGAACCGGGACCTGCACGACACCGTGCTGGCCACGCTGACCATGGTCGGGCTCGGTGCGGTCGCCGGCCCGTCGGCCGCGCTGCGCGACCGGTGCGCGGCCGACCTGCGTACCCTCGCCGCCCTGGCCGACGCCCGGTCGGCGCCGGCGGCGGGACCGACCGGGCTGGACGACCGGCTGCGGGCGGTCCTCGCGCGGCTGCCCGAGCTGTCGGTGAGCGCGACGCTGGCGCCGTGCGCGGTCCCGGCGGAGGTCGCCGAGGCGCTCGCCGAGAGCGCCGCCGCCGCGCTGTCCAACGTGGCCCGCCACGCGCCGGGCGCGACCGTCACGCTGTGCCTGGCCCGCGACGCCGACGCCGTCGTGGTCGAGGTCGCCGACCACGGTCCCGGCTTCGACCCGGCCACGGTCCCGCCCCACCGGTACGGGGTGCGCGAGTCGATCCGCGGCCGGATGACGACCGTCGGCGGGCGGGCCGAGGTGGTGTCCGCCCCCGGGGCGGGCACCCGGATCCGGCTGGAGTGGCCCGGTGTCGGCTGACCTGGGCCCCTCGGTCGGCGCGCCGGGGGACGTCGCCCGCCGCCCGCGGCTCCCCGGCGGACCGGCCGGGGCGGCGGGCGAGCGGGTGGCCGCGGGGGCCGCGGCGAGCGCGGTCGCGAGCGCGTCCGACCGGGGCGCCCGGGCCGCGGCGGTGACCATCGCGCTGGCCTGGCACGTGGCGATCGCGCTGCCGGCGGTACTGGTCGCCTGGCCGGACCTGGCCGCGCCCGCAGTGGTGGGCGTGGGTTGGCTGGTCACCGCGGCGGTCGGCGGGCTGGCCGGCGTACGGCTGCTCCGGCGCGCCCCGCTGCCCACCCGGCGGCTGGCGGCGGTGCTGCTGCTGGTCGACGCGGCGGTCTTCGCCGCGGCCGGCGAGCGGTACCTGTTCACCACGGCGAACTGGGTGTGGAGCGGGCTCGCCTGGTTCTTCGTGCTGGTGCTCTGGCGCCGCCCGGTCCGCTGGCTGCTCGCGCTGCTGGGCGCGCACGCGGTGATCGCGCTGGGCGAGCTGCTCGGGCACGGCGCGACCGACCCCGCCGACCTCACCCGCTACGCGATGTACGTCTACGGCACCTCGTCGCTGCCGGTGGCGGTCTTCGTCGGGGCCGCCGCGATCGCCGCCCTCGCCCGGGACCGGGCCGCCACCGCCGCGGCCGCCGGAGCGGTGGCGGCGGAACGGGTGGCCGCGGAGCGGGCCCGGGAGGACCGTCGGAGCCGACTGGCCCTGGTCAGCGGCACCGCCGAGGAGGTGCTGGCGGATCTCGCGGCCGGCCACGCCGACCCGGCCGACCCGGAGGTGCGGCGGCGCTGCGTGCTGGCGGCCGCCCGGCTGCGGCGGCTGATCGCCGAATCGGACGACGTGCCCGACCCGCTGCTGCACGAGCTGCGCGCCGCCGCCGACCTGGCCGACCGCAACGGCCTTCCGATCGAGTTCATCGCCATCGGCGTGCCGCCGAAGCTGCCGGTGGCGGTACGCCGCCGGCTCGCCGACCCGCTCACCGCGGCGCTCGCCGACGCCCGGCGGTGGGCCCGGCTGACCGTCGTCGCCGGGCCGGACGAGGTGGTGGTCAGCCTGGTCACCCCGGACCACGACCGGCCGCACGCCACCGGTCCACCCGCCGCCCACGACGAGGCGGGTCCGGTGGAGCAGGTGCACGAGCGGGACGGGGAGATCAGATGGACGCAGACGCGCTGGCAGAAGACGTGACCGGCGCTCCGCCGATCGGCGTGGCGATCGTGGACGACCACCCGGTGGTGATCGACGGGGTGCGGGCCTGGCTGGCCGCCGAGCCGCGGCTGCGGGTGCTCGCCACCGGGGACGATCCGGACGTGGTGCTCCGGGCCGCCCCGGAGGCCGAGGTGGTCCTGCTGGACCTGCGGCTGCACGGGCGGATGGTTCTCGACAAGCTGGCCGAGCTGAGCGCCGCCGGCCGGCGGGTGGTGGTCTACTCCGAGCACACCCACCCGGACACCATGCTCGCCGCGCTCGACGCGGGGGCGGTGGCCTTCCTGGCCAAGCACGAGGGACGCGAGCACTGCCTCGCCACCGTGCTCGCCGCGGCCGACGACCGCCCGTACGTGCCGCCGGCGCTGGCCGGGGCGATGGTGGGCGACCCCCGGCCGGACCGGCCGTCCCTGTCGGACAAGGAGCGCGAGGCGCTGCTGCTGTGGTTCCAGTCGATGTCGAAGGCCTCGGTGGCGCGCCGGATGCGGATCAGCGAGCACACCGTCAAGCAGTACGTGGACCGGGCGCGGATCAAATACACCCGGGCGGGTCGACCGGCCGCCACCAAGGCGGCCCTGCTCGCCCGGGCGATCGAGGACGGACTCGTCCGGCCGGAAGAGATCGGCATCTACCGGTCACAGGCGGCGACCGACCGGCCGACCCCCTAACGGGTGTCATGACACAGAGCGTGTCGTCGGCGACGCTCGACGTACCGCCAACCGCCCGGGAGGTCGTGACAGTGCAGGAGGACGCCGCACCCTTCTTCGTCGGGCCACACCGCTTCGACGGCGACGACGACCCCGCCCGTCCCGTGCTCGACCGGCGGCACACGCTGGTCCCGGAGCCCGGCGAGCGGGTGCTCGCGCTGCACCGACTCCGGGTGGCCGGTCACCTGCTCGGCCCCACCGAAAGCGCCCGCAGCTGGGTGCTCCCCGCCGCCGCGACGGTCACCGTCACCGACCGTAGGGTCGCGTACGTCTGTGGCGGGTCCGAGCTGGCCCTGGTCGCCGGGCGGGACGGCTCGACCGGCGCCCGCCACCGGCGTTCGGCCCGGCTGTCCCGCCTGGCCAGCGGGCAGGTCCGCTGGCAGTGGCCGTCCCGGCTGGAGCTGCGGGCCGACGACCCGGACGGCGGCGCCGAGCTGCTGGTCGTCTGCGACGCGCTGCGCACCATCCGACAGCCGGCGCTCGCCCTCGGCGGCCCCGGCCCGCTGGTCGCCGAGCTGGCCCGGCAGGTACGCCGGTCGGTGGCCGCCTTCCGGCTGATGCACCCGGAGCTGGTGGAACTCTCCCCGCCGGAGCGGGACGTGCTGGCCACCCGGGTCGGCGCTACGTCCGTCCCGGCGGCGGGCCGGGTCACCCTGCCCGGCTCGCTCCCGGTCGAGTTCCTCTCCCGCGAGGACTACTACCGTCCGCACGCCCAGCCGGGCCCGCTCTGGCCCCGCCAGCTGGTGCACCCGGCCCAGGTACTGC
>NZ_QGKS01000315.1 GCF_003172935.1 Micromonospora sicca | reverse complement strand
CCCCCACCCACCAGTAGGAGGTGTGACTGTGAGGTCACCGTCACGCAGCCCCGGGCAGCCCGGCGGCCTCTCCGCCGGGCGAGCGAGCCGCGTCCGCACCCGCCAAACGGCGCTGGCCGCCCGGCTGGGCGCGACGCCCGCCCCCAGCGACGTCCCGGCGCAGGCTGCCGCACCCGGTCCGAAGCCGAGCCCCGCCGGCAGGCACGTCGAGCACATCCCGCAGCCGGGTGCCATCACCCGCACCAGACCAGTGGACGACTCGGTTCGGCCGCGGGGCGTACGCCGTGGGGACCTGGACGCCACCGACGACCTGTGGGTGGCCTGATGACGATCACCACGCCGCGCCCGAGTCCGCCGGCCGGCGTGACCCGGCTGCGGGTCCGGTCCCCTTGGCGCAGGAACGCGCCCACGCGTCGGCGTAGCCGCTGGGCCGAGGCGCAGCGATCCTGGCGGCTGCATTGGCAGCTGTACCTGCTGGTGATCGTGCCGTTGGCGTACTTTGTCATCTTCAAGTACATCCCGATCGGCAACGCCGTCATCGCGTTCAAGGACTACAACGTCATCCAGGGGCCGTGGGGCAGCGACTGGATCGGCTTCAAGAACTTCGAACTGTTCTTCACCAACCCGGTTTTCGGCACGCTGCTGGAGAACACCTTCATCCTGGCGTTCTACCTGGTGCTGGCGAGCTTCCCGATCCCGATCATGCTTGCCATCGCGCTGAACGAGATCGGCAACGGCTGGTTCAAGCGCACCGTGCAGATGGTCACCTACGCGCCCTACTTCATCTCCACCGTCGTGGTGGTCTCGATGACGATCCTCGTGCTGTCGCCGCGGCTCGGCGTCGTGAACGACGGGCTCGGGCTGTTCGGGATCGCGCCGATCAACTTCCTCGGCGATCCGAACTACTTCCGGCACATCTATGTCTGGTCCGACGTCTGGCAGACCGCGGGTTATTCGGCCGTCATCTACATGGCCGCGCTCGCCGGCATCGATCCGGCGCTGCACGAGTCGGCCAAGATCGACGGCGCCAGCCGGCTGCAACGGATTCGGCACATCGACCTGCCGGGAATCATGCCCACCGCGGTGATCGTCCTGATCCTCGGCGTGGGAAACATGATGGCGATCGGATTCGAGAAGGCCTACCTGCTGCAGAACGATCTGAACCTGGCGCAGTCGGAGATCATCCCCACCTACGTCTACAAGACCGGCCTGATCAACGCGGACTTCAGCATGGCGACCGCCGTCGGCCTGTTCAACTCGGTGGTCAACCTCTGCCTGCTGCTGCTGGTCAACTTCGCTGCCAAGCGGATCACCGGGAGTGGACTATGGCGATGAGCACGCCGACGACGTCGACCGTGTCCAGGCCGCGGCGGAAGCCGGCGGCCACGAAGAAGGTCCGCGAGCCGTTCGGCGACCGAGTGTTCCTGGTCGTCATCACGCTCATGCTCGCCGTGATGCTGGCGCTGGTGCTGCTGCCGTTGATCTACATCGTCGCCAGTTCCTTCAGTAGCGCGACCGCCGTCAGCGCAGGCCGGGTGAAGTTCTGGCCGGTCGAGTTCTCGCTGCACGCCTACAAAGTCGCTCTCAGCAACCCGCAGGTCCTGCGGGGGTACTACAACTCACTGATCTACGCCGTCGCCGGCACCCTGATCAGCGTCACGCTGACCGTGGCCATTGCCTACCCGTTGTCGCGCAAGACGTTCTTCGGGCGCAACGTGCTGATGACCGTCCTGATCTTCACGATGCTGTTCTCGGGCGGCCTGATCCCGACGTACATGGTGGTCCAGGACCTCGGCCTGCTGAACACCCGCTGGGCGCTGCTGATCCCCAACGCGATCGGCGTCTGGCAGGTGATCATCGCGCGCACCTTCTTCGCCCACTCGATCCCGGACGAGCTCTATGAGGCGGCGACGCTGGACGGGGCGAGCGAGCTGCGGTTTCTCCGGTCGGTAGTGCTGCCGCTGTCGAAGCCGCTGCTGGCCGTCCTCGTGCTGATGTACACGATCTACCAATGGAACACCTACTTCGACGCCCTGGTCTATCTCAAGGATCCCGATCTATATCCACTGCAGATCGTGCTCAGGAACATGCTCATCCTGAACCAGCGCAACGTCGGCGCAACGGACGTGGCGCAGCAGCTCCAACAGCAGCAGCTCGCCAACGTCTTGAAGTACGCCCTCATCGTCGTGTCGAGCCTGCCCGTACTGATCATCTACCCGTTCATCGCCCGCCACTTCACCAAGGGCGTGCTGGTCGGCGCCGTCAAGGGATAGCAATTCGCGATTGGAAGGAACCATAGAAATGCGTTCTATCAGGAAAGTCGCTGCACTGACGATAGCCGCGGCACTGGCGGTGGCGGGGTGCAGTTCCGACAACAAGAATGACGCCCCCAAGGCCGAGATGGGCCCCGACGGCAAGGTCATCGTCGACACGTTCTCGCCCGCCAACGCGGACCTGAATCTGGACACCAACCCGGTCACGAAGTTGATGAGTGACAAGTTCAAGATCCAGTTCCGCTGGCAGACCACCACGTTCGACGCGGGGCCGGCCAGGGAGAAGAGGCAGATCTCGCTCGCCAGCGGCGACTACCCGGACCTGTTCATGCTTATCCCCTGGGTGGACGGGTTTTCCCAGGCCGACGTGCTGAAGCTGGGCAAGCAGGGCGTCGCGGTGCCGCTGGAGAAGCTGATCAAGGACAACGCGCCGAACATCCAGAAGGCGTTGGACTCCAACCAGACGCTCAGGGAGATGTCGACTGCGCCCGACGGGCACATCTACGCGTTGCCGCAATGGTCGGACTGCTTCCACTGCAGTTACCCGGACAAGTTGTGGATCAACAGTGCCTGGTTGAAGAAGCTGAACCTGCCGATGCCGAAGACCACCGAGGAGCTGCGTACGGTCCTGCGGGCGTTCAAGGCCAAGGACCCGAACGGCAACGGCAAGGCCGACGAGATCCCGATGACCGCCGACGTGCAGGACGGTCACCTGATCGACTACCTGATGGGCGGGTTCGCCTACCCGCCGGCCGGTGCGAACAACGGCGGTCTCGGGCTGCTCACCCTCGACGGCGACAAGGTCACCACTCCGGTGAACACGCCCGAGTGGCGCGAAGGCCTGAAGTACATCCACTCGC
The DNA here is from genome assembly GCF_003172935.1 of Micromonospora sicca. GTDB lineage: Bacteria > Actinomycetota > Actinomycetes > Mycobacteriales > Micromonosporaceae > Micromonospora > Micromonospora sicca. The sequence goes on along the minus strand of NZ_QGKS01000315.1, from coordinate 19,784 downwards.
TGTTCCAGGAGGGTTTGATCGACCAGGCCTCGTTCACCCAGAACGCCGAGGCACTACAGGCGACCGGCAACGACCCCGACGCCGTCATGATCGGCTCGTCGCCTCTCCTGCACCCGGCTATCTTCGTGCAGCTGGGCTCCAAGGACGGCCGCGACAAGCAGTACGACGCCGCGCCGCCGCTCACCGGGCCGTCCGGTAAGAGCTACAGCGGTCTGAACTACCCGAGCTCCAGCACCTTCACCTTCATGCTGACCAACAAGGCCAGCAAGGAGGCGCAGGTCGCGGCGATCAAGATGCTCGACTACATCTACACGACCGAGGGCACCAACATCGCGGTGATGGGTCCGGAGGGCGTGGGCTGGAACAAGCCGGGAGCCGGCGACATCGCGCTCGACAACAGTGTCCAGCCGCTGTACAAGCGCACGCCCGGTACGGAGGCGCCCAAGAACCTCTCCTGGGACGCGATGGCGCAGTACAACCTGACCCTCGCCTACCGCAACGCCAACGTGGTGCCGATGGACATCTACGCCGAGGCCGGATACGAGCGGCGGTTGTTCCAGGCAACCAAGCTGTACGAGGGCCACGATGACAAGGCGCAATTCTTCCCGACCGTCTCGGTCTGGACCGACCCGAGTGCCAGCGCCGAGATCGCCACGCTGAAGACCAACCTCGACAGCTATGTCTCCCAGGGCCAGCTGGCCTTCATCACGGGGTCGAAGAACATCGACACCGAATGGGACGCCTACGTCAAGGGTCTCGACGGCGTCGGCTTGAAGCGGTACCTGGAACTGAACCAGAAGGACTACGACGGGTACAAGGCCGGCAAGTGACACTACGCCCAGCCGGCCGGCGCCGGCCGCAGAGCAGGCGGAGGCCGCTGCGGTCGGCGACGGCCGGCTGGGCGCGACGGTCGACGCTGCGAGATGTCCTCGCGGACCGGCTTGAGCTCACTGTGCTGGCCTGTGTCGGGCTGGTTCTCATCGAGCGGAATACCTGACGTGCCAGTGATGTCCACGATCACGCATGCCGAGGCGTACCTGGTCGATATCGCCGTCGAGACGGTCCGCACCGATGCGGTGCAGGCGTTCGTCAAGCAGGAGACGGTTTTCGTCGAGGTTCGCACGGCCGACGGCCAGCAGGGTACTGGTTACTCGTACACCATCGGGACCGGCGGCACCGCCGTGCTCGCGCTCCTGCGCGACCACCTGGTGCCCCGCCTGATCGGCCTGGACGCGGCCCGGGTGGAGGCGGTGTGGCGAGATCTCTACGCCAGCACCCGCGCCACCGCCGTCGGCGCGATCACCTCATTGGCCCTGGCCGCTGTCGACACCGCGCTGTGGGACCTGCGTGCCAAGGCCGCCGGCCTGCCCCTGTGGATGCTGGCCGGCGGGGCCAAGGACCGCATTCCGCTCTACGACACCGAGGGCGGCTGGCTGCAGCTCAGCACCGAGGAGCTGGTCGCCGGGGCGAAAGCGGCACAGGCGGCCGGCTGGCCGGGCGTCAAGCTGAAGGTGGGCAAGCCCGATCCGGCCGAGGACGCCGAGCGCATCGCTGCGGTCCGAGCCGCCGTCGGCGACCGGCTCGACGTGATGGTCGACGCCAACCAATCGCTCACCGCCGCGGAGGCCATCCGCCGGGCGCGGCTGCTCGAACCGTACGGGCTCGCCTGGTTCGAGGAGCCGCTGCCTGCCGACGACGTCGCCGGGCACGAGCTGCTCGCCCGCTCGACCAGCATCCCGATCGCCGTCGGCGAGTCGATGTATTCGATCGGGCAGTTCGCCGAATACCTGCGCCGCCAGGCTGCGGGCATCATCCAGGTCGACGTCGCCCGGGTCGGCGGGATCACCCCCTGGCTCAAGGTCGCCCACCTGGCAGAGGCGTGCAACGTCGAAGTCTGCCCGCATTTCCTCATGGAGCTGCACGTGAGCCTGTGTGCCGCGGTGCCCAACAGTCGATACCTTGAGTACATCCCGCAGCTGCGGGCGGTAACCCGGTCCGAGATCGCCGTCGCGGGAGGCCACGCTCTCGCTCCGACCGCCCCCGGGCTCGGCATCGACTGGGACCGGGACGCGATCGAGTCCAGGCGAGTCGCGTGACGACCGCCATCACTCCGGCGGCGGCGCCCCCGGCGCCCCACGCCCAGCTCGATCTCAGCCACGGTTCGCGGGAGGGCGAGTGAAAGCCACAGAGAAGGTCCGACTGGGGCGCACCGAGGTGGAGGTGACCCGGCTGGGCTTCGGGCTCGCACCAATCGGCGGGCTGTTCACCGCCGTCGGCGACGAGGTCGCCCGGGCCACGGTCGAGGCGGCCTGGAACCTCGGACTGCGCTACTTCGACACCGCCCCGCTCTACGGCGGCGGCCTGTCGGAGCGCCGGGCCGGTGCGGTGCTGTCGGGCAAGCCGCGCGAGGAGTTCACGCTGTCGACCAAGGTCGGTCGGCTGCTCGTGCCGGGCGGCGTCGCGGAGCAGGAGTTCTGGGCGGAGCCGAGCGAGCTCACTCCGGTCTTCGATTTCTCCTACGACGGGGTGCTGCGCTCGCACGCGGAGAGCCTCCAGCGGCTGGGCCTGGACCGAGTCGACATCGCGCACATCCACGACCCGGACCACCACTTCGACGAAGCGGTGAGCGGGGCCTACCCGGCGCTGGCCGACTTGCGCGCGCGGGGCGACATCGGCGCGGTCAGCGCAGGCATGAATCAGGCGGAGATGCTGGTCGACCTCGCTCGGGCCGGCGACTTCGACTGTTTCATGCTCGCCGGGCGATACACGCTGCTGGATCAATCGGGGTCGGCCGAGCTGTTGCCGCTGTGCCTGGAGAGGGGCATCTCGGTTCTCGCGGCCGGGGCGTACAACTCGGGCCTGCTCGCCGACCCGAAGCCGGGCGCCCACTACGACTACGCCCCGGCCGAGCGGACCCTGATCGAACGGGCGCTGGCGATCCAGGCGGTGTGCGAGCGGCACTCGGTGCCACTGAGGGCGGCGGCGATCCAGTTCCCGCTCGGCCATCCGGCCGTCGCCAGCGTCGTGGTCGGAGCCCGGGATCCCGAGCAGATCACCGACAACCTGGAGATGTTCGAATGGGAGATCCCGGGCGCCCTGTGGGCCGATCTGAAGAAGGACGGCCTGCTGCCGGAGGAGGTGCCCACACCGTGATCGTCGACGCACACCACCACCTGTGGACCGCCGACTACCCGTGGCTCGCCGCGCCGGGTCTGGCGGCGATCCGGCGCGATTACACGGTCGCCGACCTCACGCCCCGGCTGGCGGCGGCAGGCGTCACGGCTGGCGTGCTGGTCGAGGCGGGCCGCTGCGACGTCGCCGAAACCGCCGAGTTCCTCGCCCTGGCCGCCGCCACTGCGCACATCGCGGGCGTGGTCGGTTGGGCGTCCCTCACCGACCCGGACCTGCCCGCCACCCTGGCCGGCTACCGCGACCTGCCCGGCGGAGCGAAACTCGTCGGTATCCGCGACCAGGTGCAGGGCGTCGACGACCCGGCGTTCCTCGCCCGGGTGGACGTGCGGGCGGCGCTGGCCACCATCGGCGCCGCGGGGTTGACCTACGACCTGATCGTCCGGGTCGGACAGCTGGCCGCCAGCGCCGCTGCGGCGCGCGCCACCCCGGGCACCACCTTCGTGCTCGACCACCTCGGCAAGCCCCGGATCGGCGCGGGAGCCGAGGGGTTCGCCGAGTGGCGCGCGGCCGTGGCGGGACTGGCCGCCTGTGGCAACGTCGTCGCGAAGCTGTCCGGCCTGCTGACCGAGGCTGGCCCCCGGTGGAACGTCTCCACCATCCGGCCGTACGTCGACACCGCTCTGGACCTCTTCGGTCCCGAGCGGCTCATGGTCGGTTCCGACTGGCCGGTCTGCGAACTCGTCGCCTCGTACCCCGCTGCCCTCGAGGCGATCGACAATTGCCTGAGCGAGCTGTCGGCAGGCGAGCGGACCGCCATCGCGGCCGGCACCGCGATCCGTACCTATCGTCTGGAGGTTGGCTCTTGAAGCTCATGCGTGTTGGACCGGCGGGGGAGGAGAAGCCCGTTCTGTACGCCGACGGCCGTCACTTCGATCTGTCATCGGTCACCGCCGATCTCGACCCGGCGTTCTTCGCCTCCGACGGGCTGCGGCGCGTAGGCGAGGCGACCGGCCTGCCCGAGATCGACATCGTGGGACAGCGGATCGGGGCACCCGTCGCGCGCCCCGGCGTGATCCTCTGCGTCGGCCAGAACTACGCCGCCCACGCGGCCGAGTCCGGCGCGCAGCCGCCGACCACGCCGATCATCTTCTACAAGGCCCCGAACACCGTGGTCGGTCCGTTCGACGACGTGCTGATCCCGCCCGGATCGGCGAAGACCGATTGGGAGGTCGAGCTGGGCGTGGTGATCGGCCGGCGCGCTCGGTACCTGTCCTCCCCTGAGGAAGCGCTCGGGCACATCGCCGGTTTCGTGCTGTCCAACGACGTGTCGGAGCGGGACTTTCAGCTCGCGCAGTCGGGCGGGCAGTGGTCGAAGGGGAAGTCGTGCGAGACCTTCCAGCCGCTCGGACCGTGGCTGGTGACGCCCGACGAGATCACCGACCCGCAGGCGCTGCGGCTGCGCTCGTGGGTCAACGACGACATCCGGCAGGACTCCTCCACCAAAGACATGATCTTCGACGTGGCGTACCTGGTGTGGCACCTGTCCCAGTACTCCGTCCTGGATCCGGGGGACCTCGTCAACACCGGCACGCCGCAGGGTGTGGCGCTCTCGGGCCGCTTCCCGTACCTGGCGCCGGGTGACGTGATGGAGGTCGAGATCGACGGCCTCGGCCGGCAGCGTTCGCTCCTGAGGAGCGCCTGATGGCCGTGATCGTCGCCGTCGACACCTTCGACGTACGGTTTCCGACCTCGCGCGAGCTGGACGGCTCGGACGCGATGAACCCCGACCCGGACTACTCGGCCGCCTACGTCGTCCTGCGCACCGACGAGGGGCCCGACGGGCACGGGTTCACGTTCACCATCGGCCGCGGCAACGACATCTGTCGAGTGGCGATCGAGGTGCTCGCCCCGTTCGTCGTCGGCGTCGATCCCGATGCCGTCGACCTCGGCGCGTTCGCCCGCAGTCTCACCCACGACTCGCAACTGCGCTGGCTCGGGCCGGAAAAGGGGGTCGTACACCTCGCCGCCGCAGCACTCATCAACGCGATGTGGGACCTGGTCGCCAAGCGCGCCGGTAAACCTGTCTGGCGCTATCTCGCCGACCTCACCCCCGAGCAGATCGTCGACCTCGTCGACTGGCGCTACCTCACCGACGCGCTCACCCCACAGGAGGCGTTGCGGATCCTGCGGGCCGCCGAGCCCGGCCGGGCCGGGCGGATCGCAACGCTGCAGGCCCGCGGATACCCCGCCTACACCACCTCACCGGGCTGGCTCGGGTACGACGACGAGAAGCTGGTTCGGCTGGCGAAGCAGGCGGTGGCCGACGGGTTCACCCAGATCAAGCTGAAGGTCGGTGCTGATCTGCCCGACGACGTCCACCGCTTCCGGTTGGCTCGCGAGGCCGTGGGCCCGGGCATCCGGATCGCGGTCGACGCCAACCAGCGTTGGGACGTCGCAGTGGCAGTCGAGTGGATGACGGCGCTGGCCCCGTACGACCCGTGGTGGATCGAGGAGCCCACCAGCCCCGACGATGTGCTCGGGCACGCCGCGATCCGCGCCGCTCTGGCCACCGCCGCACCCGAGGGCAGGCCGATCCGGGTCGCGACCGGTGAACACGTGCAGAACCGGATCGTGTTCAAACAGCTGCTCCAGGCGGGCGCGGTCGACTTCGTGCAGATCGACGCGTGCCGGGTCGGTGGCGTCAACGAGAACGTCGCGATCCTGCTGCTGGCCGCGAAGTACGGTGTGCCGGTGTGCCCGCACGCCGGCGGCGTCGGTCTGTGCGAACTCGTCCAACACCTGTCGATGTTCGACTTCGTGGCCGTGTCGGGAACGACCGAGAACCGCGTCCTCGAGTTCGTCGACCACCTGCACGAGCACTTCCTCGCCCCGGCGATCGTCCGCAACGGCCACTACGTCGCCCCGACCCAGCCCGGCTTTTCGGCCGAAATGAGCCAGGAAAGCCTCGCCACCTACTCCTACCCCGACGGCCCGGCATGGGCATCCCCGGCGTCAATCCCCACCGGGCGGATCTGAAAGAGAGCACTCTTCATGTTTGACGGTTTGGTGGCAGTGGTGACCGGTGGCGCCTCGGGGATCGGGCGCGCCTGTGTGGAGGCCTTCCACGCCGCCGGCGCCCAGGTGGGCGTGCTCGACCTCGATCCGACGGAAGCACCCGAGGATCCGCGCGTCCACGCGGTACGGGCCGATGTGGCCGACCGGGCCTCGCTCACCGCGGCGCTGGCCTCGGTCGCGCACACGTTCGGTGGGGTGGACATCCTGGTCAACAACGCAGGGATCTCCGCCGTCGGCGAGGTCGAGGAGAACGATGACGCGCAATGGGCACGCGTCCTGGACGTGAACGTGACCGGAGTCGCCCGGACCACCGCTGTCACGCTGCCGTACCTGCGCCGATCCCGAGCGGGCGCGATCGTCAACATCTCCTCGATCGCGGCCGGCGCCGGTCTGCCGAAGCGGGCGCTGTACTCGGCATCGAAGGGTGCGGTACACGCGCTGACGCTGGCCATGGCCGCCGACCTGGTCGGCGAGGGAATCCGGGTCAACTGCGTCGCACCCGGCACAGTGGACACGCCGTGGGTGGCCCGGCTGCTGGCCAACGCCGCCGACCCGCAGGCCGAGAAGCGCCGGCTTGCCGCCCGCCAGCCCACCGGCCGCCTGGTCACCGCGCAGGAGGTGGCGGAGGCTGTGGTGTATCTGGCGTCGCCGACCGCCGGGGCGGTGACGGGCACCTCACTCGCCGTCGACGGGGGCATGTCGGGCCTGCGCCTGCCGGCCCGCGCGACCTGACCGACGATCACGAAGAAGGCAAGCGGTGACCGGAGTTCACGAGATCATCTCACTGCCTGTCGGAGCGCAGCCGCCCCGGGCCCGGACCCGCTCGGACGCGGGTGAGCTCTCGCTCGACGGGCGATGGCGGTTCGCGTGGTCGCCGACCGCGCTCTCCGGCAAGGACCCCGCGGATCCCGGGGATACCTGGGACGAGATCCAGGTTCCCGCGCACTGGCAGCTGTGCGGCTATGGCGCCCCCGCGTACACGAACCTGCGCTATCCGTTTCCTATCGACCCGCCGTACGTGCCTGAGGCGAACCCCACCGGCGAGTACCGCCGAATCGTGCGGCGTCCGCCCGGTTGGGACGGCGGACGCGTGCTGCTCCGGTTCGACGGCGTCGACTCCTGGTTCGAGGTGTGGCTGAACGGTTCGCTCGTCGGTCGGGGGTCGGGCAGCCGGCTCACCGTCGAGTTCGACGTGACCGAGCTGCTCACCGGGGGCGACGACCTCCTGGCGGTGCGGGTGCACCAGTGGAGCTTCGCCAGCTACGTCGAGGACCAGGACCAGTGGTGGTTGTCAGGCATCTTCCGGTCGGTCGCGCTGCTGCACCGCCCCGCGGGCGGGATCGACGACGTCCACATCGTCGCGGACTACGACCAGCACACCGGCGACGGCCTCCTCCGGGTCGAGGCGCGCAGCCGCGAACCGGTGACGGTGGAGCTGACCGAGCTTGGCGTCCGCGGCGTAGCCGGCGAGACCATCCGGGTCGCGTCGGTGGAACCGTGGTCGGCCGAGCTGCCGCGGCTCTACCGGATCCTGGTCGCCACCGGGGCCGAGACGATCTCGGCCGACATCGGCTTCCGCACGGTACGCGTCGACGGGGGCCGGCTCCTGCTCAACGGCGCGCCACTGGTGTTCCGCGGAGTGAACCGGCACGACTTCGATGCCCGGTCCGGGCGTGCGTTGACCAGGGACGTGCTGGAGCGCGATGTCATCTTGATGAAGCGGCACAACGTCAACGCGGTGCGGACCAGTCACTACCCGCCCGACCCGTACTTCCTTGAGCTCTGTGACCGGTACGGCCTGTACGTGATGGTCGAATGCGACATCGAGACGCAGGGCTTCTCGCTGGTGGACTGGCGGGGCAACCCCTCCGACGACCCCGCCTGGGGCGAGGTGTACCTCGACCGGATGCGGCGAATGGTCGAGCGCGACAAGAACTCGACGAGCGTCGTGATGTGGTCACTCGGCAACGAGGCCGGGTGGGGCGTCAACCTGGCGGCGAACGCCCGGTGGACCGCGGAACGTGACCCGAGCCGGCCGATCCACTACGAGCCGGACGTCGAATGCGAGGCGGTCGACGTCTACAGCCGGATGTACCCGACCTTCGACGAGCTCGACGCGATCGGACGGCACGACGAAGCTGCGCTCGCCGACCCCGCCCGCGACGGTCGCCGGCGCGGGCTGCCGATGCTGATGTGCGAGTACGCGCACGCGATGGGGAACGGGCCGGGCGGGTTGGCCGACTACGAGGCGATCGTCGACGCGTACCCGAGGCTGGCCGGCGGCTTCGTCTGGGAGTGGATCGATCATGGCCTGGCCGGCGACGGCCCGGACGGACGCCGTGCGTACCGCTACGGCGGGGACTTCGGCGAGCCCGTACACGACGGCTCGTTCGTGATCGACGGCCTGCTCTTCCCGGACCGGACCCCATCGCCGGGACTCGCGGAACTCGCGGCCGTCATCGCGCCGGTGCGGATGCGCCTGGACGGCGACCAGCTTTCCGTGCGGAACCGCTGGAGTTTCAGCACCACCGAAGATGTGGGCTTCCGGTGGCTCCTGGTGCTGGACGGCGAGGTCGTCGACGCGGGACTGCTGGACCCGATCGTGGTCGGGCCGCGGTCGGAGTGCCGGGTTGCTCTCCCGCCCGCCGTACGCCGGGCGGAGCGGGACACACCGGCGGGCGGGGAGCTGTGGCTCACGATTACGGCGGCGACCGGGAGCGCGCGCCCCGGAATCGACGCCGGGCACGTCCTGGCGCGGACGCAACAGCGGCGCCGTGCCGCTGCCCCGCCAACGGCTGCGGAGCTACTGCCGCCGGCCCCGGAGGCGCGGCCGACCACAGTCGACCAGCGGTTCGATCACCTGGCGCGACCGACGGCGCTGGGTCCGTTCGCGGTCGCGCAGGTCGGCCTCGACGTCTGGCGCGCGCCGACGGAGAACGACCGGTGCCCGGGACTCGGCGAGCAAGTGTCGCTGGAAACCCGCTGGCGGGCAGCCGGCTTCGATCGCCTGGTGGATCGTACGGTCGAGGTTCGACTGGGCGACGGATCCGTACGACGCGTCGCGCGCTACGGTTCCCCCGGTCTCGACAGCGGATTCGACGTGGATTACCACTGGACGGCGCGGGATGATCGCCTCCGGCTCGACGTCGTGATCGAGCGCCGCGGCGAGTGGCGGCTGCCCCTGCCCCGGTTGGGTGTCGTCCTCGCCCTGCGCTGCGCCGAGCCGGGCGCGACGGAGCTCGAGTGGCTCGGGCTCGGACCGGGGGAGAGCTACCCCGACTCGCGTTCCGCGAACTGGTACGGCCGGCACCGCATGACGGTCCGGGACGCGCAGGTCCCGTACGTCGTACCGCAGGAGAACGGCAATCGGTCCGACGTGCGCCGGCTGCGGTTGACCGTGCCCGAGGGCGGCCTGCGCATCGAGGGCGTCCAGCCATTCGAGGTCGCGGTACGGCCCTGGTCGACCGAGCAGCTCGAGCGCGCCCAGCACGCGGCGGAGCTGGCCGAGGCGGGACTCCTGTGGGTGCACCTGGCGGCGGGCGTCACCGGACTGGGCTCGGCGAGCTGCGGTCCACCGGTCCGGTCATCCGGGCGTTACCGCGCCGCCCGGGTACGGCTCGGCTTCGACTTCGTCCCCGAGGCGGGTTAGCGATGGCAATGCCCGTCGCCAACCGGGCCGGGGTGTGACGCAGATGCCGGCACTGCTCGACGTCACCGACTTCGGGGCGCTTCCCGGGCACCCGCACACCGACGCCGCGCCCGCGGTCCGGGCGGCGCTGCGCGCCGCACGGGCCGCGGCCGGCCCGGTGCAGCTTCGCTTCCCGCCAGGCGAATACCACCTGTGGCCGGACCGCGCGCACGGACGTGAGCTGTACGTCTCCAACACGGTGGGGGACGACCCGCGACACCGCGTCAAGTCGATCGCGCTGCTCGTGGAGGCGACGGACGACCTGGTCATCGCCGGGGAGGGCGCCCGTCTCGTCCTGCACGGGCTCCAGACGACCTTCGCCGTCCTCGACTCGCAGCGGGTACGCGTCGAGGGGCTCGAGTTCGACATCGCGGTGCCGACGGTCGTCGATGCCACCGTGGTCGGCGCGGGCGTCGCCGCAGGCCGGGCCTACCGACTGATCCGGGTGCCCGCGGCCACGCTCTTCTCCGTCGAAGGTGCGTCGATCCGCTGGCACGGGGAAGCGCTCGAATCGGGCGGGTTTGCCTGGTCCGGGCGCGACGCGCTCGCGTACACCCAGATCCACGATCCCGCCGGTCAGCGGACGTGGCGCGGCCCGAACCCCCTTTTCGAGGACGTCCGGTCGATCCGGTTGGTGAGGGAGCGCGACATCCGGATCGACTACGGGTACGCCGAGGAACCGGCCGACCTGGGACTAGTCTACTCGATGCGGTCGAGGACCCGCGACCATCCCGGTGCGCTCGTGCTCGACAGTTGCGACGTGACGCTGTCGCGATTGCGGTTCCGCTTCCTGCACGGCTTCGGCGTGGTCGCTCAGACCAGCAGGGACGTCACGGTGGAGGGGTGCGAGTTCCGGGCTCCGCCCGACAGCGGGCGGCACAGCGCCGGCTTCGCCGACTTCATCCAGTTCTCCGGTTGCTCGGGACGGGCTGTCGTGCGCGACTGCCTCTTCGACGGGCCGCATGACGATCCGATCAACGTGCACGGCAGCTATCTGCGGCTTGCCGGTCAGCCGGACCCTCGTACCCTCGAACTGGCGTACCCACACCCGGAGACGGCGGGCTTTCCCCAGTTCGCGGCCGGTGACCAGGTAGAGCTCGTCGATCGCGCCACGCTCCAGGCGATCGCCACGGCCACGGTACGGACCGTGCGACAGCCGAGCGGTCGCGACCACGACCAACCGCTGCGCACCATCCTCGTGACTGTCGACGTGGAACTGCCGGACGGTCTCGTCGGGTGGACCGCGGTCGAGAACGTCACCCGGACGCCGACCGTGAGGATCGTCCGCAACATCTTCCGCAACGTCCCCACGCGCGGAGTGCTCGTGACGACCCGCCGCGCCGTGCTGATCGAGGAGAACCGTTTCGAGCACATGGGAATGGCCGCCATCTACGTCTCCGGCGACGCCGCCGAATGGTGGGAGTCCGGGCCAGTGCGCGACCTGACGATCCGCGGCAACAAGTTCATCGAACCGGGGGGACCGGCAATCCACCTCGATCCGAGGAGCACCCGACGCGCTCCGGGGCACGCCGTCCACAGTGGCGTGGTTGTGACGGAGAACCAGTTCGTGCTCGACGGCGTGCCCGCGCTCGACGCCAAGAGCACACGCGGGATCCGCTTCCGGGACAACAGCATCGTCCAGCGCGGCCAGGAGACGCCCGACATCGTCCTGCGGTCCTGCTTCGACGTGCGCATCGAACTCGACGGTGCCGGGCCGCCCTGACTGCCGGGCGCCCTGGTCAGTCCGGGTGGCTGGTCAGGCCGACGATCCGCAGCGGGACGGGCAGCGCCCGGAGCGCACGGAAATCAATGCTTGACGAAGTTAATTATTCATTTTAGGTTTCGTCCATGTATCCCGAGTCCGGCGCCGATTCGCTCGTCGCGGCCCCATCGGCAACGGCGGTGCTGGCCGGAGGACCACTGCCTCTGGCCAGCCTCGCTCCCCGGCTCGGGCTGACCTCCGCCGCCGTCACCACGTTCGCGCGCCCACTCATGGACACGGGTCAGGAGTGGGCGCGCGGACCGGCTGCCGTGAGCGTCCAGTCGCTCGTCGTTCCCTGACCCACCGGCGTCAATCCGGCCCCCGGCCGGCCAATTCGCAACAGGCACCACCCCCGGCTCCCCCAAACCAGGAGGTGTGACTGTGAAGTCACCGTTACGTACCACCGCGCAGCGAGTCGAACCCCCCGCCCGGCGCGAGAGCCGAGTCCGCACCGGCGTGGCCCTGGCCGCCACCCTCGCGGTGGCCCTCGGCGCGGGCGCCATCCCGGCGCAGGCTGCCGCACCCGTCCCGAGGACGCAGGCCGCCGTACCCGGTCCGAAGCCGAGGCCGACGCCGAGCAGCGCGACGCCCGGCGCCACCACGAAGGACCCGTCGCCCGCGGACCGGGCGGCCGCGCAGAAGGCGGCCGCCGCGGCAGCCGCGCAGGGCGTCGCGGACCGCCCCTACATGGGGTGGAGCAGCTGGAGCCTGCAGGCCACCAACTACCCCGGGGTCAACCCGAACGGCAACGCGAGCTGGCTGAACGAGGCCAACCTGCTCCAGCAGGTCGACGCCCTCGCCACGAAGCTCAAGCCCTACGGCTACGAGTACGTCAACATCGACGCCGGCTGGTCCACCAACTACGACTGGGCGCTCAACTTCGACGGGTACGCGCGTGAGATCGCCTCACCCGAGCGGTTCCCGCACGGCATGAAATACGTGGCCGACGCCATCCACGCCAAGGGCCTCAAGGCCGGCATCTACCTCACCGTCGGGCTGAACAAGCCCCTGTACGGCAACGGCACGGTGCCGATCTGGAACGCTCCCGGCTGCACCACCGCCGACATCGTCTACCCCGACCTGCGTACGACGAACGGCTGGGACGGGGCGTACAAGATCGATTTTTCCAAGCCCTGCGCCCAGAAGTACATCGACTCGCAGGCCCAGCTGATCGCCGACTGGGGCTACGACTTCCTCAAGTTCGACGGCGTCGGGCCGGGCTCGTTCCGCGGCGGCGACAACTACAACAACGTCGCGGACGTCGCCGCCTGGCAGGCGGCCATCGCCAAGACCGGGCGCCCGATCCAGTTTGTCCTGTCCTGGTCGCTGGACCGCAACCACGCCGCCGACTGGAAGCAGCACTCGAACGGCTGGCGGATCGACACCGACGTGGAGTGCTACTGCGACACCCTGGTGACCTGGAACAACTCCGTCAAGATCCGGTGGGACGACGTACCCGGCTGGACGCCCTGGGCCGGCCCCGGCGGCTGGAACAACCTCGACTCGCTCAACGTCGGCAACGGCGAGATGGACGGCCTCACCGAGGACGAGCGGCAGAGCTACACGACGCTGTGGGCGATCTCGGCGGCCCCGCTGTACGCCGGTGACGACCTCACCAAGCTCGACGCCTACGGCCTGTCCCTGCTCACCAACAGCGAGGTGATCGCGATCGACCAGCAGGGCGTTCCGGCCCGCCCGGTGACGCCCACCGGCTCCGCGCAGGTCTGGGGCATGAAGAACGTCGACGGCAGTTACACGATCGCGCTGTTCAACATGGGCAGCTTCCCGGCACAGGTCACCGCGAACTGGAGCAGCTTCGGCTTCGGCGGCAAGGCCACCGTGCGCGACCTGTGGCAGCACAAGGAGCTCGGCGGCTACGACGGCAGCATCTCGGCGACCCTGCCGTCCCACGGCTCCCGGCTGTTCAAGGTCACGCCCAAGGACGGGGCCGTCAAGATGGCCAGCTACGAGGCCGAGGCCAGCACGAACAGCCTCGTACGCGGTGCCTCGGTCGGCGGCTGCGCCAACTGCTCCGGCGGCGCGAAGGTCGGCAACCTCTACAACGGCGGCGCGCTGCGCATCAACGGCGTCACCGTGCCGAAGACGGGCACTTACCAGGTGAACATCCGCTACACCACGAACGACCCGCGCTCGGCGACCATCTCGGCCAACGGCCAGAACGCCGTCACCCTGGCCTTCCCGCCCAGTGGTGGTTGGGACATCCCGGCCACGCTGACCGTGGCCGTGCAGCTGCATGCCGGCGCCAACACGATCGAGATCGACAGTACGACGCCGGTCTACTCACCCGACGTCGACAAGATCGAGGTGCCGCTGACCGTACGGTAGGCACGGCTCGTCAGGGGGCCGGAGCGGCACCGCCGCCCCGGCCCCATGCCATCCGGACTCACGTCGCGCGCTGGCGGCGGCGCGGCCCGGATCCCCGCCCGGACGGCGGCCCGAGGCTGCGTGAGATCGGCGTAACAGGTGATCAGCCAGCGCTACCGGCGGAGCCGGACGTACCGTGAGATCGTGCCGACGAGAGATGTGATCACCAGCGCTGACCTCGACGAGCTTCGCCGCTCGGCGCTCGGCACAGCCAATCCGCTCGGCGTCGCCGCCGGCCTGGCAGACGCGGTGGAGCAGGGCCGGCTGGCGGAGCCGGAGGACGCCGGGGACGCGCTGACCCTGGCCGCGGAGATCGCCGAGATCCGAGGGCGGTTGGACGCCGCGCTCCGGTACGCGGACCGGGCCTTGGAGACGTACCCGTCGGTGGAGGACGCCCGGGCCGGCTTCGCCCGGGCGCTGCGGGCCCGGATCATGTTCCGGGCCGGCGGCCGGGAGGACGAGGCGATGGCGGAACTCACCGCGCTGCGCCAGCTCCTGATCGAGCAGCCCGAGGCCCCGGTGTACGTCAGCGCGGCCCTGGACGCCGGCGGTCTCTCCGTGATCGCCGAGGAGTGGCTGAGCGAGGCGGTCGATACCGTGCTCGGCAGGCGCGCCACCGCGGCGGGAGCACCCACGGAGGCCGTACCCGCCGCCGAGGCGACGGTGGAGGTCGGCCCTCCGGAGGCGCCCGGCGTCCTGTTCTTCCTGCTGCAGCAGCGGCACCGGGTGCGCCGGGACTTGAACCTGCCGCATGATCGGCAGGACGATCTGTCGGACCGGCTGGAGACTCAGCTCCTCCGCCGGGCGGAGCAGCGGCAGGGCACGGAGCCCGACCTGCTCTTCTGGCCCCGGGCCGAGTTCGACCGCCTGCTCGCCGAGCACGCCGAGTTGACCGAGGCGTACGGGCCGGACTGGGACGCGCACCGGGGCCGCCTGGAACGGCACCTCGTCCAGCAGACCAACGCCGGTCGGACCGGGCTGAGCGTGCTCAGCGCATCGGTGGATGGGCTGACCGACTACGCCAGCCGGCACGACGGGGAGCCGACGGATCCGGAGGTCCGCACCCGCTACGCGCGAGACTTGGCGACCCGCCCCGGCGCGCAGATTCCGTGGCCGCCGGAGCGCAACGACGCCTGCTGGTGCGGCTCGGGCCTCAAGTACAAGAAGTGCTGCCTGCCGCGCTCCCGTAGCTGACCGCCCCGCCAGTCGCTGCTGCGGCAGTCAGGCCAGGCCGGTCTCGGCGAGCGCTCGCAGCGAAATTGGGTGGCTGCAGGTTCGGGATCACGAACGCACGCGCCGGGGTCACACCAGATTGTCGGGTTGGTGCTCGTCGGTAGGGATGAGTGCGGCGAGGTTCCACACTTCCGTGGTATGCCGCGGCAGACCCGCATCTGGCTATGTTGTGCGCTGATGGTTGGCTGGGCACTCGGTGTGGGCCTCTTCGGCTGGCAGGCCGTGACCGCCGACGTACCGGCCAAAGACCGCTCGATCGACGTGTGCGATTTCGTCCGCCCGGAGACGATCGCCCGGCTGGTGCCGGATGCGTCGAAGTCACCGCCCGAGATCGGGCCCGCGAAAAGCTGGTGCGAGTTCTCGGGTTGGGCGGGCGAGGGCGCCCACCGGGCGGAGGTGCACCTGTGGTTCGGTTACGTCCGGTCGACGCGATCGCAGGGGGAATCGGCGGCGCAGCGGGCCCGGTACGAGGTCGTCAACGCCTATTGCCCCAACTGCCAGGCGAAGCCGACGCCCGTCCGGATCGGCGACGAGTCCTTCGAGTACGGCGGGACATACGAGGGCGTCCGGCAGTTCGCGCAGGTGCGCGTGCGCATCGGCACGGTGACGATCGAGGCGCAGCTGGACACGCCGTACGCGGCCCGCGACGCCATGTTCGAAGCGACGCGGATCGTGGCGCAGGAGATGGCCGCACGATGCTACGCAAGGTGCTGAGCGGGGTGGCCCGCCCGGATGAGGAGACGCCCGGCAACTGGCTGGAAGCCGAGCGGTCGCGGCGCCGGCGGATGAAGCTGTCCTGGATCGCGGTGCTCCTCATCGTCGGGACACTCTCCTGGGGCGGCTGCACCCTGGGTAGGGCCGCCGCGACGCCGCTGGGGCGGGCCCAGGCCGCGGTGGTGGACCGGGCTGCCGCGCGGGTCCCGATGCCATCCCTGCCGCGGGACCCCCACTATCCCCTGTCGACGCCGATGCCACTGCCGTCCATCAGCGGCTCGGGCACCGGCAGCGGAGCGCTGTTCGCCTCGGGCGAGGCGACGGCCTTCCGCCAGCAGGGGCTGCCCATCGTGTTCATGCTGCCCAGCACATACCCCTGGCACTGCGTGGTGTTCAGCCTGCCCGACGTGGGCGCCTCCTCAGCCGCCGAGTGGGAATGCACCGAGGACTCCTCCGACTCCTTGCGGGAGGCCAGCCTGCGGGTGTTGCTGGCAGCCTGTTCGCAGCCGTGCGACTCCGACGCCGTGTCTCGGCTACGGCCGCCGTTCGCGCTCGGGCCCGTACGGGCCGTTGACGACACGACGTGGCTCGCCGACCGCACGACCGAGCCGAACCTCTTCGGCGACAGGTTCGTCCAGTTGATGATGGAGCACGTCTGGAAGGCGCCAACCGGTGCGTTCGGACCGGGGTCGGCGGGGGAAAGCCTCTACGTGGCGGCCCTCGCGACCGTCCCGGCCGATGACCGGGCAACGGCAGAGAAGATCATCAACGGCCTTCGCTCCCGGATGTAGCCGTCGCCCCGGCGCTGATCCCGCCTGGACGGCGTCGAAGACACCGACGTAGCCGGTGCGCGCTCATGCCGACCGGGGGTAGCTGGAGGAAGGGTGCTGCCGCGTCCGGCCCATCACGGACCGTGCGGGTCTCGCCGCTTGTGGTGGCCTGCCTGGCCGGGGCCGCCACCATGGCGTGAGAGACCCGTCCCCGTGGCCTCCTCATCGAGGAACGGCCCGGGAGTGGGTCACCCGACAGAAACGGCGGGCAGTAGGTGCGGCACCGGCGGGAACCGCCATCATGAGCCGGTGAAGATCCTGTCGATCCAGTCTTCGGTCGCCTACGGCCACGTCGGCAACTCGGCGGCCGCCTTCCCTCTTCAGCGGCTCGGGCACGAGGTGTGGCCGGTACTGACGGTCCACTTCTCCAACCACACCGGGTACGGCGCGTGGCGCGGGCCGCTGCTGGCGCCGGCCGACGTGGCCGAGGTGATCGCCGGCATCGCGGACCGCGGGGTCCTCGGCAGCGCGGACGCGGTCCTGTCGGGCTACCAGGGCGACCCGGCGATGGGCGCGGTGATCCTCGACGCGGTGGACAAGGTCAAGGCGGCCAACTCGGACGCGGTGTACTGCTGCGACCCGGTGATGGGCGACGCCGGCCGCGGGATGTTCGTGCGGCCGGGCATTCCGGAGTACATGCGGGACATCGTGGTCCCGCGGGCGGACATCATCACCCCGAACCAGTTCGAGCTGGACTTTCTCGCCGGCCGTAGGACGAACTCGCTGGCGGAGGTGCTGGAGGCGGTCGACGTGGTGCGCGAGACGGGACCGCGGCACGTCCTGGTGACCAGCGTGCTGCACGGCGACGTGCCGGTGGGGTCGCTGGAGGTGGTGGCCGTCTCGGACGAGGGCGCCTGGGCGGTGACCACGCCGCTGCTGCCGATCAACCCGAACGGCGGCGGCGACGTCACCGCCGCGCTGTACCTCGCGCATCTGTGGACGACGGGCTCGCCCGCGACGGCACTGGAACGCACCATCGCCTCCGTCTTCGCCGTCCTGGAGGCGACCCTCGCGGCGGGCACCCGGGAGATCCAGCTGATCGCGGCCCAGGCCGCGATCGCCGAGCCGCCAGCCAGCTTCACCGCCCGGCGGTTGCGCTGACGCGCCTTCCTGCCGAGCCGCTTACTGGCGCGCTCACCGCCGTCGACGTGCCCCGCCAGCGTCCGTACTGGGGTGCGCTGATCACCAGGCGCAGGGCGCGTAGTCCTTCAGGAAGCAGCCGTACAGGTCTTCGCCCTGTTCGCCGCGGACGATCGGGTCGTAGACCCGGGCCGCGCCGTCGACCAGGTCCAGCGGGGCGTGGAAGCCGGCGTCCGCCAGTCGCACCTTCGTCGGGTGCGGCCGCTCGTCGGTGATCCAGCCGGTGTCGACGCTGGTCATCAGAATGCCGTCGGCCAGCATCTCCTGGGCGCTCGTCCGCGTCAGCATGTTCAGCGCCGCCTTGGCCATGTTGGTGTGCGGGTGCCCCGGCCCCTTGTAGCCGCGGGCGAACTGGCCCTCCATCGCCGACACGTTCACCACGTACTTGCGCCGGGCGGGCGCTGCGGCCATCGCCGGTCGCAGCCGGCTGACCAGCACGAACGGCGCGGTCACGTTGCACAGCTGCACTTCGAGCAGCTCGACCGGGTCCACCTCGTGCACCCGCTGCACCCAGCTGTTCACCGGGTCGAGGTCCGGCACCAGACCGCCGGCGTCGATGGCGGTGGCTGCCGCGATCCGTTCCGGCGAGGCGGAGCCGCTCGTCAGCGCCAGCGCGGTGAGCGCCTGCGGGCTGATCGGGGCCGGCTGCGGCGGGGCGATCAGGCTGCCCGCCGAGTCGCCCCGGCCGGCCGGTTTGGCGAACGTGATCATCTCCGGCAGCGGGCCGTCCGGCAGGGCCGCCGCCTCCGCGGCGACGAGCTGCGCGTACGCCCCGGGAGTGCGCCGGACGGTCTGCGCCGCGTTGTTGATCAGGATGTCGAGTGGTCCCTGGCCACTGACCGTGTCCGCGAGGGCGATCACCTGGGCGGGGTCGCGCAGGTCGATCCCGACGATCCGCAGGCGGTGCAGCCAGTCCCCGCTGTCCGGCATCGCGGCGAATCGGCGGACCGCGTCGTGCGGAAACCGCGTGGTCACCGTGGTGTGCGCGCCGTCGCGCAGCAGCCGCAGCGCGATGTACATGCCGATCTTCGCCCGGCCGCCGGTGAGCAGCGCGCGCCGGCCGGTCAGGTCGGTGCGGGCGTTCCGGCGCTCCCGGTTGAGCGCGGCGCAGGGCGGGCAGAGCTGGTGATAGAAGGCGTCCACCTCGCGGTAGCGCTGCTTGCAGACGTAGCAGCCGCGCGGATTGTGCAAAAGACCGGCCGTGGCACCCGCGGTGGGGGAGGCGAGCGGGATGCCCTGGGTCTCGTCGTCGATTCGGCCGGGGGCGCCGGTGGCGGTGGCCGCCGTCACCGCGCGGTCGGCCGCCGCGATGGCATCCCGCCGCTCCTCGCGTCGCCGCTGCTTGATCACCTTGTAGAGCTTCGCGGTGGCCTGTTGCACCCGCACCACGTCGGGGTGATCGGGAGGCAGGTCCTCCAACGCCTCGAAGACGCTGAGACAGGTCTCCAGCCGGCCGGGGTCAATGCCGTATTGACCGTTTTCGGTAATGTTGTCCGCCGTCATGCCGTCGCTGTCTCGTCCCGTTCCCTGCGCCGGATCTACCCGGCCCACCCCAAGTCCGACCCGGAACTGTACGCGCACCGCGCGTCTCCGAGACATCCCGCGCCGGTTACTGACCATGAGCTGGCTGGGTGCGGTGCCGCCGCGCCGCGCCGATGGCTCACCGCGGATGCACAACCGCCGTGGGCCCCGGCGGTTCCGGACGCTCCTATGCTGCGTCAAGCTCTGAGGGCGGGGTTTCGAGGCGTCGGTAGATTTCGCGGGCGATGTAGCGCTTGAGGCAGCGTTTGATCTCTCGGTCGGTTTTTCCTTGGCTGCGGCGGCG
>NZ_QGKS01000153.1 GCF_003172935.1 Micromonospora sicca | reverse complement strand
GGGCAACAGGTTCCGCCGGAACCTCCAGCCCCTTCCCGGAACGGGCCAGTACCTCAACGGTGAGCAGCAACGCCACGGCGGGCCATGCGGACACAACCCGGGCCACCGGGTGGGGGTCGGCAACCAGCACGTTGGCGGCCAGGGAAGCGGCTACGCCGACCAGGAACGCCAGCCACGCCGACCAGCGGGAGCGGCGACCATCGTTGAGAGCCAGGGTGGCAACAAGGATCATGCCGTCAACCGATAGCGGGAGCAGGGCCGCCAGTAGCGGGCCCTGTCCGGCCCGGTGGGCTAGTTCCCGCATGTGGTCGTAGCTACCAACGGCAGCGATCACGGTTACTGCCACGGTGCCAGCCATGCTGGCGATACGGCGAGCGTTCATCGGTCACCCGCCAGGGCCTCAGAACGGCACGGGCCACAGTTGCCCCGGGGGCTGCCCCGGTGGCTGGGGCACTGCTCCGCCCTGTCAGCTACCGGCAGAGCGGCCCCACGGCGTTCTACGGGGCCGTACGGGGGTCGCTGCGGGTTGGGGTTGGGGTTCTTGGTTTTCAACCACTGACGCCAGTCTCGCGCGCCGGCGCGGTAGTTCTTCTCTTTGGTCTTCTCAACTTCGGGCGACACGCTACGGGTGTCACCCCCGGGCCCGCCGTTCGTCACCCCCGGACGCTGGTTGTCACCCCCGGACGGGGCCGGCTGTCCCGTCACCAGCCGGTAGACCCGGGTGGCGACGTTCGCCACCTGGCGGACGACCAGGCGGCCGAGCTGAACCAGCTTGGCGAGGGCCCGTTGCACGGTGCGGGTGGAGCACCCGACGTGATCCGCGATGGTCTGGACGGACGGCCAGGCGTCACCTTCCTGGTTCTGGTGGGCAGCGATCACTAGAACCACCATCCGCTCAGTGGGCTTGAGGTCAAGGGTGGCGCGCATCGCAGCCTTGACAGCCTGGCTCATCGGGCACCGCCACGGGCCCGGAAGGTCGCCAGCACGGCGGCAACGTCGGCGGGGGTCAGGGTGTCCCGGCGGGCCCACGTCGCCAGCAGGGCGGCAGCCTCACGGCGGTTACGGGGGCGGAACGGGGTGAGAGCGGCCACGGCGAGCGTGGCGGTGGGGGTTAGGCTGGTTCGCATGTCCGGCTACCTCCGGGCTAGGCCCCGGGGTCAGCGTTGGCGCGCTGCCCGGGGCTGTTTCGTTGTCGCCCTGTCGGGCGTCAACAATCTCCCACGTTTGACCCCAGTTGCGCGTACGACGACCGGTGGGCGTGCCCGCTCGCCCCAGCGGAGAACCGGGTGGACGCGCCGATCGTGGCCGGGGAGCTGACGTACCACGACTGACGCCCCGGCGCGGGCTGGGCGCCGGGGCGTCGTCGACGCGGTCAGCGGGCGGTCGCGCCCGTCGGCGTCAGGTGCATCCGACCCAGCAGTTGCCGTGCCTGGTCGGCCACGTCGGCGTCCACGATCACCGCGTACTGGCCGGCCCGCAACGAACTGGCCGAGGTGAAGTCGCGCTGCCCCCCGGTCATCGCGTGCGCCACCGCGCCGAAGACGGCGCCCCAGATCGCGCCGATGACCAGCCCGACCAGGATCACCGCGACCCAGTTGCCGGCCGTGAAGATGCCGAAGAGCAACCCGATGAAGAGCCCGAACCAGGCGCCGGTCCCGGCGCCCACCAGGGCGGCCCGGCCCGTGGTCATCCGGCCCATCACCGTCTCCACCAGGGTCAGGTTGGTCCCGACGATCGCGCTGCGTTCCACCGGGAACCGGTTGTCGGCCAGGTAGTCCACCACGCGCTGGGCGGACGGATAGTCCGGGTACGAGCCGATCGTCACGGTCGGCGGACCCGGCTCCGGTCCGTGTCCGTCCCCGCTGGGCGCCGCCGGCCGGCCGGCCGGACCGGACGGGAGGTTGTCGCCGCCCGGCATACCGGGTTGCCAGGCCGCGGTCGGAGTCGAGGGTCTGGTCATGAGCATCCTCCTTCGTCAACCGCCCGGGTTCCCACCGCCGTCGGGCGGTAACGCCCGGCCGGCGTCGGATGCCCGCCGGACGCGCCGGTCGGTGGACATGCGCTGGGCGCAGGGCGGATGCCGGGCGTGCGGCATGCCGCCCGTGCACCCGGGTAGACACCGGCGTGGACAGCGGACGGATAGGCGAGCACGGCTTCCTGGCGGACGGGCACAGTGCGGCGCTGGTCGACCGGGCCGGTTCGGTGAACTGGTGGTGCCCGCCGCGCTTCGACGCGCCCTCCGTATTCGGCCGGCTGCTCGACGATCGGGCGGGGCACTGGACGATCCGCCCGGAGGAGGACTTCACCAGTGAACGGTCCTATCTGGACGAGACGCTGGTGCTGCGTACCGTGTTCACCACCCGGACCGGTTCGGTCGCGGTGACCGACACCCTGGCGCTGGAGCCCGGCGCGCGCGGCCACGAGATCGGCCTGCGCTCGCCCCGCGTTCTCGCCCGGCTGGTCGAGGGACTCACCGGCGAGGTCCCCATGCGGATGGAGTACCAGCCCCGCTTCGAGTACGGCCGGGTCAGCGCGTACCTCACCGGATCCGACGACGGACAGATCGACGGCACCGCCGGCGCCTGCCGGTTGAGCCTGCGCGCCAACGTGCCGCTGGACCTCGGCGCCGGCCGGGCCACCGGCCGGTTCACCGCTCGCTCCGGCACCAGCCACCACCTCACACTGGGGTACGCCGAGACCTACGGCCCGGGTCCGCCCGCGCTGCCCGACGCCGATCGGGTGGTGGCCGACGCGGTCGCCGGGTGGCGGTCCTGGGCCGACCTGCATCGCGACCAGTACCGGGGCCGGTACCGGGAGCAGGTGCGGCGCAGCGCGTTGGTGGTGCAGGGCATGACCTACCAGCCCAGCGGGGCGATCGTGGCGGCGGCCACCACGTCGCTGCCCGAGGAGTTGGGCGGCGACCGCAACTACGACTACCGCTACGTCTGGGTCCGCGACTTCAGCTTCACCCTCCAGGCGCTCTGGCGGGCCGCCTGCCCGGACGAGGCGAATCGGCAGTTCAGCTGGGTGTCCCGAGCGATGGGCCGGATCGGCGACGATCCGGTGCCGATCATGTACGGCGTCCACGGCGAGCGGGACCTCACCGAACACCCGCTCGACCACCTTTCCGGGTACGCCGGAAGCCGGCCGGTCTTCGTCGGCAACAACGCCTGGAAGCAGCGGCAGAACGACGTGCTCGGCGAGATCCTCGACGACGCCTGGCTGATGCGGCACTACCTCGACCCGATGACGCCCGACGTACACCACCTGCTGCACGCCCTGGCCGATCAGGCGGTGGTGGACTGGCGCCGGCCGGACGCCGGGATGTGGGAGGCCCGCGACGCCGAGCGGCACTACGTGTCGTCCAAGGTGCAGTGCTGGACCGCGCTGGACCGGGCGGTGCGGTTCGGGCCGCGGATCGGCGACGCCGGGGACGTGGCCCGCTGGGCGGCGGCCCGGGACGAGGTGCGGGAGGTGGTGCTGACCCGCGGCTGGAACGAGCGGCTCGGCGCGTACACCGGGGCCTTCGACTCCGACCAACTGGACGCCTCGGTGCTGCTCATGCCGCTGGTCGGCTTCCTGCCCGCGGACGACCCGCGGATGCGCTCGACCATTGACGTGGTGGAACGCGGGCTCTCCCGGGACGGCCTGCTGCGGCGCTGGAACGACGACCCGGCCGGCTTCGTGATCTGTTCGTTCTGGCTGGTCGGCTGCCTGGCCCAGGCCGGCGAGGTGGACGGGGCGCGTCGGCTCTTCGAGCGGCTCGCCGCCCGGGTCAACGACCTGGGGATCTACGCCGAGCAGGTCGACCAGACCACCGGTGAGCAGCTGGGGAACTTCCCCCAGGCCTTCTCGCACATCGGTCTGATCAACGCGGCGGGCCGGCTCACCGAGGCCGAGGAACGCTTCGGGGCGTCCGCGCGACAAGCCGTGCCGACCGGTGCGGGAACCACGGAGGGAGCACGCAGATGACCGGACGACTCGCCGGGAAGACCGCCCTGATCACCGGCTCGGACTCGGGGATCGGGCAGGCCACCGCCATCGAGTTCGGCCGCGAGGGCGCCGACGTCGTGGTGCACTACCTGCACGACCACGCCGGCGCGAACCACACCAGGGCGGAGATCGAGAAGGCCGGCCGCCGGGCCGTGGTGGTGCAGGGCGACATCAGTGTGGAGCATCAGGTCGAGGCGATGTTCGACGAGGCGCTCGCCGAGTTCGACACCCTGGACGTGCTGATGAACGACGCGGGTGTCGACGCCTCCGGCATTCCGGTGGCGGACCTGGACACCGAGACGTGGGACCGGTGCATCCGCACCAACCTCTACGGGATGTTCTTCTGCTGCCGCCGGTTCGTCCAGCACCGGCGCGACCAGGGCGGCCAGGGGAAGATCATCAACATCACCTCCATCCACCAGGAGGTGGCCCGGGCCGGCGGCGCCGACTACGACGCCAGCAAGGGCGGCATGCTGGAACTGGCCAAGAGCCTGGCCCTGGAGGTGGCGCCCATGCACATGAACGTCAACAACATCGGTCCCGGCATGGTGCTCACCCCGTTCAACCAGCGGGCCATCGACGACCCGCAGTACCTGGAGGAGCAGGTGCAGAGCATCCCGTGGAAGCGGGCCGCGCAGCCGCAGGAGATCGCCAAGCTGGCCGTCTTCCTGGCCAGCGACGACGCCGAGTACGTGACCGGCTCGACGTACTTCATCGACGGCGGCCTGATGCAGAACCAGGGCCAGGGCGCCTGAGCCGGCGCTGCCCGGCCGGCGCGTCGCCGTCCGGGGATCCGGCGCGACAGGTCGGGCGGGGGCGGGGAGGATCGGGGGATGCAGCTCGTGATCACCGCCGACACCCACGTACCGAAGCGGGCCCGGGACCTGCCCCCGCCGCTCTGGGCCGCGATCGACGCGGCCGACGTGGTGCTGCACGCGGGGGACTGGGTGGACGTGTCGCTGCTGGACGCGCTGGCGGCGCGGGCCCGCCGGCTGGTCGCCGTCCACGGCAACAACGACGGCCCCGAGTTGCGGGCCCGGCTGCCCGAGGTGGCCCGGGTGGAGCTCGCCGGGCTGCGGGTGGCGGTGGTGCACGAGACCGGGCCGAAGACCCGGCGGGAGGAACGCTGTGCGGCCCGCTTCCCCGACTGCGACCTGCTGGTCTTCGGGCACTCCCACATCCCGTGGGACAGCGTCGCCCCGGGCGGGTTGCGGCTGCTCAACCCGGGGTCGCCCACCGACCGGCGGGCCCAGCCGTACGCGACCTGGCTGAGCGCGCGGGTGGCGGCGGGGCGGCTCGACCAGGTCGAACTGCACCGCCTGCCCCCGCGCTGACTCACTGCCCGCGCCCGGTCTCCGCCTGGAGCTCGTCGATCCGGCGGGACGCCTCCGCCTTGGTCAGGCCCTCCGGCACCTCCTCGCCGGCCTCCCGGGCGAGGGTGTGCAGGTACGACTCCTGCGCGGCGGTCGGCGGCTCCTCGCCGGTGACCCACTCGTCGGGGTCCTTGATGGCGGCCTGCGGGTTGGGCCTGCCGCTGTCGCGGTCGGTCATCTCGATCACCTCTCTTCGAACGCCTGTGCCAGTACCCCGGGTCCGCGCCGTTCATGCCGCCTCCGCGGGGCCCGCATACGATCACCGGGTGACGGTGGACGGGGCGGGTGTGGTGGTGGTCGGCGCGGGCATCGCCGGGGTGGCCTGCGCCGCCGAGCTGGTCCGGGCCGGCATCCCGGTGGAGGTCCGCGAGCGGGCCCGGGTGACCGGCGGCCGGATGGCCAGCCAGCGCTTCGACGGCCGCCCCGCCGACCTCGGCGCCGCCTACTTCACCGTCGACCACTCCGATTTCGCGGCGGTGGCGGAGGAGTGGCGGTCCGCCGGGCTGGCCCGGGAGTGGACCGACACCCTGGTCGCGTACGGGCCGGAGGGTCGCCGGGAGCTGCCGGGCGGCCCCACGCGCTGGGCCGCCCCGCGCGGGCTGCGCTCGCTGGTCGAGCACCTGGCCCGGGACCTGCCCGTGGTGCACGACCGGCTGGTGCTGACGGTCGAGCCCGGGCCGCGGGTCGACGGCCGGTCCTGCGCCGCGGTCGCGCTGGCCATGCCGGGTCCGCAGGCGGCCCTGCTGCTCGATCCCGCGCTCGGCGCGGCGACCCGCGCGGTCACCGGCCAGCGCTGGTCGCCGACGCTGAGCGGCGTCTTGCGCTTCCCGGCCCGCCGCTGGCCCGACTTCCGCGCCGCGTTCGTCAACGGGCATCCGGTGCTCAGTCTGGTCTGCGACGACGGGGACCGGCGGGGGGACGGCGCGCCGGTGCTGGTCGCGCACACCACCCCCGAGTTCGCCTCGGGTCACCTGTCGCAGCCCACCGCCGCCGGCCCCGCCATCGAGCAGGCGGTCCGGGACCTGTTCGGCCTCCCGGAACCGGCCGAGCTGGTGCACGTGCACCGCTGGACGTACGCGAAGCCCGCCACGGGCGGGGACGGGACGTTCCACCTCGACGACGACGGGATCGGCATCGCCGGCGACGCGTTCGGCAGGCCCCGGGTACAGAGCGCCTGGCTCTCCGGCCGGGACCTCGGCCGGGCGCTGGTCGACCGGCTGCTCGGCCCGCCCGGCTGATCGGCGCCCACCCTCGCCCGATCGTCCCTCGCTCGGCGTGGCGCCCGGCGCCGGCCCGGTCGCCCGGCGCGGCCGGCCAGCCCTCGGCCGACCCCCGCTCAGCTTCGGGCGCCGCCCAGCGCCGGCTCCTCCGCGCGTCCCCGCTCCGGGTGCTCCTGCGTCCGCTCGCCGGCCCGGTCGAGCAGCTGCATGACCGGGGTGGCCGCGATCCCGTGCACCACCACCGAGACGATCACCACCAGGCCGACGGTGGCCCAGATCAGCTCCGCCTGCGGGAAGTCCGTCCTGCTGGTGGCGTACGCCAGGTAGTAGAACGAGCCGACGCCGCGGATGCCGAACAGCGCGATCACCCAGTGCTCGGCCGGCCGACCGGGCGCCCCGCGCAGGGACAGCCAGCCGGCCAGCGGCCGGACCACGAAGACCAGCGCCAGCCCGACCAGCGCCGCCGGCCAGGTCAGCGGGGCGAGCAGCCCGCCGATCACCGCGCCGCCGAAGAGCAGCAGCAGCATGACGGTCAGCAACCGCTCGATCTGCTCGGCGAAGTCGTGCAGCACCGAGTGGAACTCGTGGGTCCGCTCCGCCGCCCGGATCGCCCGGGCCGCCACGAAGACCGCCACGAAGCCGTACCCGCCGACCACCTCCACCAGCCCGTACGCCAGGAAGGTGGCGGCCAGCGCGAGGAAGCCCTCGGCGTGCCGGGCCAGCCGCAGCTCGCTCGGCGCCCGGAAGAAGAGCTTGCCGAGCAGCCAGCCGATGAGCAGCCCACCCCCGACGCCGACGGCGAGCTTGTAGAGCACGTCGACGGTGAGCCAGTGCGCCAGCCAGTCCGCCGGGGCGAGGCTGGTGGTGGCGATGGCGATGGCGGCGTACACGAACGGGAAGGCCAGGCCGTCGTTTAGCCCCGCCTCCGAGGTCAGCGCGAAGCGCACCTCGTCCTCGGAGTCCTCCACGTCGGTCGGCTCGCCCACCTGCACGTCCGCGGCGAGCACCGGGTCGGTGGGGGCGAGCGCCGCGCCGAGCAGGAGCGCCGCCGCCGGCGCCAGGCCCACCCACCACCAGCCCAGCAGCGCCACCGTCGCGATGCACAGCGGCATGGCGATGGCCAGCAGTCGCCAGGTCGACGACCAGCGGGCCCAGCTCAGCGGCCGGTCGATCTTCAACCCGGCACCCATCAGTGCCACGATCACGCCGATCTCGGTGAGATGCGTGGTGAGTTCGGGCCAACGCAGCGGGTCCGGCGTGGGCAGCCCGGTCGGAAGCAGGAAGACCAGCATGCCGAGGCCGAGGAAGGCGATCGGCATGGAGAGCGGGCGCCGCTCCAGCACGCGCGGCAGGATCCCTGCCAGCAGCGCGCCCACACCCACCAGCGCGAGCGCGACGTCCACGGGTTCCACGGCACCACCTTCCCGCCGCCCGCGACGCGGGCAGGTGGTGACCAGTGCCCCGTACTCCCGTCCGCTATGCCTCGATGTCCGCTTGTTCCGGGTGGGGCCGGTCACCCTGCCCGGGATCCGCCCCACCCAGGGGCGCCCGGCGACGGCGCCGGCGGGTCAGCCGAGGGTGGCGATGGCGCTGTCGGCGAGGCCGTCGAGAAGGGCCGCCGGGTCGTCGTAGACCGCCACCGCGCCCGCGCCGGCCAGCTCGCCCCGACTGGTCCCGCCGCAGGTCAGGCCGATGCACGGGATGTCCAGCTTGCCGGCCGCCACGACGTCCCAGACCGAGTCGCCGACGAACACCACCCGCTCCGCCGTGAGCCCCGACTGCTCCAGCGCGGCGACCAGGATGTCCGGCGCCGGCTTGCTCTGCTGCGCGTCGGCGGAGGAGGTGACCGTGTCGACGGCGTCGTCGGCGTCCAGCGCGGCCCGCAGCGCGGCCACCTCGCGCTCAGCCGCCGACGTCGCCAGAACCACCCGCAGCCCGCGGGCGGCGCAGGCCCGGAGCAGGTCGGCGGCCCCGGGCAGCGGGGTGAGCCGCTCCCAGTACTCGCCGAAGAAGCCGTCGTGGGCGGCCCGCAGCCTGCCGTCGTCGTCCCGGTCGCGTTCCGGCCCCAGCAGGTGGTCGAGGAGCTTGTCGGAGCCCATGCCGATCGACCGGTGGATCAGCGCCATGGGGACCTGGTGATCGGCCTGGCGCAGCGCCTCCCACCAGCTCACGGTGTGCAGATAGGTGGTGTCGACGAGGGTGCCGTCCACGTCGAGGAGGACGCCGCGGCGGTTGTCGGTAGGCATGTCTCCCCTTCTACCCGCCCCGGCGCGCGCCGACGCGACTCATCCGGCCGGAATGAGGATCTCGAACCAGACGGTCGAGCCGCGCACCGTCGGGTCGGTGCCCCAGGCGTCGCTCAGCTCCTCGATCAGGCCCAGACCCCGTCCCCGGCTGCTCAGCGTGTCGGTCTGCGTGCGGGTCACCGTGCCCCGGGTGCCCGAGTCGGCGACCGACACCAGCAGCCGTTCGGCGCTCAGGTCGATCTCCACCCGGGCGGCGGTGCCGGCGTGCAGCAACGCGTTGGTGGTCAGCTCGCTGGTGCAGAGCACCGCCGCGCCCACCACCGCCTCCGGCACCCGCCACTCGGTGAGCTGCGCCGTCATCCAGTGCCGTACCCGGCCCGGCGCGGTCGGCTCGGCCGGGACCTCCATGCTGACCGACCGGCTCGGCTTGACCGCGTGCTCCACCGCCAGCACCGCGACGTCGTCCTCGGTGGCCCCGGGGACCGCGGCGGTGGCCGCCGCGCACAGCGCCCGGGGGTCGCCGCTGCCGGCCGCGGTCACCGCGCCGGCCAGCTCGTCCAGCCCGGCCGTCAGGTCCTGCCAGCGCCGCTCGACCACCCCGTCGCTGAACAGCAGCAGGGTGTCTCCGGGTCGGAACGGCACGGTGGCCGTCCGGGGCCGGCAGCCGAGACCCAGCGGAGCGCCGGGCGGCACGTCGACGTACTCGGCGAAGGGCTCGCCCGCCGCCGAGCAGCGCCGGATCAACGGCGCGGGATGGCCCGCGCTGGCCAGCGTGATCCGCTCCCGGTCCGGCTCGACCACCCCGAAGACCACGGTGACGAAGAGCTCCTGCGTCCCGCCCTCGGCGCCCAGGCTGGACACCAGCCGGTCCAACCCGGCTAGCACCGCGTCGGGACGGGGATCGCTGAGGGCGAGCGCCCGCAGGGCCGCCCGCACCTGCCCCATCCGCGCGGCCGCCTGCACGTCGTGCCCGGCCACGTCACCGAGGACCACGCCCAGCGCGCCGGTGGGCAGCACGAAGGCGTCGTAGAAGTCACCGCCGGCGGCGTTGCCGTCGACCCCGGGGGCGTACCGGGCGGCGATGCGCAGCCGGGGCAGGTCGGGCAGCTGCTCCGGCAGCATGCTGCGCTGCAGCAGCTGGGCGGTGCCGTGCTGGGTCTCGAACCGGCGGGCCCGCTCTGCCGCCTGACCCACCAGCTCGGCGGAGGCGATCAGCAGCGCCCGCTCCGCCGCGGACCAGGTGTGCGGGGTCTGGTAGCCGACCGCCAGGGCGCCCCGGACCACCGAGGAGCGCAGCGGCAGGGCGGCCAACGCCCGGATCTTCTGGTCGTGCCGGTCCACCGCGGTCTCCCGCAGCGGATGGCCGTCGCTGACGTAGCAGGGCACCCCGCTGCGGGCGGTCGCCGCGACCGGGCCGGGCGACTCGGCCGGGGCGCGCCGCCACAGCGGCGGGAGCCGCTCGTCTGCCTCGTCCAGCAGCTCACCGCGGGTCCGCCGGACCATCCGCCAGGTCCCGCCCTCGTCGACCGCGAAGGCGACCCGGTCGGCGTCGAACGAGTTGATGGCGTACCGGAGGGTGACCCGGGCGACGTCGTCGAGGGTGAGGGTGCCGGAGAGGGCGGCGGCGAAGTCGCTCAGGCTCTGCAACTGCTGGGTGAGCTGGGTGGTCTGCGCGGCGACGGTGAGCACGCCGATGATCTGGCCGCTGCTGTCGCGCACCGGGGAGTGGCCGCGGGTGAACACCGCCGGCTCGCCGCCGCCGACCAGATGCCGGTCGGCCGGCAGCACCGCCTCCCGCTCGAGGAAGGACTCGCCGTGCCGGTACGCCCGTTCGAGCACCTCCCCGGCGCCCGGCTCGGACCAGACGTCCGCGAAGACCTCCGCGGCCGGCCGCCCGAGCGCCTCCGGGTGCCGGGCGCCGATCAGCTCGGCGTACCCGTCGTTGTAGAGCAGCACCAGGTCGTCCCCGTAGAGCAGGGCCATCGGGACGGGCGAGGCGAGGACCAGATCGACCACGGCCCGTACCGCCGGGTCCCACTGCTCGGGCGCGCCGAGGGACGTGCCGGCCCAGGGATGGGCGAGCACGGCGGCCGCCGCGCCGGAGCCGCCGGCGGCCGGCTCCCCGGGCCCTCGCGGGACGGGGGCTGATGGCGTGGGGATCCGCCTGACCGTGCCTGGCATGACCGCAGCCTATCCGGAGCGTGACGCGGACGTTCCGATCACGCGCGGGAGAGGGTCTCCGGTGCGCGCCGGTCCGGCCGTTACGCCAGGTCAGGGCCTCTCTGGTGGGATATGTCGGGAAAATCCCGGCCGGTGGCGCGGCGTGCCACACGAACGACCGGGTATGCGGACGTCGCAGTTCACGCGACAGGAGGGACATCATGCCGAAAACCCTCGCGGCCGGGCAGGCCGACATTGGCGACGCCGTGGCCGACATGTGGAGGTCGGTGCTGCTCTTCATCCCGAGGGCCATCGCGTTCATCGTGATCCTCGTGGTGGGTTGGCTCATCGCCCGGGCCGTCCTCAAGATCGTGGACACCGTGCTGGAACGGGTGGGCTTCGACCGCTGGGTCGAACGGGGCGGCGTCAAACGGGCGCTCGAGCGAACCAAGTACGACGCGAGTGACATCCTGGCCAAACTGGCCTACTACGCCGTCCTGCTGTTCACCCTGCAGTTCGCGTTCGGCGTGTGGGGGCCGAACGCGATCAGCGACCTGATCCGGGGCGTGGTCGCCTGGCTGCCGCGAGCCTTCGTGGCGATCGTCATCGTGGTGATCGCGGCCGCCATCGCCAACGCGGTCCGGGACCTGATCACCGGCGCATTGGGCGGGCTCTCGTACGGCAAGATCCTGGCCGACCTGGCGGCGATCTTCATCCTGGCGCTCGGCGTGATCGCCGCGCTGAACCAGGTGGGCATCGCCACCACGGTGACCACGCCGGTGCTGATCGCGGTGCTCGCCACGGCGGCCGGCATCCTGATCGTCGGCGTCGGCGGTGGTCTGGTGAGGCCGATGCAGAACCGCTGGGACGGCTGGCTGAACCGGATCGAGCAGGAATCCCGCGCGGTCCGGGAGCAGCGCCAGGCGCAGGGTGCCGGGCGCAGCGACTACGAGCGGCAGATGGCCGACCGGAGCGCCGCAGAGCGTACCCAGGCGATGTCCGGCGCCCGGGGCGGGCAGGGCGACGAGACCCAGCAGTTCCAACGTCCGGGCGGCTGAGCCGACCGGTGGCAGGGGGGAGAGGGTGTCCGCGGGGCGATCGCGGGCACCTTCCCTCGGTTCAGGCCAGGTGCCGCGGGTCCAGCGCGCGGGCCAGGGCGCACACCGCCAGCAGGCGGGTGTGCAGCCAGTCCGGTGCCGACCAGTCGGTCGGTTCGCCGGACGGCTGCCAGCCGTGCTCGATCGCGGCGGCGCGGACGCCCTCGGCGTACCCGGCAAGCGCGGCGACCGTGAGCGGCCGGCGGTCGCCGTCCAGACTGTCCCGGACGGCGGCGGCGTGCTGGTCGACCAGGGCGAGCAGCCCGGGGCGGGCGGCGGCCGCGGCCAGCCCGGCGGTGCCGACGGAGGCGGTCAGCGCGATGAGGGCGGACCGCGCGGAGCCGGCGGCGGAACGGGTCGCGACCCGGTTGTTCGGCACACGCATGGAAACCGAGGCTAATCACGCCGTGACCGGGGCGGCCTCGGCCGACCGGATGAGTGCCGGTCGGCCGGGACGGTGTCCGCCATCCTCCGGGGGGATTGACCCGGCCGGGACCGGGCAGAAGGGAAACCGCGCGAACCGGCGCGGGCGACCTCACGGAGGAACGGAATGGGACAACACGCCGACGGACCCGACGAGCGGCACCGCCGCCCGGCCGGCGTGAGCGACGGCACGGTCGAGGCCCTGGGGAAGCTCAGTGAGGCCCTGGAGACCGTCGAACGGGCCCGTGGCCACCTCTACGCGCTGCACCAGCTCATCGGCCATGCCGACCTGATGCTGGACGACGCGGTGGAGCTGTTCCGGGCCGCCGGCCACGCCGACGTCGCCGACCGGATCGGCCGGGACCTGCTCGGCCGGAACGTGATCGCCGGGCGCTGGACCTTCCAGATCGTCGAGGACTTCGACGACGGCTATTACGCCCTGTTCCGGGAGCTGGACCGCCAAGCCCGCGACGAGCTGGTCGACGGCCGACGACACCTGTACGAGGCGGAGATGAAGGAGCGGCGCCGCACCCGGGGGCGACCGGGGCACGAGGCGCGCCCCGGCGCGGAGGGCTAGTCCGAGGAGGGGGCGCCTGCCGGACGGCGCCGGCCGGCGTCGTCCGCGATGATCACCGTGGCCACCATCAGCGCGACGCAGAGGCTGAACAGCCAGGAGTCGTCGGAGACCAGTTTCGCGGCGACGGGTGCCTGGACGGCGGCGAGCAGGAAGCCGAGCCAGGCCAGGCGACGCTGACGTGGGGTGAGGAAGCCGGAGCCCTGTTGCATCCCGAAAGTCTTACGCGGCACCCCGGCGTTGCCGTCACCCGTTCGGCCGATTCTGGATGACCTGTCCGGTTTCTCGACCGTCCGGGCCTCACTTTTTGTCGTTTCGGGGGAGTCGCGCCCGGGCGGTGGCGCGCTGGGCTCCGGGCCGCGGCCACCCGCCACCGGAGCCCCGCCCACCTCACATGCTGTCGGGGCCGGTCCGCCCGGTCGTCGAGGGCCGGTACGCCCGGTCCGCGTCCGTCATCTCCCGGCGCTCCGCCTCCGGGCCGGCGCCGCGGTCCACCGCCTCGGGACCGTGCCCGAACGCGGCCTCCTCACCGGCGTCGTTGCCGGTGGCGTCGTCGGCCTGCCCGTCGAGCGTGGAACGGGCGATCGCCCGGTCCAGTTCGCGCAGCGGGGTCCGGTCCTCGTCGCGCCACACGTGGCTGTCGTTGTCGGTCATTCCCCAGCGGTACCCGGGTGCGGTGATCGCAAACGGCCGTGGCCGACAACCCGATCGCGGGCGGCCGGGCGCACACGGCGATGGCCGCCGGAGCACCGGCGGCCATCGGAGTCGTCAGGTTCGGGGGTCAGGGGATCAGGGCGTCGGCCGGTCGACCTTGCCGCGCCAGGCGCCGGTCTCCTGACCGCGCCGCTCGATGAACTGCTTGAACCGCGCCAGATCGCCCTTGGCCCGGCGGTCGACCACCCCCAGCTTGTCGCCGGCCTGCTCGACCACGCCGTGCGGCTCGAAGTCCATCTGCAGGGTGACCCGGGTGTTGCCCTCGTCGAGCCGGTGGAACGTCACCACCCCGGCCTGCTGGGTGCCGCCGGTGGACTTCCAGGCGACCCGCTCGTCCGGCAACTGCTCGGTGATCTCGGCGTCGAACTCCCGCTTCACCCCGGCGATCTCCACCGTCCAGTGGGTCAAGGTGTCGGAGAGCTGCCGCACCTCCTGGACACCCTCCATGAAGTGGGGGAACTCCTCGAACTGGGTCCACTGGTCGTAGGCGGTCCGGATCGGGACCGAGACGTCCACGTGCTCGATAACGCCGCTCATGAATCCTCCTCTGCCCGCCGGTGAGTCTCCGGATCGTGGGCCGATCCGGTCACCAGCGCGTTGTCTCGTTCTTGTGCCCGAGTGCGGCCCACACCTCGGAAATCGTCTGGTAACGGATGCCCTCGGGAAGCCCCTCCAGCGCGGCGATGATGTCCGCCGGCGCCGCGTTCTCCTGGGCGTTGGCGATCAGCGTCGCCCGGTCGCCCGGCAGCGCCGTCATGGTGATGAACCGGCCGAGACGGCTGCGCCCCTCCACGTCGTCCATGCTCATACCCTGCGGGTTGCCGCCGCGGCTCGCGCCGGCCGTCACCGTCTTCGGCTCCGGCTGGTCCTCGCCCGCCGGCTCCGGCTGGCGGGACTCCTCGACGCGCGAGCCACCGGCCCCCGGCCCCTGCACGAGGCCGCTGACCTCCTGACTCATGTTGTCGTCGACCCTCGGCGAGTGCTTGCTGCTGCCACGTTCCATGCCTTCAGACATGCCCGAGCCGGCCCCCGGTAAACCGGGGCCGGGGAGCCGGTCATTCGGTCACGAATCGGCGGGCGCCCGGGGCGGCAGGACCGGCTCGCCCGGGTCCCCGCCGCCCGCCTGCAGCACCCGGCCACGCTGCAGCTCCGCATTGACCTGTACGCCGAGCAGCAGCGCGCAGTTGGACAGGTACAGCCAGACCAGGAAGGCGATGACGGCGCCGAGGCTGCCGTAGGTCACGTCGTACGAGCCGAAGTTGGCGACGTAGAGGCCGAAACCGAACGACGCGACCACCCAGGCGAGCAGGGCGAGCGCCCCGCCCGGGGTGAGCCAGCGGAACCGGGGCTGCTGGACGTTCGGCGCGATCCAGAACATCAGGGAGAGCAGGGTCATCACCACCAGGGCCAGCACCGGCCACTTGGCGACGCTCCACACCGTCCGGGCCAGCCCGCCGGCGTGCAGCCGGTCGCCCACCGCGTCGGTGACCGGCCCGCTGACGATCAGGCCGGTGGCGACGATCGCCAACAGGACCAGCGACACCCCGGCCAGGCCGATCTGCAGCGGGCGCAGCCGGTAGAACGGGCGGCCCTCCTCGACCCCGTAGACGGCGTTGGAGGCCCGGGTGAACGCCCCGATGAAGCCCGACGCCGACCAGAGCGCGCCGAGCAGACCGAAGCTCAGCAGCACCTTCGCCGAGCCCTGCTGCTCGACCACGCCGCGTACCACGTCGACGAAGCCGTCGTTGCCGACCACCGACCCGGCGCCGATCTCCCGGGCCAGGTCGATCACCGTGTCCACGGTGCGCTCGCCGTCGGAGACCAGCCCCACCAGCGCGACCACCACGATGGTGGCGGGGAACAACGCCAGCACGCCGTAGTAGGTGAGCGCCGCCGCCCAGTCGGCGCAGTTGTCCTTGACGAAGTTCCGCCCGCTGCGGACCAGCACCCCGCGCCAGGTGGCCCAGCTCAGCTGGCGCATCCGGCGGGGGATCCGGGCCGGCTGCCGACCGCCGACCGCCGGTTCCGTCGTCGCTGCCATGACCGCTCCCTGTGTTCCGCCGCCCGGGCGCACGCCCGTACGTGGTGGCCCGGGCGGTACCCCGCCGGGGAAATCGACAAACCGGTGCCGTTTGCCGTCGGGCGGTGCGGGAACTCCATTGGGTAACCCATCGAGACGGAGGAGGACGAGATGCCCGGGCGCGAAGTACTGCCCAGCACGCTGCGGCGCTCCCCGGAGAAGGCCCAGCGGACGTGGGAGAAGACGCACGACTCGGCGGTGGAGACCTACGGCGAGGGGCAGCGGGCGCACCGCACCGCGTTCGCCGCGGTGAAGCACGAGTTCGAGAAGGTCGGCGACCACTGGGAGCCGAAGGGCCGCAAGGGCCCCAGCGACCAGCAGGCAGCCGGGGGCGGCCCCGCGCGGCGGGCACCGACGGCCGCCGGCGTGGACGCGAATGCGCCCAAGGAGCACCTGATGGAGGTCGCCAAGAAGCTGGACGTGCCGGGCCGGTCCCGGATGACCAAGCCGGAGCTGGTCAAGGCGATCCAGAAGGCGAACGACAAGCAGACCCGTGAGGCGCGCGCCCGCCGCTGACAGTCCGACCATTGGAGCCCGGGACCAGCGGTCCCGGGCTCCCGTCGTCCCGTCGTCACCAGTGGCCGCCGCCCGGCGCCTCGATGTGCACGGTCTTCACCGTGCTGAACTCGTCGAGGAGCTCCGGGCCGTACCCGAAGCCCTGTCCGCTGCCCCGGCGCGGCTGCGCGGCGCCGCCCGGCGCGCCGCCGAAGACCGAGTTCACCTTGACCGTGCCGACCGGCAGCTCCCGCCAGGCCCGCTGGGCGTGACTCATCGACCCGGTGAGCACCGTCGCCGCCAGGCCGTACGGCGAGTCGGCGGCGCAGCGCAGCCCCTCCGTGAACGAGTCGACCACGATCACCGGGGCGACCGGCCCGAACGTTTCCTCGCGGACCAGCGTCATCTCGTGCCGGCAGTCGGCCACCACCGTCGCCGGGTAGAACGCCCCCGGCCCGTCCGGCACCGTCCCGCCGGTACGCACCCGCGCCCCCTCCGCAGTCGCCGCGGTGACCTGCCCGTGCACGTGGTCCCGATGCCGCCGGTCCACCAGCGGCCCGAGCTGCGTCCCCGGGTCGCGGCCCGGGCCCATGGTCAGCGCCTCCGCGCGTTGCGTCAGCGCGTCGACGAAGTCCTCCGCCACCTCCCGGTGCACGTAGATCCGTTCCACCGCCACGCAGATCTGCCCGGCGTTGGCGAAACAGCCGAGCGCCGCCTGCTCGGCCGCCCAGACCGGGTCGACGTCGCTGTCCACCACGAGCGCGTCGCTGCCGCCGTTCTCCAGCAGCACCTTCGCGCCGGTGCGGGCCCCGGCGGCGGCGATCTGCCGGCCGGTGGCGGTGGAACCGACGTGGGCCACCACGTCCACCGCCTGCCCGGCCAGCGCCGCACCCACCTCACCACCGCCGGTCAGCAGGGAGAGCGCACCCGCCGGCAGCGCCGAATCGAGGGCCTTCGCCAGCAGCCAGCCGGTGGCCGGGGTGCGCTCGCTCGGCTTGTAGAGCACCACGTTGCCGGTGACCAGGGCCGCGCCGAGCAGCCCGCAGGAGACCGCCACCGGGTCGTTCCAGGGGGTGATCGCGGCGACCACGCCGTGCGGCTCGGGAGCCATGAAGTCGATGGACGACTGCCCGCCGTGCAGCGTCCGGCCGCCGCGCACCGGCGCCAGCTCCGCGTACTGTCGCAGCGTGCCGATCCCCGCCGCCACCCCGCCGCGCGCGTCGTCCAGCGGCTTGCCCATCTCCGCCGTCGTCGCCTGCGCCAGCTCCTCCGCGGCGGCCTCCACCGCGTCCGCGGCCCGGTGCAGCGCCGCCGCCCGGTCCGCCGGGGCGGTCCCCGCCCACTCCGTCGCCGTCTCCTGGGCGGCCTCGACCGCCTTGGCCACCTCGTCCGCCGTCGCCACCGGCACGGTGGTCACCGGGGAGCCGTCGGCCGGATCGTGGACGACCAGTTCCCCTCCCGCGCCACCCGCGCCCCACACTCCACCGATGAGCTGCGCAACCGTGTACATGCGGCAGTGGATGCCCCGGCCCTGGCAAGGCAAACGCGTTTCGCCCGGTAACCGTCCGGGTAGGCGGGTCGGATGACCACGACCGCCACGCCGAGCGCGGACGCCGTCGTCGTCGGCGCCGGCCACAACGGCCTGGTGGCCGCGAACCTGCTGGCCGACGCGGGTTGGGACGTCCTGGTGCTGGAGGCGACGCAGACCCCCGGCGGGGCCATTCGCTCCGCCGAGGTGACCGCCCCGGGCTACCTCAGCGACCTCTACAGCTCGTTCTATCCGCTCGGGTACGCCTCGCCGGTGCTGCGCGGGCTGGACCTCGGCCGGTACGGGCTGACCTGGACGCACGCCCCCGACGTGCTGGCCCACCTGCTGCCCGACGGGCGGGCCGCGGTGGTCAACCGGGATCTCGACGTCACCGCCGCCTCGCTGGAGGCGTTCGCCCCGGGCGACGGGGACCGCTGGCGGCAGGCGTACGCCGACTGGTGCGAGGTGGCCGAGCCGATGCTCGACACCATCACCACGCCGTTCCCGCCGGTGCGCGGCGGGCTCACCCTGCTGCGCCGGCTCCGGGTCTCGGGTGCGCTGCGGCTGGCCCGCCGCCTGGTCGTGCCGGTCCGCAAGCTCGGCGACGAACTCTTCGACGGCGACGGCGGGCGGGCGCTGCTGGCCGGCTGCGCCCTGCACACCGACCTCGCCCCAGAGGAGGCCGGCTCCGGCGTGTACGGCTGGTTGCTGACCATGCTCGGCCAGCAGGTCGGCTGGCCGGTGCCGGTCGGCGGGTCCCAGAAGATCACCGACGCGCTGGTGGCCCGGCTGGTCGAGCGGGGCGGCCGGATCGACTACGGCGCCCGCGTCGACCGGGTGCTCACCGCCCGCGGCCGGGCCATGGGCGTGCGTACCGCCGGCGGCGCCACCTGGCGGGCCCGGAAGGCGGTGCTGGCCGACGTCCCCGCCCCGGCGCTCTTCCTGGACCTGGTCGGCGCGGCGGCGCTGCCGCCCCGGCTCGTGGAGGACCTGGCCCACTTCAAGTGGGACGGCTCCATCCTCAAGGTGGACTGGGCGCTCTCCGCACCGGTGCCGTGGAAGAACCGGACGGTGGCCACCGCCGGCACCGTGCACCTCGGCGCCGACCTGGATGGCCTGACCACCTACTCGGCCGCGCTCGCCCGGGGCGAGGTGCCCCGCGACCCGTTCCTGCTGGTCGGGCAGATGTCGCTGGCCGACCCGACCCATTCCCCGCCCGGAACGGAGTCGCTCTGGTCGTACACCCACCTGCCGTTCCGGCGACAGTGGCGCGCCGAGGAGATCACCGGACACGCCGAGCGGATGGAGGAGGTGCTGGAGGAGGCCGCGCCCGGCTTCCGGTCGCTGATCGTGGGGCGGCACGTGGCCGGCCCGGCCGACCTGGAGCAGGGCGACCCGAGCCTGGTCGGCGGCGCGATCGGCGGCGGCACCGCGGCCGCGTACCAGCAGCTCTTCCTCCGCCCGATCCCCGGCCTGGGACGGGCGGACACCCCGGTGGACCGGCTCTTCCTGGCCAGTTCGTCGGCCCACCCGGGCGGCGGCGTGCACGGCGCGCCCGGCGCGAACGCGGCCCGGGCCGCGCTGGCCCGCGACCGCGCGCTCACCGGTGAGCTGTACGCCGGGATGATCGGCGCCGCGCACCGGGCGGTCTACCGCTGAGGGGGCGACCCCGTCCCGGCAAGCGGGGCGGGGTCGGCTGGGAACTCCTGCTCAGCCCTGGATGTTGCGGTGCCGGGAGCGCAGCTTGAACGGCATCAGCGCGCTCTCGATCTTGGTGGCGGTGGTCATCTTCGAGGCGCCCTCGCGGCGCTCCTCGAAGCGGATCGGCACCTCCAGGATGGTGTGCCCCAGCTTGGTGGCGAGGTAGTGCATCTCGACCTGGAAGCTGTAGCCGTTGGACTGGACCCGGTCCAGCCCGATGTCGCGCAGGGCGTCGGCACGCCAGATCTTGAAGCCGGCGGTGAGGTCACGGATCCGCACCCGCAGCAGCGTGTGCACGTACAGGTTGGCCCAACCGCTCAGCGCCCGCCGGTAGAGCGGCCAGTTCTCGTCCAGCTGCCCGCCGGGCACGTAGCGGGAGCCGATCACCACGCCGGCCTGGGTGGAGAGCAGCGCGCCGAGCATGCCCGGCAGCGCCTCCGGCGGGTGGGAGAGGTCCGCGTCCATCTGCGCCACGTACTCGGCGCCGCCGTCCAGCGCGCGACCGATCCCGTCCACGTACGCCCGGCCGAGCCCCTCCTTGCCCGCGCGGTGCACCACCTGTACGCGGTCCGGGTGCTCGATGGCCAGCTTGTCCGCCACCTCACCGGTCCCGTCCGGGGAGTTGTCGTCCGCGACCAGCACCTTCAGCCCCGGCAGCGGCAGGGCGAGGAGCCGCTCGACCAGCACCGGGAGGTTCCCCGCCTCGTTGTAGGTGGGAACGACGACGGTCAGGCGTGCGTCCCGCCACGGAGCGGGCAACTGCACGGGTTCGATCATCACGGACATCCTCGGTCGGCCGACAGTGTTCACGTGAGAGGATAGCCAGTAGTCTCCGCCCGGTCCGCACAGACGCCCGCCTGGAAGGCGGCGCAGCGTCGTCACGCCGGTCGGTCAGCGTAACCGGCGGGCCAGCCCGGTGGCCGCCATGACCAGCCCGCCCAGCGCGAGGACCGAAGCCGTCCGCTTGTGCGTGCTCACCCAGAGTGTGGCCGAGTGCCGGCGGGACCGGCCGGTGAAGACTCCCTCCGCGCCCCAGTCCTGCTTGTCGTCGCCGGGCCGGTCCAGGTTGTCCCGCCACTCGGCCGGGTCGATGGGGGTGTCGGTCTGCTGGCTGTCGTACCCGCTGCGGGCCAGCTGCCGGTCGAGCAGGCCGGGGAAGAGGATGTTGGCCAGCCGGGCCCGCCAGGTCGGGCCGCCCACGTTCAGCTCGCGCGGGCCGTGGTCCGCGGCCCAGACCACCGCGCGGGCGGCCACCTCCGGCGCGAAGATCGGCGGGACCGGCTGCGGGTGCCGGGGCAACCGGGTGCGTACCCAGGAGAACTGCGGGGTGTTCACCGCCGGCAGCTGCACCATGCACAGCCGTACGCCGGGGCAGTCGTGCAGCAGCTCCGCCCGGAGCGAGTCGTTGAACCCCTGCACCGCGTGCTTGCTGGCGCAGTACGCCGACTGCAGCGGGATGCCGCGGTAGGCCAGGGCGGAACCGACCTGCACGATGGCGCCGCGGCCGTGCGGCCGCATGTGCCGCAGCGCGGCCAGCGTGCCGTGCACGGTGCCGAGGTAGTTCACCTCGGTGACCCGGCGGAACTCGGCCGCCGTGATCTCCCAGGTCGGGGCGAAGACCGACACCATCGCGTCGTTGATCCAGACGTCCAGGCCGTCGAAGTGGTGCACCACGTCGTCCGCGGCCCGCTGCACCGCGCCCGCGTCGGCCACGTCGACCTGATGCGTCCGGACGTCGGCGGCGCCGAGCCGGCGGCAGTCCCGCTCGGCGGCGGCCAGGCCGGCCCCGCCCCGGGCGATCAGCCCCAACCGGGCGCCCCGGGCCGCGTACGTCCGGGCGATCGCTCGGCCCACCCCGGCGCTCGCCCCGGTGATGACCACCCGCTGCGTCATCGGTCGGACTTCTGCCGGGTGGCGATGTCGGAGAGCCGGTTCAACGTCTCCTTGTTGCGCTGGTGCAGCACCAGGTCGTTCAGCTTGTTGCGCACCCAGCGCAGCGGCCCGGCGGCGAAGTCCTCGCCGATCCGGACCCGGGTGGCGCCGTCGCCCACCGGATCGAGGGTGAACACCACCGTCGCCTCGCCGGCCGGCCAGAGCCCCGCCTTGATGACGAGCTTGCGCGGCGGCTCGCAGACCAGCACGGTGGAGGAGTCCTGCAGGGAGAACGGCCACGGCCCCGACCGGTGGTGCAACCGGCTGCCGACCCGGGGCCAGGTGTCCTCCACGTTTCGCACGTGCGCGGTGCCGACCACCCAGTCGCTGTACGTCCACCCGTCGGCCAGCACGTCGAAGACCTGCTGCGGGGACGCGTCGATCACTTTCTCCACAATCGCCACCGCAATCCCATACCCCCGCCCGGTCCGCCGCTAACGCGGCCGCCGGGTTAGCTTCTCGGCGGCGGCGGGTAACGCCGCACCGGACGGCGGAGTGGTGCGACGGACCCCCCGGGCGCCGGGGTGCCGGTGGAGTCGGCTCCGCCGAAGATGATGTTTACTCCTCGGGGGGTCGGGAACCCGCCCGCCGTGCGAGGGGACCACGAGCGGGATCAGTGCAGGTCAGCCCGGGTTGACCCGGGTCCTGGCCGGTTCCCGCCGGGGCTCTTCGACGCGGTGCTGCTGGACCGGGACGGCACGCTCGTCGAGGACGTGCCCTACAACGGCGACCCGGAGAAGGTCCGTCCCGTGCCGGATGCCCGGGAGGCCCTGGACCGGCTGCGGGCCGCCGGCTTGCGGCTGGCCGTGGTGACCAACCAGTCGGGGCTGGCCCGGGGCCTGTTCACCCACGACGAGCTGCGCCGGGTGAACACGCGGGTGGAGGAACTGCTGGGGCCCTTCGACGCCTGGCAGATCTGCC
Source organism: Micromonospora sicca (assembly GCF_003172935.1). Taxonomy (GTDB): domain Bacteria; phylum Actinomycetota; class Actinomycetes; order Mycobacteriales; family Micromonosporaceae; genus Micromonospora; species Micromonospora sicca. Next base: position 477 of record NZ_QGKS01000153.1, on the reverse strand, counting down.
CGCACGGCGAGCGGGACGGCTGCGCCTGCCGCAAGCCCGCGCCGGGTCTGGTGCACGCCGCCGCCCGCGCGCTGGGCACCAGCCCGACCCGGTGCGTCATGGTGGGTGACATCGGCGCCGACATGGACGCCGCCGCGGCGGCCGGCGCCGCGGGGATCATGGTCCCCACCCCGGCCACCCGACCGGCCGAGGTGGCCTCGGCGCCCACGGTCGTCGGCGACCTGCCCGCGGCGGTGGCGCAGATCCTGGACCGGATCGGCCTGGTGGCCCCAACCGCGCCGGCCCGGCGGCGGGGCACGGTGCTGGTGGTACGCAGCGACGCCGCCGGCGACGTGCTGGTCACCGGCCCCGGCATCCGCGCCGTCGCCGCCGGCGCCGACCGGGTGGTCCTGCTCTGCGGCCCCCGCGGCCGGGCCGCCGCCCACCTGCTCCCCGGCGTCGACGACATCATCGAATGGCCGCTGCCCTGGATCGACG
>NZ_QGKS01000214.1 GCF_003172935.1 Micromonospora sicca | reverse complement strand
GTCCCGCGGTCGTCGGCGGGCACGGGTGAGGGCCCGGACCGGCGACCGCGGGAGCGGACGGTGGGTCAGGTGGTGGCGGCGGCCAGCTCGGCGGGGGCGGCCTCGCCGAGGGTCTCCCGGCGGTGGCGCAGCTCGACGGGGAGCACGACGAGGGCGACCAGCGCGCCGATGGCACCGGTGACCGCGAAGCCCCAGAGGGGCGCCGAGGCGTCGATCACCGCGCCGGCGAGCGGGGCGCCCACCGCGATGCCGACGGTGACCGCGGAGCCGTGCAGGCCCATCGCCTCGCCGCGTACGCCGGCGGGGGCGAGCCGGCTCACCGCGTCGGAGGTGGCGGCGATGGTCGGGGCGCAGAGCGCCCCGGCCGGGACGAGTGCCAGGCAGAGCAGCCACCAGTGCGAACCGCCCAGCCCGACCGGGATGGTGCAGAGGCTGAGCGCGGCCATCAGCGCCAGCGGCGAGAACGATCGGCTGACCGCCCCGTACGCGAAGCCGCCGACCAGCGACGCGACCGCCCACATGGCCAGCACCACGCCGGTCCAGCCGACCTCGCCGCTGGCCCGCAGCACGGCGACCACCGCGACGTCGGTGCCGCCGAGCACCAGGGTGGCGGCGAGGCTCACCGCCAGCACGGCGAGCAGCCGGGGCGTGAGCCATTCTCGGCGGGACACCTTCCGGTGCGGGCCCGCCGGCTCGTCGGCGCTGCGGGTGGGCGGGTTCAACAGCCAGAACGCGACGCCGGAGGCGACGATCCCGGCGCCGACCGCCCAGAGGGTGGTGCGCGGGGAGATGGCGGTGGCCAGCGCCACGGCCAGCGCCGGGCCGACCATGAACGACAGCTCGACCGACATCGAGTCCAGCGCGTACGCCGGGCGCCGGCGTTCGGCCGGGACCAGCGCGGCCACCGACTGGCGGACCACCGAGAAGACCGGCAGGGCGAGCAGCCCGGCCAGGAACGCGGCCGGCAGCAGCACCGGGTAGGACAGCGTGGGGGCGCTGGCCCAGAAGACCGCCTCGGCGACGGTGGTCAGGGCGAGCACCGGTCGCAGGCCGCGCCGGTCCACCAGCCGGCCGAGCAGCGGCGAGCCCAGCGCGGCGCCGACGGTCGACGCGGCGCCGACCAGGCCGGCCGCGCCGTATCCCCGGCCGAGGTCGAGCACGACGTAGAAGGTGAGCGTCACCCCGGTCGCGGTGAGCGGGATGCGCGCCAGCACCGACACCAGCAGCAGCGACCGGAGACCGGGCAGGGCGAGTGCCTGCCGGTAAGGCTTCAAGTTCACGACGGTCCGTACCTCCGGCGCCATCCTTGACCGGGGGTACGACAGCCGCAAGCGATTACCTGGTCAAGCGGTGCTGATCACAGGCCGGCCGACCATGGCGACCCCGGCGCCGTCCATCGTCCGCAGCGCCATGTCGGTGGTGTCCCGCGCGACGCCGGCCGTCAGGTCCAGCAGCACCGTGGTGTCAAAACCCTTCTGGGCGGCGTCGAGGGCCGTGGCCCGGACGCAGTGGTCGGTGGCGATGCCGACCAGGTCGACCCGGTCCACCCCGTGCCGGCGCAGCCAGTCGGCCAGGCACTCGCCGTCGTCGGCGTGCCCCTCGAAGCCCGAGTACGCGGCCGCGTGCTCGCCCTTGTGGAAGATCGCCTCCACCCGCCCGGTCTCCAGGTTGGGGTGGAACTCGGAGCCCGGGGTGCCGACCACGCAGTGCCGGGGCCAGGAGTCGACGAAGTTGGGCGGGTCGCCGAAATGGGCGCCCGGATCGACGTGGTAGTCCTTCGTGGCGACCACGTGGTCCCACCGGTCCGGCTCGGCGGCGAGCAGCCGGGAGATGCCGGCTGCCACGCCGGCCCCGCCGGCCACCGCGAGGGCGCCACCCTCGCAGAAGTCGTTCTGCACGTCCACGATGATCAGCGCGTTGCTCACCGGAACACTCCTTCGTCAGGTCGCGGGTACGACGGTCACCGGGACGGCCGGGTCGCCGCCGGAAAGCTTCAGGCCCTCCCACGGGATGGAGATCAGGCACTCCCGCAGGTGCTCCCGCGACTCGTCCAGCGTCGGCAGCGCCACCGGCTCGCCGTCGACCACGAACGAGCGCTGGAGGAGCCGGTCGTTGGGGTGCCGGTCCGGTACGCCCTGCGGCACGATGATCTCCTCGGTGGCGGTGCCGGTCGGCTTGTGCCGGCGTACCGCCACCTTCCGGCCGCCGATGGTGGCCTTGTGCTCGGAGCGCTTGACCACCGGCCGCCCGTCCACCTCGACCAGCTTGTAGACCAGGCCGGCGGTGGGCGCGCCGGAGCCGGTCACCACGGCGGTGCCGGCGCCGTACATGTCGACCGGCTCGGCGGCGAGCGAGGCGATCGAGTACTCGTCGAGGTCGCCCGAGACGATGATCTTGGTTTCGGTGGCGCCGAGCGAGTCGAGCAGCTCCCGGGACTGCTGGGCGATCACCGCCAGGTCGCCGGAGTCGATCCGGACGGCCCGCAGCTCCGGACCGGCCACCTCGATCGCGTTGCGGATGCCCTGGCTGATGTCGTACGTGTCGACCAGCAGCGTGGTGTCCTTGCCCAGCGTGGCGACCTGCGAGGCGAACGCCGCCTTCTCGTCGTCGTGCAGCAGGGTGAACGCGTGCGCGGCGGTGCCGGCGGTGGGGATGCCGTACCGCTGGCCGGCGGCCAGGTTCGAGGTGAACCGGAAACCGGCCAGGTACGCCGCCCGGGCTGCGGCCACCGCCGCCTCCTCGTGCGCCCGGCGGGACCCCATCTCGATCAACGCCCGACCCCGGGCGGCGGTGACCATCCGGGCGGCCGCCGCGGCGACCGCGCAGTCGTGGTTGAGCACCGACAGCACCAGCGTCTCCAGCACCACGCACTCGGCGAAGCCGCCGGAGACGGTGAGGATCGGGGAGTTGGGGAAGAAGAGCTCGCCCTCGGCGTACCCGTCGACGTCGCCGGTGAAGCGGTAGTCGGCCAGCCAGTCGGCGGCCCGGTCGTCCACCACGCCGGTGCGGCGCAGAAAGTCGACCTCGTCGGCGTCGAACCGGAAGTCCCGGATCATGTCGACCAGCCGTCCGGTGCCGGCGACCACGCCGTAGCGGCGGCCCGCCGGCAGCCGCCGGCTGAACACCTCGAAGACGCAGCGGCGGTCGGCTGTCCCGTCCCGCAGGGCGGCGCTGACCATGGTCAGCTCGTAGTGGTCGGTCAGCAGCGCGGGGCGAAGGGTGCTCACCGGTCCAGCCTAGAGTTCAGGCGGAATCGCCGCCGTCGTGGCCCGGCATCGACCGGAGGACGGCCTTCAGCTCGGCCCGCCCGGCCACGCCCAGCTTGCTGTAGACGCGCTGGAGGTGGTTCTCCACCGTCCGGCTGGACAGGTAGAGCCGCTCCGCGATGGCCCGGCTGGTCACCCCGTCGGCGGCGAGGCGAGCCACCTCCCACTCGCGGTCGCTCAACGTCGGCCGGAGCCGCTGCAGCGCCGGGGTCGAGATCCGGTCGCAGCTGCCCAGCAGGGTGGCGAGCCGCTCCCGGGCCGGGCCGATGCTGGCGGAGCGGCTCTGCCGCAGCCGGTGCAGCGCCATCGCCACCGCCTCGGCGGCATAGACGGTCAGCCCGAGCCGGGCCAGGCCGTCGGCGACGGCGAGCAGGTCGGTGGTGGAGTCCGCCATGGCGGCGCGGGCGTACCGGGCGAGCAGCGGCGGCAGCACGCCGTCGACCTGCTCGGAGAGCTCGGCCAGGCGCTGCGCCACCGTACGCCGACCGCCGTCGGTACAGGTCGGGCCGACCTGGGCGGCGGCCTGGTCCAGCCGGACCAGGTCGAGCAGGACCAGCACCTCGTGACCGGTGAGCCCGTCCGCGCGGAGCCGGTCGGCGAGTTGGCCGAGGTGCTTGGTCGCGCCCGGCAGGTCGCCGCTGGCGGCGAGCACCGCCCCACGGGCCTGCTCCAGCCAGGGGTAGAGCACCGCCATCCCGGGGGCCTGGGTGCGGTCCGCCTCGGCCATCGCCTCCGCGGCGTGCGCCGCGTCGCCGCGCAGCGCCGCCGCCTGGGCGCGTTCGGCGTGCGCCAGCCCGGCGTACACCCGGCTGGTGGCGAGCACGGCGCAGGCGCCGAGGCTGGTCTTCAACGCCTCGTCGCTCTGCCCGCGCAGCCGCGCCGCGTACGCCTGAAGAATGGCCAGGTAGCCGGTGCCCAGCCGGAAGTCGCCGGCGCCCGCGAGGTCGGCGAACTCGTCGGCCACGATCGCGTCGATGCCGGCCAGGTCACCGGAGAGCGCGAGCCGGGTGCCCCGGGCCAGCTCCATGGCGAGCTGGAGGTACGGCATGTCGCCCCGCCAGCGCCCCGCCTCGGCCTGCACCCGGGCGATCGCGGTCGCGCTGCGCCGGAACCGGCCCTGGGCGGCCTGAAGGTGGGCGATGGTGCACCGGGCCAGCTCCCGGGCGGCCACCGAGGCGGCCGGGCGGTCCAGCACGGCCCGGGCCAGCCGCAGGGCGACGGCGGTGTCCAGCCGGTGCAGCCGCATGATGGCCTCGAAGGCGCGGACCCGGGCCAGGTCGGCCAGGTCGGTCAGCTCCCCGCTCCGGGCGGCGATCTCCTCCACCGTGGACTCCCGGCTCAGCCCCCAGTAGCTGACCATGCCGCGCACGGTCAGCCAGCGGCTGCGCCGCCGGTCGGAGCGGACGTCCGCGGAGACCGAGTCGAGCACCTCGATCGCCTCGTCCGGCCGGTCGGCGAACATCAAGATGGTGGCGAGCAGTTCGGCGGCGTCGAACCCGCCGTCGGCCTCCAGCGCCGCCCGGGCCAGCCGGGTCGCCAACGGCACGTCGTACCGGCCGAAGGCCTGGGCCGCCGCGTCGAGCAGCAGGGCCGGGTCCTGCGCGGTGCCCGAGTCCAGTCGCCACACCGCTACCCGGAGCAGGTCGTCGCGTCGCCGTTTGCCGACCTGTTCCAGCAGGTCGGCCAGGGTCGCCTGGAGCCGGCGGGTCCGGCTCACCGGGCACTGCCGGCGCATCACCTCGCCGTACAGCGGGTGGGCGAGCCGCACGTTCAGCCGCCGGTCGTCGAGCACCAGGCTGATCAGGCCGCGTTCCTCGGCGGTCTCCACGTCGGTCGGCTCCACCGCCCGCTCCAGCAGTTGCAGGCCGAGCGGCTCACCGAACGCGACCAGCTCGACCACCGACCGGACGCCGGGGGTGAGCTGGCCGATCCGGGTGTCGATCAGGTCGGTCAGGCTCGGCGCCAGCTCCAGCCGGCCGGTCCACTTCCAGATCCCGTACGTGCGGGTCAGCTCGCCGCCACCGGTGGCGGCCAGCACCAGCTCGCGCAGCAGCAGCGCGTTGCCCGCGGTGAGCCGGTACAGCCGCTCGGCCGACCCGGCGTCGACCGGCCCGCCGAGGATCGCGGCGAGCAGCCCGGTGGTCTCGACGGGGTTCAGCGGGCCCAGCTCGACCAGGTCGACCAGGTCGTCGGTCCAGAGTGCGCGGATCGGCAGCGGGATCTGCTCGCCGTTGCGCAGCGTCCCGAGCACGGTGGCGTTCTCGGCCCGGGAGATCAGGTGCACCAGCGCCGCCGAGGGCGGGTCGAGCAGGTGCACGTCGTCGATCGCGAGCACGATGCGTCGCCCGGCCGCCTGTCCCTGCAGCACGTCCACGGCCCAGCGCAGGATGCCGGCGGGGGAGAGGCCCTGGGGCTGGTCGGCCGGGAGCACCTGGACCAGCCCGCCGAAGGGCAGCGCGGCGGTGGTGGCGCTGGCCGAGACCGACCAGATGGCGTACCGGTCGGTGGGCAGGGCCGCGACGCCCTCGCGCAGCAGCCGGCTCTTGCCGACCCCCGCGCTGCCGCTGAAGAGCAGTCCACGCCCCTCCGGGCTGCCGACCGCCGACAGCAGACGGTTGAGCTCATCCGTGCGGCCCACGAAGTCCCACCGGCTCATCGCAGCAGCATATCGACGGTAATCCGTCCGCGCGCGTACCGTCACGTAGCGAAGTTGAGTAACCTGTTGATTACCGGTGAGTATCCGAAGTGTGCGGCCGGCAGTAGGCCCCGCCGTACTCTTCCGGCATCCGGTTTGCACCACCGGAGTTCCCACGCGGCCGGCCAAGATTCCGGTCGCCCGACCGGGAGGCCGCTTGATGAAGCCGGGTCCTCTCCGCGCGGTCGACGTGCCCGATCCGGGTGGGTCGGCCGAGCCGCCGCGGTGCGCCCCGCTGCCCACCCGGGTCGGGGTGACCAGCCCGGGCCCGGACGAGCCGCTGGCCGTGGTGGCCGCCGGTCCGGCCGGCGCGGGCCGCCGGCAGGTGCTGGCCGCCCTGCTCGGGCTCGAACCGGGGATGCTCGCGGTGCCCGCCGGCAGTTGCCTGCTGGTCAACCACGCTCGGGTGCCGACCCGCGCGGCGTACGTGCCGGGCTACCGGCAGCCGCACTCGTACGGCGCGGACCCGCTGGCCGCCGGTCCGGCGCTGGCCCGCCCGCCGCGCCGGGTGGAGCTGAGCGTCCCCGACCCGCTGCTGCGGCACTTCGCCGTGCTCGACACGCCGGACACCGGGTCGCTCGGCGTCGCCGGGGGACGGGTGCTGCTGGACGCGGTCGGCCGGGCCGGCGCGCTGCTCTTCGTGATCTCCGCGGACCAGGCCTTCACCGCCGCCGAGCTGCACCTGCTGGCCGAGGTGGCCCACGCCGGCGTCACGGTCTTCTTCGCGGTCACCCCGGGGACGGCCGGCTGGGCCGCGCTGTCGGACGGCGCGACGACGACGGAGGACGCGGGGGCGTCCGTCCCGCCGGCCGCCCGCACCGGCGGGTCGGGCCGGCGACCGGTCGACCCGGTCGAGGTCTCTCTCGCGGCGCACCGGGCCGCCCTGCTGGCCGCCGTGCCGAGCCTCGCCGGGGCCCGCTGGTACCCGGTCGGCCAGGCCGACCACGCGGCGCTGCGCCGGGCGCTGGTCGGCTGGGCCGCCGACGAGGGGCTGCGCCGGGCCAGCGCGCAGCCGCCCGTGCTGCCGGGCGAGCACGGCCGGGTGAGCGTGGTGCCCGGCCTGGACCCGGGTGACGTCGGCGACCGGCTGGACCGGCAAATCCGCTCCTGTGCCCAGCGGATCCGCCAGCACCTGGCCCTGGAGTTGGCCAACATCCACCTCCGGGTGGTGCAGGAGATCGTCTTCGGGGTCGGCCCCGCCGGCCTGCCGCAGCTGCTCGACCGGGAGATGGAGGCCCTGTCGCTGCTCGCCACTGCCCAGTGCGACCAGGCCGCCCGGGCCATCCTCGACGAGGCGGCGGCCCGGGTCTTCGGCGCGCCCCTCGCCGCGGGGGTGCGTCGCCGGATCGCCAATGCCGTGCGCTGGGGCCTCGCCGACCACCCGGCCGGTCGGGAGTTGGACCGGGTCCTCCTGGTCACCAGCACCGCCGGGGTGGCGGGGTTGAGCGGTGCGGGCGCCATCGACGCGCTGGCCGGCTTTCCCGGTGCGGAACGCGTCGAGGTCCTGCCGCCGGTGGGGGTGGCCCTGTCCGGGGGCTGCTGGCAGCACTGGCGCGGGCCCGGCAACGACGACCCGAACGGTGCGCGATCCTGGGCGCAGCGGGCGCTGCGCGAGGTGGAGCTTGAGCTCTCCAGCGAGGTGTCCCGTCGCTTCGAGGTGATCCGTCTCTCGTTGGGCGCGGTGCTCACCGATGCTGTCGACCACGGCATCCTGCTCGCCTGAGGTCGGCTGCGCCGACCCGTCTCCGCCCGCCCGGGAGGGTGATCCGGGCCGGCGCGGCGTTCCGGTTCATCGCTTCCCCGAATCCGGTGGCACGATGGGGGGCATGGCGGCTCCACAGGTTGCACCGGTCGAGACGCCGGACACCGACGAGGTGCCGGTCTCCGACCGGCCATGGGTGACGATCGTGTGGGACGACCCGGTCAATCTGATGACGTACGTGACCTGGGTCTTCCAGAAGCTCTTCGGGTACAGCCGGGAGAAGGCCGAGCAGCTCATGCTGGACGTGCACCACAAGGGCCGGGCCGTCGTGTCCAGCGGCGCTCGGGAACGGATGGAGCACGACGCGTCGCAGCTGCACGCGTACGGGCTGTGGGCAACGGTGGACCGGTCGTGAGCATGTTCCGTCGTCAGGGCGACCGGTACGTCGCCGACCTGGCCCTGGACGAGGTCCGGGTGCTGCGGAAGGTCGCCTCCGAGGTGGTCGGCCTGCTCACCGACGGCTTCGACCACAGCGACCCGGTGGTGGGCCGGCTCTTCCCCGAGGTCTATCCCGACGACTCGGCGAGCACGGCCGAGTTCCGCCGGTACACCGAGGGCGACCTGAAGACCGCCAAGATCGACCAGGCCGGCGCCATCCTCGCCGCCCTGCCCGACTCCTCCGGTGAGGCCGGCGGCGAGGTGCGCCTGGACGCCGAGGCGGCCGAGGCGTGGCTGCGCGCGCTCAACGACGCCCGGCTGGCGATGGGCGTCCGCCTGGAGATCAAGGACGGCACGGACCTGGGCGAGGAGCTCGACGACGCGGTCGCCGAGGACCCCACCTCCTCCCGGGTGTTCCAGCTGTCGGTCTACGCGTATCTGGGCTACTTGCAGGAATCCCTGCTCAACGCCCTGATCGACTGAGTCGTGACGGCCGCCACCTCGCCGGGTGTGAGCGGCAGGCGTTAGGCTGGTCGGCGTGCTGAGCATCGACCGGTCGATCGTCGACGCGATCGTCGCCCACGCGCGCCGCGACCACCCGGACGAGGCGTGCGGCGTGGTCGCCGGTCCCGTCGGCAGCGACACCCCGACCCGGCACATCCCGATGGAGAATTCCGCCCGGTCCATGACGTTCTACGAGTTCGACTCGATGGAGCAGCTGCGGGTGTGGCGGGAGATGGACGACCGCGACGAGGAGCCGGTCGTCATCTACCACTCGCACACCGCGACCGAGGCCTACCCGTCCCGCACGGACGTCTCCTTCGCCGGTGAGCCGGGGGCGCATTACCTGCTCGTCTCGACCCGCGAGCCCGACACCGAGGAGATCCGCTCCTTCCGGATCGTCGACGGCGTGGTGACCGAGGAGCCGGTCCGGATCGTGGATGCCGTCGTGGACCCGCACGCCGTCCAGTCCTACATGTTCGGGCAGAGCCCGGCGACGGTCGACTACGAGTGTTCCGGCCGCTGACCTCTCAGCGCCGGCCCATTCCTTCCTTCCCGTCACCGCGGCACACCCGATCAAGGAGCACGACATCATGGCCATCGAGGTTCGCATCCCCACCATCCTGCGCAGCTACACCGGCGGCGCGAAGGTCGTCGAGGGCGCCGGGGACACCCTGGGCGACCTGCTCACCGACCTGGACTCCCGGCACGCCGGCCTGAAGGCCCGGCTGGTCACCGACGCCGGCGCGCTGCACCGGTTCGTCAACGTCTACGTCAACGACGAGGACGTCCGCTTCCTCGGCGCGCTCGACGCCAAGCTCAACGACGGCGACAGCGTCACCATCCTGCCGGCCGTGGCCGGCGGCGCGTTCGGCTTCGCGGCGGCAGCCGCGATCAGCCAGCACCGTGCGGCGGCGGCCGCGATCAGTCAGCACCGTGCGGCGGCGGCCGCGATCGCGCCGCGCGTGGCGCGGTCGGCCGTCGCCGCCCGCTGACCGGCGGCCGGCGATGGCGCGGTACGACAGCCTGCTCGAGGCCTGCGGCGGCACGCCCCTGGTCGGACTGCCCCGGCTCTCGCCGACGGTGCCCGAGGGGGCGCCGCCGGTGCGGCTCTGGGCGAAGTTGGAGGACCGGAACCCGACCGGCAGCATCAAGGACCGCGCGGCCCTGTTCATGGTGCGCGCGGCGGAGGAGGCCGGCCGGCTCCGCCCGGGCGACACCATCCTGGAGCCGACCAGCGGCAACACCGGCATCTCGCTGGCCATGGTGGCCAAGCTGCGGGGCTACCGGCTGGTCTGCGTGATGCCGGAGAACGTCTCCACCGAGCGGGTCCAACTGCTCCGGATGTACGGCGCGGAGATCATCTTCTCGGCGGCCGCCGGCGGCTCGAACCAGGCCGTCGCCACCGCGAAGCAGATCTCCGCCGAGCACCCCGACTGGGTGATGCTCTACCAGTACGGCAACGAGGCGAACGCCCGGGCGCACTACGAGACGACCGGGCCGGAGCTGCTGCACGACCTGCCGACGATCACCCACTTCGTAGCCGGTCTGGGCACCACCGGGACCCTGATGGGCACCGGGCGCTACCTGCGGGAGAAGGTCGACGGCATCCAGGTCGTCGCCGCCGAGCCCCGCTACGGCGAGCTGGTCTACGGCCTGCGCAACATCGACGAAGGGTACGTCCCCGAGCTGTACGACGCGACCGTGCTGTCGCGCCGCTTCTCGGTGGGCACCCGGGACGCGGTGCTGCGCACCCGTCAGCTCGTCGAGGTGGAGGGCATCTTCGCCGGGTTCTCCACCGGCGCGATCCTGCACGCCGCTCTCGCGGTGGCGCACGAGGCGGTGCGGGACGGCCGCCGGGCCGACGTCGCGTTCGTGGTCTGCGACGGCGGCTGGAAGTACCTGTCGACCGGGGCCTACGGCGGCACCCTCGCGGACGCCGAGGACGCCCTGGAGGGGCAGCTCTGGGCCTGACGAGCCGGTTCGGGCCGGTCGGCGGGGACGCCGGCCGGCCCGTCGACGCCCTGCCGGCGCGATACGCGTACGGGTGTCACGTTGATGACATGTTCCGGCAGATGATTCTTGACCCGCAGTGGCGACGCGTAGGCTGCGCAGCGTGGCGTACGCGTCGGTAGAGATCATCGACGGGGCGGTTGCCGGCGCGTCGACTACGCGGCGTGACATTGGGACGACCGGATGCGACTGACGGTCCTCGGCTGCGCGGGCAGCTTCCCCGGCCCCGAGTCCCCCTGCTCCGCGTACCTGGTCGAGGCGGAGGGCTTCCGGCTTCTGGTCGACTTCGGCTCGGGGTCGCTCTCCACGCTCCAGCGCTACGTCGGGCTGCACGCCCCCGACGCCATCATTCTCACCCACCTGCACTGCGACCACATGCTCGACGCGGTGTCGTACGTGGTGGTGCGCCGGTACGCCCCCGACGGGCCGTACCCGCCCCTGCCGATGTACGCGCCCTCCGGCGCACCGGACCGGCTGGCCGCCGCGTACGGGCAGGAGGGCAGCTCGGTCGACGACGTGTACCACTTCTACGGCCTCCAGCCGGGGACGTTCCCGATCGGCCCGTTCACCGTCACCGTGGACCGGATGAACCACCCGGTGGAGACGTACGGCGTGCGGTTGGAGCACGACGGCCGGGTGCTCTGCTACTCGTCGGACACCGCCCCCTGCGACTCGTTGCTGCGGCTGGCCCAGGGCGCCGACCTCTTCCTCTGCGAGGCCAGCTACCTCGACGGCGCGGAGAACCCGCCGGACCTGCACCTCACCGGCCGGGAGGCCGGCGAGGTGGCGACCAAGGCGGGCGCCGGCCGGCTGCTGCTCACCCATCTGGTGGCGGCCTGGGGGAGCGAGGCGCACACCCTGGAGTCGGCCGCCGCCGCGTACACCGGTCCGCTCGAGGTGGTCCGCGCGGGCGCCTGCTACGACGTCTGACCGCCGCCCGGCGCGACGACCGGATCGTCTGCACCTGGTCGCCGGGTTCCTCCGGGCGCACGGCGTCGAACCCGGGCACGCGCAGTCCGACGTGACGGCCGTCCCCTGACCCCGCGCTCCGCTCCGTCGCAGCGGAGGCGGGCACCCCGGGACGGTTCGATCGCCGCACCGCATAAGGTGCAGGGATGGCGCGACCTGACGGGCGACAGCCCGACCAACTCCGACCGGTGACCCTGACCCGGGGCTGGAGCACCCACCCGGAGGGCTCGGTCCTCGTCGAGTTCGGCGCGACGCGGGTGCTCTGCACCGCGAGCGTCACCGAGGGGGTGCCCCGCTGGCGCAAGGGCTCCGGGCTCGGCTGGGTGACCGCCGAGTACGCGATGCTGCCCCGGGCCACCAACACCCGGTCCGACCGGGAGAGCGTCAAGGGTCGCGTCGGTGGGCGTACCCACGAGATCTCCCGGCTGATCGGCCGGAGCCTGCGCGCCTGCATCGACCTGAAGGCGCTCGGCGAGAACTCGGTCATCCTCGACTGCGACGTGCTCCAAGCCGACGGCGGCACGCGGACCGCGGCGATCACCGGGGCGTACGTGGCGCTGCACGACGCGGTGGGCTGGCTGGGCGAGCGCAAGGCGCTGGCCGGCAAGCCGGAGAAGGTGATGCACCGGTCGGTGGCCGCGGTCAGCGTCGGCATCATCGCCGGCGAGCCGCGGCTGGACCTCTGCTACGAAGAGGACGTGGCCGCGGAGGTGGACATGAACGTGGTCTGCACCGGGACGGGCGACTTCGTCGAGGTGCAGGGGACGGGCGAGGCCGGCGTCTTCGCCCGCGACCAGCTCGACGCCCTGCTCGACCTGGGTGTCCTGGGCTGTCTGGAACTGGCCGACGCACAGCGGAAGGCGCTCGCCTCATGAACAGGGTGCTCCTCGCCACCCGGAACCGGAAGAAGCTCGTCGAGCTGCAGCGGATCCTCGACGGGGCGCTCGGCGCGCACCGGATCGCCCTGCTCGGCCTCGACGACGTCGAGCAGTATCCGGAGCTGCCGGAGACCGGCCTGACCTTCGGCGAGAACGCGCTGATCAAGGCTCGGGAGGCCTGCCGGCGGACCGGCCTGCCGACCATCGCCGACGACTCCGGGCTGGCCGTGGACGCGCTCAACGGCATGCCGGGCGTGTTCAGCGCCCGCTGGGCCGGCCGGCACGGCGACGACCTGGCCAACCTCCAGCTGGTGCTGGACCAGATCGCCGACCTGCCGGACGAGCACCGGGCCGCCTCCTTCGTCTGCACGGTGGCGCTGGTGCTGCCCGGCGGCAAGGAGCACCTGGTCGACGGCCGCCAGTCCGGCCGGCTGCTGCGCGCGCCGCGCGGCGACGGCGGCTTCGGGTACGACCCGATCTTCCTCGGCGACGGGCAGCAGCGGACCAACGCGGAGCTGACGCCCGAGGAGAAGGACGCGGTCAGCCACCGCGGCAAGGCGCTGCGCGAGCTGGCCAAGCTGGTCGCCAAGGTGCTGCCGCCGGCCCCCTGAGCCGCGGTGCCCCCGCCCCAACATGATCGTCTGCTGGTGAGCGACCCGACCCTCCGTCGAGTCGACCGCTCCCCAGCAGACGATCATGAGCTTGTTCAGCTCAGCGGGCCGATCTGGAGTTCGATGGCGGCGCGCAGCTCCGGCCCGGCCAGCACCTCCCGGGCGGCCTCCATCACCGGGGCGAGGAAGACGTCCGGGCCCGGCTCGCCGGCGATCCCGCCCAGCGCGGCCACCGCGGCCCGGCCGGCCGGTGACGGCTCCAGCGGGGCGCGGAGCTGGAGCCCGCGGACGGCCGCCAGCAGCTCCACCGCGAGCAGGCTGGTCAGGTTGTCCAGCACCGTGCGCAGCTTCTTGGCCGCCGCCCAGCCCATCGAGACGTGGTCCTCCTGCATGCCGCTGGTCGGCAGCGAGTCCACCGAGGCGGGAGCGGCGAGCCGGCGGTTCTCCGCGACGATCCCGGCCGCCGTGTACTGGGCGATCATCAGGCCCGAGTTGACCCCGGCGTCGGGGGAGAGGAAGGCGGGCAGCTCCCGGTTGCGGGTGACGTCGAGCAGCCGGTCGACCCGGCGTTCGGCGATCGCGCCCACCTCGGCGGCGGCGATGGCCAGATAGTCGGCGGCGAAACCGAGCGGGGCGCCGTGGAAGTTCCCGGTGGACTCGACCCGGCCGTCCGGCAGCACGACCGGGTTGTCCACCACCGACATCAGCTCCCGCCCGGCCACCGTCTCGACGAAGTCGAGGGTGTCCCGGGCCGCGCCGGCCACCTGCGGCGCGCAGCGCATCGAGTACGCGTCCTGCACGGCGTGCGCCAGGTCGTCCCGGTGCGAATCCATCACCCGGGAGTCCTGGAGCAGCCGGTGGATGTTCGCCGCCGACGCGGCCTGCCCGGGGTGCGGGCGGATGGCGTGCAGCTCGGGCAGGAACGGCCGTTCCGAGCCGAGCATCGCCTCGATGGCGAGGGCGGCGGTGACGTCGGCCATGGCGAACAGGTGACGGGCGTCGTGGATGGCCAGCAGCAGCATGCCGAGCATCCCGTCGGTGCCGTTGATCAGCGCCAGCCCCTCCTTGGCGGCCAACTCGATCGGCGCCAGCCCGACCCGGCGCAGCGCCTCGGCCGCGTCGAGCCGCTCGCCGGCGGGCCCGAGCACCCAGCCCTCGCCGAGCAGCACCAGCGCGCAGTGCGCGAGGGGGGCCAGGTCGCCGGAGGCGCCGAGCGAGCCGTGTTCCGGCACCCACGGGGTGACCTCGTGGTTGAGCAGGTCGACCAGCGCCTCGGCGACCAGCGGGCGGACCCCGGAGCGGCCGAGCGCCAGCGAACGGACCCGCAGCAGCATCATCGCCCGGACCACCTCGCGGGGCATCGGCGCGCCCACCCCGGCGGCGTGCGAGCGGATCAGCGCGTGCTGGAGTTCGGCCCGCCGCTCGGGCGCGACGAAGGTGTTGGCGAGCGCTCCGAAACCGGTGGAGACGCCGTAGACGGGCCGGCCGGCGGCCTCGATGCCGTCCACGATCGCCCGGCTGGTCGCCATGGCGTCCACGGTGGCCGGATCGAGCACCACCTTGGCGGTGCCGCGGGCCACGGCGAGCACGTCGGCGGGGGAGATTCCGGTGGGCTGGATCATTACGGTCGACATTGCGGGACTCCGTTGTGCAGAACCTGGCGGATCAGTGGCACACCCGGCCGGTAGGCCAGGTGCAGGTGGGAAGGGGCGTCGAGGATCATCAGGTCGGCCCGGGCGCCGGGCCGCAGCCGGCCGACGTCGTCGCGGCGCAGCGCCGCCGCCCCGCCGGCGGTCGCGGCCCAGACCGCCTCCGCCGGGGTCATCCGCATCTCGCGTACGGCGAGCGCGATGCAGAACGGCATCGACGAGGTGTACGACGACCCGGGGTTGCAGTCGGTCGCCAGCGCCACGGTCACGCCCGCGTCGAGCAGTCGCCGGGCGTCCGGGTACGGCGACCGGGTGGAGAACTCGGCGCCCGGGAGCAGCGTGGCGACGGTCGGGGAGCCGGCCAGCGCGTCGACGTCGGCGTCGGTTAGGTGGGTGCAGTGGTCGACGCTGGCCGCGCCGAGTTCCACCCCGAGCCGTACGCCCGGTCCGGGGCCGAGCTGATTGGCGTGCACCCGCACGCCCAGCCCGACGGCCTGCCCGCAGGCGAGGATCGCCCGGGCATGGTCGACGTCGAAGGCGCCCCGCTCGCAGAACACGTCGATCCAGCGCGCGTACGGGGCGGCGGCGGCCAGCATCGGCCCGCACACCATGCCGACGTAGTCGTCGGGGCGGTCGGCGTACTCGGCGGGGACGACGTGCGCGCCGAGGAAGGTGGTGTCGTCGGTGAATTCGGCGGCGATCCGCAGCGAGCGGGCCTCGTCGGCGACCGTGAGGCCGTACCCGCTCTTGATCTCGATCGCGGTGGTGCCCTGCCGCATCGCCTCGGCGCGCAGCCGGCGGACGGTGGCCCGCAGCTCGTCGTCGGACGCCGCGCGGGTGGCCCCGACGGTGGTGCGGATGCCGCCCCCGGTGTACGGCTCGCCGGCCATCCGGGCGGCGAACTCGGCGGCCCGGTCCCCGGCGAAGACCAGGTGGGCGTGGCTGTCCACGAAGCCGGGCAGCACGGCCGCCCCCTGGGCGTCGATCCGCCGGTCGGCGGCCGGGGCGTCCCGGGCGGGCCCGATCCAGGTCACCCGGCCGTCCTCGACCAGCAGGGCCACGTCGCGGCGGATGCCCAGCGGCTCACCCGCGCCCTCGCCGGCCGAGTTGGTGACCAGCTCGCCGATGTCGTCCACCAGCAGGCTGCTCATGCGCTGCCTCCCGTTCGCGGCTGCGGGGCTCGCAAACCCGGCTCACTCCTCGCGCTCACTGGCCGGTCACCGCCGCGATGGCGTCGTGCAGCTCCGCCGGCACGTCCACCGTCAGGTGCCGGCCGTCGGTGACCACCACGCGCCCGTCCACCACGACGTGGCTGACGTCGGCTGCGGCGGCCGCGAAGAACGCCCCGACCGGCGGCACCCCGGCCGTGCGGGTGGTGTCCAGCCGTACGGTGACCAGGTCGGCGCGGTCGCCGACGGCGAGCCGGCCGGCGTCCGTCCAGCCCAGCGCGGCGTGCCCGGCGGCGGTGGCGGCGGTCAGCAGCTCGACGGCGCTGAAGTGGCCGCGACGCCGGGTCCGCAGCCGTTCGTCCAGCTCCACCGCGCGGGCCTCCTCGAAGAGGTCGACGATGGCGTGGCTGTCGCTGCCGAGGCTGAGCGGGCTGCCCGCCTCGGCCATCCGCCGCATCGGCCCGATCCCGTCGGCCAGGTCCCGTTCGGTGGTGGGGCAGAGGCAGACGCCGGTCCGGCTCTCGCCGAGCAGCGTGATGTCGACGCTGGTGGGGTGGGTGGCGTGTACCGCGGTGGTCGTCCGGCCGAGCACGCCGTGGTCGGCGAGCAGCCGGGTCGGGGTGCGGCCGTGCACGGCACGGCAGGCGTCGTTCTCGGCGGGCTGCTCGGAGAGGTGGACGTGCAGCGGCGCGCCGCGCCGGTCCGCCCAGCCGGCGACGGTGGCGAGCTGCTCCGCCGGCACGGCCCGCACCGAGTGGATCGCCGCGCCGACCCGGGCGTGGCCGTTCTCCGGCGTGAACGCGGTGACCCGCTCGGCCCAGCGCAGCGCGTCCCCGTCGCCGAACCGCCGCTGCGGCCCGGTCAGCGGCGCGCCGTCGACCGTGGCGGTCAGGTAGCAGGTGTCCAGCAGGGTGAGCCGGATGCCGGCGTGCGCCGCCGCCTCGACCAGCGCGGCGGACATCGCGTTCGGGTCGGCGTACGGGGTGCCGTCGGGGCCGTGGTGCAGGTAGTGGAACTCGCCGACGCAGGTGATCCCGGCGAGCGCCATCTCGGCGTACGCGGCCCGGGCCAGGGCCAGGTAGGAGTCCGGGTCGAGGCGCGCCGCGACGGCGTACATCCGGTCCCGCCAGGTCCAGAAGTCGCCCCGGCCGGCGTGGGTCCGCCCGCGCAGCGCCCGGTGGAAGGCGTGCGAGTGCGCGTTGGCCAGGCCGGGCAGGGTGAGCCCGGGCAGCCGGACCGCGTCGCGGAGCACCTCGACCCCGGCGGTCGGGGCGCCGGCCCCGACCAGCGGCGTCACGGCGGTGATCCGGCCGCCCTCCGCCTCGATCAGCACGTCGGCGGTGGGCTCGGCGTGGTCGGGCAGCCAGGCGTACTCGGCGAGCCAGCGGGTCAGCGGCATGCCAGCTCCTCCAGCACCCGGGCCAGGGCGGTGACCCCGGCGGCGCAGTCGGCGTCGGTGGCGGACTCGGCGGGGGAGTGCGACACCCCGGTGGGGTTGCGCACGAAGAGCATCGCGGTGGGCAGGTGCGCGGCGAGCACCCCGGCGTCGTGCCCGGCGCCGGTCGGCAGCACCGGCGCGTCGAGCAGCGTGGTCAGCCGCTTCGCCAGCCCGCCGTCGAACCCCACCAGCGGCGTCGCCGACTCCTCGGTCAGGGTCAGCTCGGTGCCGTCCCGCCGCGCCCGCTCCGCGGCCTTGGCGCGGACCGCCTCGACCAGGCCGTGCAGCGTCGCCGGCTCGGCCGCCCGGGCGTCCAGCCAGCCGGTCACCTTCGCCGGGATGGCGTTGGTGGCGTTCGGCTCCACCGCCACCCGGGCGACGGTCGCGTGCGCGTCGCGCAGCCGGGCCTCCTTGTTCGCCGCCAGCACGGTGAAGGCGTACGTGAGCATCGGGTCGCGGCGGTCCGCCATCCGGGTCGTACCGGCGTGGTTGCCCTCGCCGTGGAAGTCGAAACGCCAGCGGCCGTGCGGCCAGATGGCGCTGGCCACCGCGACCGGCGCGGCCAGCTCGACCAGCGCGCGGCCCTGCTCGACGTGCAGCTCCACGAAGGCGGCGAAGCGGCCGAGCAGCGCCGGGTCGGCGCCCGCCGGCCGCTCGCCCAGCGCCTCGGCGAAGCTCACCCCGGCCGCGTCGCGCAGCCCGGCCGCCCGGTCCACCGCGATCTCCCCGGTGAGCAGCCGCGACCCCAGACACGGTACGCCGAACCGCGCGCCCTCCTCCTCCACGAACGCGCCGACCACCACCGGCCGGACGGGGGTGACCCCGGCGGCCCGCAGTTCGTCCACGGCGAGGAACGCGCTGACGATGCCGAGCGGCCCGTCGTACGCCCCGCCGTGCGGCACGGAGTCGAAGTGGCTGCCGGTCAGCACGGCGTCCCCGGCCAGCGGGTCGCCCCACCAGGCGAACAGGCTGCCGTTGCCGTCGGAGTGCACCGGCATGCCGCGCCGGTCGGCCTGCTCCCGGAACCAGGCGCGCAGCCACAGCTCCGGCTCGGTCAGCGCGTAGCGCAGGTAGCCGCCGCTGCGCTCGTCCCGCCCGACCGGGGCGAGCTCGTCCCAGAGCTGGCGGAACCGGGCGGCCAGATCGGTCACGCGGCACCCCTGTTGTTGGCGACTGCGGGGCTCCGCTGCGCTGCACTCCTCGCGCTCACGCCGGGCCCTCCGCCATCGGCACCCGTACGCCGGTCCGCTCGGCGACCTCGCGGGCGTTGTCGTAGCCGGCGTCGACGTGCCGGATGACGCCCATCGCCGGGTCGTTGGTGAGCACCCGCTCGATCTTCTGCCCGGCCAGGGCGGTGCCGTCCGCGACGCAGACCTGCCCGGCGTGGATGGACCGGCCGATGCCGACCCCGCCGCCGTGGTGGATGGACACCCAGGACGCCCCGCTGGCCGTGTTGACCAGCGCGTTGAGCAGCGGCCAGTCGGCGATCGCGTCGGAGCCGTCGGCCATCGCCTCGGTCTCCCGGTAGGGGCTGGCCACGCTGCCGCAGTCCAGGTGGTCCCGGCCGATCACCACGGGCGCGCTCAGCTCACCGGAGGCCACCATCTCGTTGAACCGCACCCCGGCCTTGTCCCGCTCGCCGTAGCCCAGCCAGCAGATCCGCGCGGGCAGCCCCTGGAAGGCGACCCGCTCGCCGGCCATCCGCATCCACCGCGCGAGGGACTCGTTCTCGGGGAACAGGTCGAGGATGGCCCGGTCGGTGGCGGCGATGTCCTTCGGGTCGCCGGAAAGCGCCGCCCACCGGAACGGGCCCTTGCCCTCGCAGAACAGCGGCCGGATGTACGCCGGCACGAAGCCGGGGAAGTCGAAGGCCCGCTCGTAGCCGGCGAGCTGCGCCTCGCCACGGATCGAGTTGCCGTAGTCGAAGACCTCCGCGCCGGCGTCGAGGAAGCCGACCATCGCGGCCACGTGCCGGGCCATCGACGCCCGCGCCCGGTCGGTGAACTCGGCCGGCTTCGCCGCCGCGTAGTCCCGGGCGTCGGCCGGTTCCACCCCGACCGGCAGGTACGACAGCGGGTCGTGCGCGCTGGTCTGGTCGGTCACGATGTCGATCTCGACGCCGCGGACCAGCAGCTCGGGGAAGACCACCGCCGCGTTGCCGACCACGCCGACGCTCAGCGCCCGACGGTCCCGCTTCGCCGCCAGCACCCGCGCGACGGCGTCGTCCAGGGAGTCGGCAACCTCGTCCAGGTAACGGTCGTGTACCCGGCGGTCCAGCCGGCTGCGGTCCACGTCGACGATCAGGCAGGCGCCGCCGTTCATGGTGACCGCGAGGGGCTGCGCGCCGCCCATCCCGCCGCAGCCGGCGGTCAGCGTCAGCGTCCCGGCCAGGGTCCCGTTGAACCGCTTGGCCGCGACGGCGGCGAACGTCTCGTACGTGCCCTGGAGGATGCCCTGGGTGCCGATGTAGATCCACGAACCGGCGGTCATCTGCCCGTACATGGTGAGGCCGAGCTGCTCCAGGCGGCGGAACTCCGGCCAGGTGGCCCAGTCGCCGACCAGGTTGGAGTTGGCCAGCAGCACCCGGGGCGCCCACTCGTGGGTGCGCATGACGCCGACGGGGCGGCCGGACTGCACCAGCATCGTCTCGTCCTCGCGCAGGTCGGTCAGCGTGCGCACCAGAGCGTGGTACGACGGCCAATCCCGCGCGGCCTTGCCGGTGCCGCCGTAGACGACCAGGTCGCCGGGGCGCTCGGCCACCTCCGGGTCGAGGTTGTTCATCAGCATCCGCAGGGCGGCCTCCTGCGGCCACCCCTTCGCGGTGCGTGCGGTGCCGCGGGCGGCGCGGACGGGCTGTGGCATTTCGTACTCCTCTCAGCCGAGGAACAACTGACGACGGGCGGCGGACGACTCGAACGCCTCGAGCCGGGCCTGGGTGTCGGCCGGGGCGGCGTCGCAGATCGCCTGGAGCACCACCATGGCCAGGGTCATCGGGGCGGTGTGCAGGTCGAAGACGAGGTCGGTGCCGACGGCGGCGGGGAGCACCACCTCGGCGTGCTCGGTGGCGGGGCTGACCGGCGAGTCGGTGATCGCCACCACGGTCAGCCCGGCGTCCCGGGCCTCGCGCAGCGCGTCCAGGGTCTCCCGCGGGTAGCGGGGCAGCACGAAGGCGAGCAGGGCGGTCGCGCCGGCCGCCGCGGCCTGTTCGAGGCGGTCGGTGAGCAGGCTGCCGCCGTCGTCGAGCACCCGCACGTCGGGGTGCACCTTCGCGGCGAAGTACGCGAAATACGCGGCCAGCGGCGCGGCGGCGCGCAGCCCGAGCACCGGCAGCGGGCGGCTGGCGGCGAGCAGCGTCCCCACCTCGGCGATCCGCCCCCGGTCGGCGAGGTGCCCGGCCAGCCGGTCGAGGTTGCCGATCTCGGCGCGGACGGCCCGCTGGAGCTCGTTGCCGGCGTCGGCCGGTTCGACGGCCCCGGCCGCGGTCAGCTCGCGCAGCCGGCGGCGCAGCGCCGGGTAGCCGTCGTGCCCGAGCGCCATCGCGAACCGGGTGACCGACGGCTGGCTGACCCCGGCCAGCTCGGCCACCTCCGCCGCCGACAGGTACGCCGCCGCCCCCGCGTGCTGCACCAGGCAGTGCGCGATCCGACGCTGGGTGGGGGTGAGCCGGACCCCGTGGAAGAGGTCCAGCACCCGGTCGGTCGGCGCCGCGACGACAGCGCTCTCATTCATGCCGCGACTCTATGCATAGAAACTTTCAAAGGCAATCACGACCCCGCCCGGGCGGCCCGCCGACCTGTGCAGCGAGGGGTGTCCACAGGGATCCCCGGCGGGTTACCTGGTCGCCGGATCCGGACCCCGCCACCGCCGTCCGCTGACCGCTGGTTGGCCACCGTCCCGGCAGCTCTCGGGACCGTGACCGGCGGGCGGAGCGGCGGGCGGCTTCACTGGCCCGGCGCGGCGCCTACTACGGCAGCCGCCATTGGCTAGTTGACCAGGGCGTATGCGCGGTTGAGTCGGGTGCGTTGGTGGAACCAGCGTGAGCGGGCTTGGTGGCGGCGGCGCCAGGTGCTCCAGTGGTGGGCGTGGTCGGGCGGTGTCGGTTGATGCTGCAGTCTGGCCAGGAGCCGTCGTGTTTCGGGGACGGTCAGGGGGATCAGGCCGGGGTCTGCTGGTGGGGCCTGGTCGGGGGTGGCCGGTGGTGGGGCTTGGGTGTCGGTGCGGGCGCGGAGTTGGCGGCGGCGACGGCGCAGATGGCCAGGGCTGCCATGACCAGCACGGTGTGCCGGCGGATCGCAGTGTGCAGGCGGGCTTGGCACTGGTCGAGACCGAACTGGTCCTTGCCGAACTCGAAGTCCTCCTCGACAGGCCAGCGCAGTCCCGCGGCGCGGATCAGCCGAGTCATGGTCGTGGGTTGCCTCTCGGGCAGGTAGCAGTAGTGGAACGCCAGGTCACCGGTGCCCAGGTGCCGGCGTACCAGCAGCAGGTGGCGGGGGCTGGCGGTGGCGATCTGCGCCCACGCGTACCACCGCTGTCCCTTCGACCCCGTGCCGGCGCTGCGTACCTCCCACTGGCGGGGGCCGACGAGTTGCTTGACGGCTTGTTGGCAGGTCAGCCGCACGCCGCCGCCCACATCGAGCAGGAACGTGCAGGCCACCCGCAGCACGTACGCCTGCTGTTGTTGTTCGAAGAACTCCCGCAACTGGGTGCAGCCGCCGTAGACCTCGTCGCCGCAGATCACGTCGAAGCGCACCCCGTCGGCGTACGCGTCCGTGCAGATGTCGATTGCCAGTTGTCCCTTGGTGCGGAACCGCAGGTCAGCCGGTAGTCCCATCGCGCGGGCGGTGTCCGGGTCGTCGATCTGCTCGGCGGGAATCCACTGCCGGGCACCGATCAACGCGTGCCCGACCTGCTCCCGCACGTACGACAGGTGCACCGTGTTGATGCCGTTGTCCACCCGACCCGCGCACCCCATGTACTGCCGCTTCACCCCACACGTGGCGGCGCCCCGCTTCTGCTGACCGGTCTCGTCCAACGCCCCCACCACCAGCCCCCGCCGCCGTCGGGCTGCCGTGCCCAGCCCGTCGACCACGAACCGGCGCACCAGGATCATCGCCTCGTCGCCGTCCCACACCGCCCGGTTCAGCAACCGCTGCGTCCGGTCCGGGCTACGGTCCCCGACGTGCTCCGCGATCGTCCACCCGTTGCGTTTCGGCAGGTCACTGGCCACCGCAGACACGTACCTCGTCGCCTGCTGCCAGGTCTGCGTCCGCACGAAACACGACCGCAGACACTCCAACAGCTCGGCCCGCAACCGTTGCACCCGCCGAGCCGCTATCCTGGCAGCCGCAGCCGCCCTCGATTTTGTTGTCTTCACACACACATGATCATCAGGGCGGCTGCACCCACCTCACCCGCCCCACCCGCGGCGTCCACCCTGGTCAGACAGCTAATGGCGGCTGCCGTACTACTGAGACACCGTCGGACCCTGGACAGACCGTTACCTTTCACTGAGCAAACGTGACTCATGATTGGCAGTCGTCCGTTGCCGGGCGACGTTGACCGGATGAACCGGTCTAGACGCTTCACGGCCCGCTGCCCCGCCTGCGGGTGCAGGTCTTACGGGTCTTACGTAGGC
>NZ_QGKS01000277.1 GCF_003172935.1 Micromonospora sicca | reverse complement strand
TCCCCCGCTGTCCACCCCACCCGCACCGCCGGCCGGGCCCGCCCGACCGGTGGCGGCACCGCACACCCTTCACCCACCCACCGTCCGCTCCCCCAAGGCGGGAGCATCGAGGGAGACCACCATGAGAAGACGGCAGTTCGTCGCCATCGCGCTCGCCGGCGCGGTGACCCTCGCCGGCTGCGGCGAGACCGCGAACACCAAGGCCCGCGACAACAAGGGCGGCACGACGGTGCTCAACGTCGGCATGCCCAACGGCCCGCAGACCGAGAACCACAACCCGTTCCTCACCACCTCCTCGGCGTCGTCCCTGGGCTACCGCTGGCAGATCTACGAGCCGCTGATGATGTGGAACCCGGTCAAGCCCGCCGACCCGTTCAAGCCGTGGCTGGCCACCAAGGCCGAGTGGAGCACCGACTACACCTCGGTGAAGGTGACCATCCGCGACAACGCCACCTGGTCGGACGGGAAGCCGGTCACCGCCGAGGACGTCGCGTTCACGTACAACCTGGTCAAGGACAACGAGGGCCTGAACCAGTTCGCAACGCCGTACAAGTCGGTGTCGAGCAGCGGCAACGAGGTGACCCTCACCTTCGACTCCCCGCAGTTCGTCAACCAGCAGAAGATCGTCGCCCAGGTTCCGATCGTGCCGAAGCACGTCTGGTCGGCCATCAAGGATCCGTCCACCGACATCAACAAGAACCCGGTCGGCAGCGGGGCGTACACGCTGAAGTCGTTCACCCCGCAGACCACCACCCTGTCGGTACGCACCAGCGGCTACTGGCAGGAACTGCCGAAGGTCAAGGAGCTGCGCTACACGTCGTACACCGACAACAACGCGCAGACCACCGCGCTGGCCAACGGCGAGTCGGAGTGGAGCTTCGTCTTCATCCCCAACGTCAAGACGGTCTTCCAGGCCAAGGACGAGGCGCACCACAAGGTGTGGGCGCCGCCGGTGCTCGGCATCCACGGCCTGTACATCAACACCACGAAGAAGCCGTTCGACAACCCGGCGCTGCGCCGGGCGATGGGCATGGTGATCAACCGGGAGGACATCTTCAACCAGGCCGAGGCGGGCTACTTCCACCCCCTCGTGCGCAGCGTGACCGGACTGCCCAGCCCGGCCGGTGACGCCTACATCTCCGCCGAGTTCAAGGGCCAGGAGCACAAGGTCGACGTCGAGGGGGCGAAGAAGGCGCTCACCGACGCGGGCTTCAAGTACAACGGCAACACCCTGACCGACCCGTCCGGCAAGCCGGTCACCCTCACCCTGACCGACCCGGCCGGCTGGTCGGACTACCAGACCAGCCTGGAGATCGTGAAGGACAACCTGTCGAAGATCGGCATCGCCGCCACCGTCGACAAGGCCAACCAGGACGCCTGGTTCCGCAACGTCGAGGAGGGCAAGTTCGACGCTACCTTCCGGTGGACCAACGGCGGGGCCACCCCGTACGACATCTACCAGACGGTGATGGACGGCCGGCTGCTCAAGCCGGTCGGCAAGTCCTCCCCGGCCGGCAATTTCGGCCGCTTCAACAACCCGCAGGCCACCGCGGCGCTGACCGCGTACGCCAACGCCACCGACGACGCGGCGCGGACGGCGGCGCTGGCCACGCTGCAGAAGGTCTTCGTGGAGCAGGCGCCGATGATCCCGGTCGGCGCGGACAACGTCGGCGCGGCGTACAGCACCAAGAACTGGACCGGCTGGCCGGACGACGCGAACGCCTACGGCGCGGCGCAGCCGACCCAGCCGAACGCGGCCGACGTCGTGCAGCACCTGAAGCCGGCGGGTTCCTGACCGACGTGGTCCGGGCGGCGGCTGCCGCCGCCCGGACCACCGACGGCACCCCTCTCTACCGAGAAGACAGGAACCCGACATGACGACCCCCACCACGGACGCCCCGGCCGTCCGCGAGGAGGTGCTGGAGGCGGTCGGCCTGACCAAGCACTTCCCCGTGAGCAGACGGTTGGGGAGCCTGCTGACCCGCACCCGACCGACCGTGCACGCGGTCGACGACGTGCACCTCACCCTGCGCCGCGGCCAGGTCACCGCCCTGGTCGGCGAGTCCGGCTCCGGCAAGTCGACGGTCGCTCGGCTGCTCGCGCAGCTCTACCCGCGCACCGCGGGCACCGTCCGCCTGCACGGCGAGCCGGTCACCGTCCGCGGTGGTCGGCCCTTCCGGGCGTACGCCCGCCGAGTGCAGCTGATCTTCCAGGACCCGTTCGCGTCGCTGAACCCGGTGCACACCGTGCGCTACCACCTCACCCGGGCGCTGCGCATCCACGGCAACGCCGGCCGTACCGCCGCCGACCTCGACGCGGCGCTGGCGAAGCTCCTGGAACGGGTCTCGCTCACCCCGGCCGAGCGCTACCTGGACAAGTTCCCGCACGAGCTCTCCGGCGGGCAGCGGCAGCGGGTGGCGATCGCCCGGGCGCTGGGCGCCGACCCGGACGTGCTGCTCGCCGACGAGCCGGTCTCCATGCTGGACGTCTCCATCCGGCTCGGCGTGCTGAACCTGCTGCGCGACCTGAAGGAGCGCCTGCACTTGGCGATCCTCTACATCACCCACGACATCGCGTCGGCCCGCTACTTCGCCGACGAGACGCTGGTGATGTACGCCGGCCGCCTGGTGGAGGGCGGCGGCAGCGAGACGGTCACCCAGTCGCCCGCCCACCCGTACACCCGGCTGCTGATCGACTCGGCGCCCGACCCCGACCGGATCACCGGCGACGCCGTGGCCGCCGGGCGGGAGCGGGGCGACGGCGAGCCGCCCAGCCTGATCCGCCCGCCGGCCGGCTGCCGGTTCCACCCGCGCTGCCCGGCGGCCATGCCGCGCTGCACCACCGACCTGCCGCCGCGGCTGGAGGTCGGCGACCGCCCCGACCACTGGGCGGCCTGCTGGCTCTACGACCCGGCCACCGTCGCGGCGGCCCGGGAGGTGAACCGGTGACCTATCTGCTGCGCCGGCTGGCCTTCTACCTGTTCACCGCGTGGGCCGCGCTGACCATCAACTTCTTCATCCCCCGGATGATCCCCGGCGACCCGGTCAAGTCGCTGATCTCCCGCTACCAGGGGCAGCTCAGCACCGACGCGATCAAGTCGCTGTACGTGCTGTTCGGCCTCGACTCCCACGACAGCATCTGGGACCAGTACGTCGACTACTGGAAGCAGCTGTTCCACGGCGACCTCGGCCTGTCGTTCACCGCGTTCCCGGCGCCGGTGTCGGACATGATCGGCGACGCGCTGCCGTGGACCCTCGCCCTGGTCGGGATCACCACCCTGGTGAGCTTCGCCCTCGGCACCGGCCTGGGCGTGCTGGCCGGCTGGCGGCGCGGCTCCTGGATGGACGGGCTGCTGCCGGCCACCACGTTCCTGTCCTCGGTGCCGTACTTCTGGCTGGGACTGGTCGCGATCGCCGTGCTGGCCGGCCCCGGCAGCTTCTTCCCCTCCTCGGGCGGCTACGAGCCGGGTCTGGTGCCGGCCCTGGACACCATCTTCCTGGGCAGCGCGGTGCAGCACAGCCTGCTGCCCGCCGCCACCATCCTGATCTCCTCGATGAGCGGCTGGATCCTCAGCATGCGCAACATGATGGTCACCGTTGCCGCCGAGGACTACATCACCGTCGCCCACGCCAAGGGCCTGCCGGAACGCCGGGTGGCGCTGAACTACGCCGCCCGCAACGCGTTGCTGCCCAACGTCGCCGGCTTCGCGCTGTCGCTGGGTTTCATCGTCGGCGGCACCCTGCTGGTGGAGATCGTCTTCTCCTACCCGGGGCTCGGCTTCCTGCTGTTCCGGGCGGTCGGCGCCAAGGACTACCCGCTGATGCAGGGCATCTTCCTGGTCATCACGTTCTCGGTGCTGGTGGCGAACCTGCTCGCCGACGTGGCGTACCTGCTGCTCGACCCGCGTACCCGCAAGGAGGGCTGAGGCGATGAGCATTCCCACCTCCAGCATCGAGCAGGTCATCCCGAAGCAGGGCGCGATGGCGCAGCCGTCCGCCGCCGCCCGGCGCCGGCGCTGGCGCTTCGTCGCCAACGGCAAGGCCGCCACCGGGCTGGCCCTGGTCGCCGGGTACCTCCTGCTCGCGGTGATCGGGCCGTGGATCGCCCCGTACGAGCCGGACGCCCGCAGCAACGAACTGCTCCAGCCACCATCGGCGCAGCACTGGTTCGGCACCACCCACCTCGGCCAGGACGTGTTCAGCCAGATCCTGGTCGGCGCCCGCGGGGTGATGCTGGTCGGGCTGACCGCCGGGGTGGTGGCCACCGTGTTGTCCGTCCTGGTCGGGGTGACCGCCGGCTACCTCGGCGGCCTGTCCGACGACACCCTGTCGGCGCTGTCCAACGTGTTCCTGGTGATCCCGGCGCTGCCGTTGATCATCATCGTCACGTCCACCATCACCGACGCCGGCGACCTGGTGGTCGCGCTGGTCATCGGCCTCACCTCGTGGGCGTGGGGCGCCCGGGTGCTGCGCGCTCAGACGTTGTCGCTGCGCCGGCGCGACTACGTGGAGGCGGCCCGGGCCACCGGCGAGAGCACCTGGCGGATCATCGGCTTCGAGATCCTGCCGAACCTGACCGCGGTCATCGCCTCCGGCTTCGTCGGCACGGTCATCTTCGCGGTGATGTCCGAGATCACCCTGGCCTTCATCGGCATCTCGTCCGTCTCGTCGTGGAACTGGGGGACGATCCTGTTCTGGGCGCAGAGCCAGCAGGCCCTCGCCCAGGGCGCATGGTGGTGGTTCGTCCCGGCCGGGCTGGCCATCGCGCTGCTGGGCACCGCCCTCGCGCTGATCAACTTCGGCATCGACGAGTTCGTCAGTCCCCGGCTGCGCAGCGCCGGCCGGGCCCGGGTCCGTACCGCCGACGGGCACGTGGTCCGGATGCGGGTGGGTTTCACCCCCGTGCTGGCCCGCCCGGCGACCCTGCCGCCGCCCCGGCCGCGACCCGAGGTGGTCACCCCGCAGCGGAAGGAAGCCGACCGGTGAGCGCGAGGAGTGCAGCGGAGCGGAGCCCCGCAGTCGCGAACGAAGGGGGGCTTCCGGTGAGCGCGAGGAGTGCAGCGGAGCGGAGCCCCGCAGTCGCGAACGAAGGGGGGCTCCGATGAGTGAGCCGGTGCTGGAGATCAGGAAGCTGTGCGTCGACTACGGGCTGGGCGACGAGGCGGTGCACGCCGTCCGCGACGTGGACCTCACCCTGCACCGGGGTGAGGTGCTGGGGCTTGCCGGGGAGAGCGGCAGCGGCAAGTCGACGCTGGCGTACGGGCTGACCCGGCTGCTGCCCCCGCCCGGGGTGATCAGCGGCGGCGAGGTGATCTACCACCCCGTCGACGGGCCGCCGGTGGACGTGCTGTCGCTGTCCCCGGCGCGGCTGCGGGACTTCCGCTGGGCCGAGACGTCCATTGTGTTCCAGGGGGCGATGAACTCGCTCAACCCGGTGCACAAGGTCTCCACCCAGCTGCTCGACGTGATCCGGGCGCACGAGCCGGGGACCACCCGGGCCGCCCGGCTGGCCCGGGCCCGAGACCTGCTCCGGCTGGTCGGGATCGCCGCCGACCGGCTGGACAGCTACCCGCACCAGCTCTCCGGCGGGATGCGGCAACGGGTGATGATCGCGATGGCGCTGGCACTGGAGCCGCAGGTCGTCATCATGGACGAGCCGACCACCGCGCTGGACGTGGTGATGCAGCGGCAGATCCTCGGCCAGCTCGCCGAACTGCGCGAGCGGCTCGGCTTCGCGGTGCTGTTCATCACCCACGACCTGTCGCTGCTGGTGGAGTTCTCCGACCGGATCGCCATCATGTACGGCGGCCGGATCGTGGAGGAGGCGCCGGCCGGCGAGCTGTACCGGCGGGCCCTGCACCCGTACACCGACGGGTTGCTGCACTCCTTCCCGGCGCTGCGCGGCCCCCGCCGCGAGCTGACCGGCATTCCCGGCTCCCCGCCGGACCTGCGCGCCATGCCCACCGGCTGCGCGTTCCATCCCCGCTGCCCCCGGGCCTTCACGCCCTGCGACGCCGAGCTGCCACTACTCGGTCCGCCCGGTGACGACGACCCGGGGCGCGCCGTCGCCTGCTGGCTGCACCCTGCGGCCGCGGCGGTGCCCCGGTGATCCGGCCCGACCACGCACCATCCGAACCACCCGCAACCGCGAGGAGAACCATGGACAGCGACCGCACCGCCTCGGCCACCACCGGGCAGGCCGATCCGATCGACACCCTCCCGCCGACCTTCCGCTGGGGCGTGGCGACCTCGTCGTACCAGATCGAGGGCGCGGTCGCCGAGGACGGTCGTACGCCGTCCATCTGGGACACCTTCTGCCGGGTGCCCGGGGCGGTGGCCAACGGGGACCACGGCGACGTGGCCTGCGACCACTACCACCGGATGCCGCAGGACGTCGCGCTGATCGCGGACCTGGGCCTGGACACGTACCGCTTCTCGGTGGCCTGGCCGCGGGTGCAGCCCGGCGGGCGCGGTCCGGCGAACCCGGCCGGGCTGGCCTTCTACGACCGGCTCGTGGACGAGCTGCTCGGCCGCGGGGTGGACCCGTGGGTCACCCTCTACCACTGGGACCTGCCGCAGGAGCTGGAGGACGCCGGCGGTTGGCCGGTGCGGGACACCGCGTACCGGTTCGCGGACTACGCGGAGCTGGTCTTCGACGCCCTGGGTGACCGGGTGAAGACCTGGACCACCCTCAACGAGCCGTGGTGTTCGGCGATGCTCGGCTACGCCTACGGCGCGCACGCGCCGGGTCGCCGGGACCTGGGCGACGGCATCGCCGCCGCGCACCACCTGCTGCTCGGGCACGGCCTGGCGGTGCAGGGGATGCGGGCGGCGGCCCGCGGGCCGGTGGACCTGGGCATCACCGTCAACCTGGCCACCGCCGACCCGGCCACGGACAGCCCGGCGGACCGGGACGCCGCCCGGGCGGCCGACGGGCTGGGCAACCGCCTCTACCTGGACGCGCTGGTCCACGGCCGCTACCCGGAGGACGTGGTGGCCGACCTGGCGCGCCAGGGGGTGCACATCCCGGTCGAGGAGGGTGACCTGGCGGTCATCTCCACCCCGTTCGACGTGCTGGGGGTGAACTTCTACTTCGGGCAGGTCTTCTCCGGCGTGGACGAGCAGGGGCGGGAGCGGGACGAGGCCGGCCGGCCGGTGCAGCGGGTGGTCCGGCGGGACCTGCCCCGCACCGCGATGGACTGGGAGATCGTCCCGGAGTCCTTCACCGAGCTGCTCGTCCGGCTCAGCCAGGACTACCCGGGCGTGCCGATGGTCATCACCGAGAACGGGGCGGCGTTCGACGACCGGCCCGACGCCGACGGATTCGTCGCCGACGACGACCGGGTGAGGTACCTGACGGAGCACCTGCGGGCGGTGGCCCGGGCCCGGCTGGCCGGGGCGGACGTGCGCGGCTACTTCGCCTGGTCGCTGCTGGACAACTTCGAGTGGGCGTACGGCTACGACAAGCGGTTCGGCATCGTGCGGGTCGACTACGACACCCAGCGGCGCACCCCGAAGCGCAGCGCGCTCTGGTACCGCGACACCGTCCGGCGGGTGCGCGGGGAGCGGTGACCGACGGCGCGGTGGCCGCCCGGAACAGCTCCCGGGCGGCCGCCGCGCCGTGTCCCCCGGGCCCCCGTGCGAGCGCTTTTTTCATGCCTTGACATAAGCAATTTACAAGTGTTCCCTCAGTCATGACCATCGATGTGATGGCTGACTCCGAAGGGAGCACCCGTGCACCCACCACCCCCCACCACGCGCCGCTCGGCGGCCCGCGCCGCCCTGGCGCTCGGCCTCGTCGCCGGCACCGTCGCCCTCGCCCCACCGGCGGCGCGGGCCGCCGGGGAGAGCGTCGACCTCTGGCTCACCACCACCTCCGACGCCGGCGGCCGGACCGTCACCCGTGGCCTGCAACGGCAGAACCCGGTCAGCTTCGCCGCCAGCAGCGGAGCCGCCACGCACACGATCACCGTCGACGAGAACACCCGCTACCAGCAGTTCGAGGGGGCCGGCGCGTCGATCACCGACACCACCGCGTACCTGCTGCGCGGCGGGCCGGTCAGCGCCGCCACCCGCGACGACGTGATGCGCAAGCTGTTCAGCCCGACCGACGGCATCGGCCTGTCGTTCGTGCGCAACCCGATCGGCGCGTCCGACCTGTCCCGGCCCGGCAACGTCTCACTCGACGACACCTGCTGCAACCTGAACGACTTCGGCGCCAACGGCTACGACACCAACGTCGAACTGCTCACCGCGCAGGCCCGGCAGCTCAACCCGGGGCTGCGGGTGATGGTGGTGCCGTGGAGCGCGCCCGGCTGGATGAAGGACAACGGCCGGATGGACCAGATGGGCTGGCTGAAGTACGAGTACTACGCCACCTACGCCCAGTACTTCGTCAAGACCATCCAGGCGTACGCGGCCCGCGGCGTGCAGGTCGACTACCTGTCGGTGCAGAACGAGCCGAACTGCTGCCAGTCCGGCAACCCCACCGCGATGGACTACCCGGGCATGAGCTGGAACTCCTCCGGCCTGGTCGAGCTGACCAAGAACTTCGTCTACCCGGCGTTCCGCGCCGCCGGCATCACCACGAAGGTCCTGGTGCACGACTGGAACTACGGCGACTACGGCAGCATCGGCTCCGGGCTGCTCGCCGACAGCGCGGTGCGCACCGACCCGCTGTTCGGCGGCATCGCCTGGCACGGCTACTGGGGCGACCCGGCGGTCGGCAGCCAGGTCCACGGCCAGTACCCGGCGGTGTCGCAGTTCAGCACCGAGCACTCCGGCGGCACCTGGATCGGCAACCAGCACAACGAGGACATGGCCGACATCGTGAACTACGCCCGGAACTGGAGCCGGAGCGTGGTCAAGTGGAGCCTCGCGGTCAACCAGTTCATGGGCCCGCACAACGGCGGCTGCGGCACCTGCACCGGCCTGATCACCGTGCAGGAGGGCGGGGACCGGGCCGGTCAGGTCGACTACACGGTCGAGTACTACACCACGGGGCACCTGACGAAGTTCGTCCGGCCCGGGGCGTACCGGATCGACTCCACCGCCAACGGCACCGTGCAGAACGTCGCCTGGCGCAACCCCGACGGGTCCAAGGCGCTGATCGCCCACAACGGCGGCACCTCCGCCCAGTCGGTGAAGGTCGTCTGGGGCGGCCAGTCCTTCACCTACACCCTGCCGGCCCGGACGACCGCCACCTTCACCTGGTCGGGCACCCAGTCCGGCGGCGGCGCCCCGACCGGCATGATCACCGGGCTCGGCGGCAAGTGCCTCGACGTCACCGACGGCAGCACCGCCGACGGCACCCCGGCGCAGATCTGGACCTGCTTCGGCGGGCCGAACCAGCAGTGGACCCGCGCCGCCGACGGGACGCTCCGCGCGCTGGGCAAGTGCCTCGACGTCGCCGGCGGCGGCACCGCCAACGGCACCAAGGTGCAGCTGTGGACGTGCAACGGCACGGCCGCCCAGCAGTGGACGTGGACCGCCGGGCGGGACCTGGTGAACCCACAGGCGAACAAGTGCCTCGACGTCACCGGCAACACCTCCGCCGACGGCACCAAGACGCAGATCTGGTCCTGCACGGGTGCCGCCAACCAGAAGTGGAACCTGCCCGCGTGAGCGACGCCGGGCCGGCGCTACCGCGCCGGCCCGGCGGCTCAACGGGCGCGCGAGCGGGGGCGGCCCGCCGGGCGCTGCGACGGCGCGGTCATCCGGACGGCCGGGTCGCGGGGCACCCCGCCCTCGCGCAGCAGCCGAGCCATCGGCAGGGTGGCCGCGCCCATCGCGACCGCGTCCGGTCCGAGCTGGCACAGCTCGATCGAGGTCTGCGCGTACGGCTGGCGCAGCGCGTGCCGCGCGGTGGCCTCGCGGATCTGCGGCAGGTACCGGTCCCCCAGCGCCAGCCCGGCCCAGCCGCCGAGCACCACCCGCTCCGGGTTGAAGAGGTTGACCAGGGTCGCCACGCCCGCGCCGAGGTAGCCGACCGTCTCGTCGAGGACCTTCGCGGCCGTCCGGGTCGGGGAGCGCAGCAGCTCGCCGAAGGCGCTCTCCTCGTCGCCGCCGGCCGCCGGGCGACCCCGGTTGGCCTGCCGGAACCGATCGAGGACTCCCTCCGCCCCGACGTACGCCTCCAGGCAGCCGTGGTTGCCGCAGCGGCAGCGGCGACCGCCGTACACGATCGTGGTGTGGCCCCACTCGCCGGCGCTGCTGTGCGCGCCCCGATAGCCGACCCCGTCGGCCACCACGCTGGCCCCGATCCCGGAGCCGACCAGGGCGATGACGGCGTGTCGGGCGCCCCGGCCGGCGCCGAACCACATCTCGGCCTGGCCGAGGGTCTTCGCGCCGTTGTCGACGTGCACCGGGATGTCGGTGCCGGCGCGCAGCATGGCGCCCAGCGGCACCCCGTCCCAGCCGAGGGTCTGGGCGTGCACCACGGCATCGGCGGTCCGCTCCACCGTCCCGGAGACCGCCACGCCGAAGCCGAGCACCGCGGCCGGGTCGACGCCGGCCTGCTCGACCACCGCGGCCAGCCCGTGCAGCAGGTGGGTGGCCACGGCGTGCGGGTCCGGCTCGGCGGCGGCGATCGGGTACTCCGCCTTGGCCAGCGCGGTCATCGCCAGGTCGAACAGCTCGACCTGGACCCGGGTCTCGCCGACGTCGGCGCCGACCAGGTAGCCGTAGCCGGGGGCGACCCGCAGCAGCACCCGGGGGCGGCCGCCGTCGGACTCCACCGAGCCGGCTTCCTCGACGATCCCTTCGGCGATCATCTCGCCGACCAGGTTGCTCACGCTGGCCAGGCTCAGCGCGGTGCTCTGGCCCAGCTCGTGGCGGCTGAGCGGGCCGTCGAGCCAGATCCGGGTGAGCAGCACGGAGCGGTTGGCGCGGCGCATGTCGCGCACCGTGGTGCGTCTGGCGTCCATGTCCGCCACCTTTCCCCTGTCACCACCCGTGGCGGCCTCACCCGGGATGCGTCATCCCAGATTAATGCCATGAACCAAGCACCGAATAATGCCGGGTCGTCCAGCCGTCCTCCGCACCCCTCCGGCCCTGCGCACCCGGACGGCCACGGTACCGCTCACCGAGCCCCCGGCTCCGGCCCCGTCCAGCCGGCCGTGCCGACACAGGCCTCGTTGCCCTCGGCGTCGGCCAGCACCCAGTACGCCGGCGCGTACTCGTCGGTCAGCAGGCGGCCGCCGGCCGCGACCGCCGCCGCCACCCGCGCCTCCGCCCGGTCGTACGGCACCCAGACGTCGATGTGCATCCGGTTGCGCTGCGGGCGCGGCGCGTCCATCGGCTGGAACCACAGCAGCGGCCCGCGCCCGCGCGGGTCGATCAGGTCCTCGTCGCCGTCCCCCCGGTCGACGTAGCCGAGCAGGGCACGCCAGAACGGCAGCACCTCGGGACCGACCAGCGCGTCGATGGTGACCTGGACGTTCTGCAGACCGGCCGGGTCCGCGGGCAGGCCCAGCTCCCCCGCCACCGCCGAAATCCGCCGGGCCAGCTCCACGTCGCGCGCGGTCAGCCCGTAGAAGCCGGGGACGATCGTGATCAAACGGACGGTCACGCCCGCCTGCCGCACGTCGACGTCCGGGTGGTGGTCGTCCAGGCCGGCCAACTCACCGATCGCCTGGACGAACCGGGCGCCGGCCGCGAACGACCCGGTGCGGAAGTACGCGCACGCTCCCTCGCCCAGCACCCGCCAGTCCCCCACCCCGTCGGCCTCGTGGAACTGCCGCGGGGCGACCCGCTCGGTCGGGTCCGTCGACACCTCGGTCATGTCGCTCCTCTCGCTGGTCGGCCCCCAGGGCGGCGCCGCCGGCCCAGTGTCACCCGGGTTCCCGACACCTTCTGTCGTATACCCGGGTCAGGATGGAACGGTGCGTGCCGCGCGGATGATGATCCTGCTGCTCCAGCTCCAGGTCCGTGGCCAGGCCAGCGCCCGGGAGCTGGCCCGGCAGCTGGAGGTCGGCGAGGGACCGTGCAGCGGGACGTCGAGGCGCTGCTGGCCGCCGGGATACCGGTGCGGTCGACCCGCGGGCCGGCGGGCGGATACCGTCTGGACCGCGGCTACCGCACCCGGCTGACGGGGGTCGGCCTCGACGAGGCCGGGGCGTTGGCGTTTCTCGGCCTCGCCGACCCGGCCGAGCAGCTCGGCCTGGGCGGGATGCTGGAGGGCGCCCGGATGAGGGTCTGGGCCAGCCTCACCGGCGAGGCCCGGGAGCGCGCCTACCGGAACGCGGCGCGGTTCCACCTGGACCCGGTCCGCTGGTACGGCACGCCCGAGCCGGTGCCGTGCCTGACCCAGCTCGCCGACGCGGTCTGGCGCGACCGCCGGGTGCGCCTGCGCTACGTACGGGACGGGCGGGCGACCACCCGGAAGGTCGACCCCCTCGGGCTGGTCCTCGCGGCCGGCGACTGGTACCTGGTCGCCGTGCGCGACGGCGGGCGACGCACCTACCGAGCCTCCCGGAGCCGGTCCCAGCCCGCAGCGGGGCCGCCCCCTCAGCGGTGCTCGCGCTGCGGTCAGCCGATGTCGGCCAGTTTCGGCAGCACCTCGTCGCCGATCCGCCGGGTGTACTCCACCGAGTGCCGGTCCGGCGTGACCTGCCCCTCGGTCACCCCGAGTGCGGAGTACTCGGCCACCTCGGCCGGGCCGTACGCGCCGAGGCTGGCTCCGGGCGGCCGGGCAGGGTCCGACGCAGGGTGTGCTACCGGACCGCGAGCAGCAGCCTGCCGGGGAAGGAGGTCTGCAGGCGTTGGTGCGCCTCCGCCGCCCGCCCGAGGGGGAACGTCTCGGCGACGTGCACCTGGAACGGTCCCGCCTCGATGAGCTCGTTGAGGCGCTGCAACCGCTCGGGACCCGTCTCGCCGTCGTACGCCTGGACCGTCACGCCGGGTCGCTCGCGCGGCGCCGGTTGCACCCCGTTGGGGTAGGCGAGCAGACCACCGTCGCGGAGCGCCTCGGCGAGCCGGTCCAGGGTTGCGCCACCCGCCATCGCCAGGACGCCGTCGACGCCGTCCGGTGCCACCTCGCGGATGCGGGCGAGCACCTCCGTGAGGTCGCCGTGGCCGTCAAGGGACAGGTCGGCGCCGAGCCGGGTCACCAGCGTCACGCCCTCCGCCCCGGACGCCACGGCGATCACGTTGAGTCCCTGCCGCTTCGCCAACTGCACGGCCAGATGCCCCTGGCCGCCGCTCGCGCCGAAGATCAGCACCCACGCCCCGGCCGAGAGGCCCAGGGCGTCCAGTCCGGACAGCGCGGTCAGCGCGTCGGTGGGCATGGCCCCGGCGTGCTCCGCCGGCACACCCCCCGGCAGCTTCGCGACGTACTCCGCCTTCGTCGCCGCGTACTCGGCGTAGAAGCCACCCTTCGGCCGGGTGTACCCGTACACGTAGACCAGGTCGCCCTCCGCGACGTTGGTCACCCGCCGTCCCACCGCGGCGACCGTCCCCGCGGCCTCGGCGCCGGGCACCATCGGGAACGCGGCGCCCTCGGGCACCAGCTTGCCCTCCCGCGCGCGGGCGTCCCACACCCCCACACCGGCGCTCCACACCTTGAGCAGGATCTCGTCGTCGGCGATCTGCGGCACCGGCAGGGTACGCAGGGTGATCACCTCCGGACCTCCGAACTCGTCGAAGGCCGCCGCCTGCATACGCTCGGGCACATCCCCCGCTGTCATGTGCGATTCCTCTCCACCCCGCTGCGCCCGCATCCGGTGAACGCGCCTCCGGGCGCGCGTCGGCACCCACCGCGCTCGTAGCATGTCCTGCCCGTGGCGTCGGGGATCGCTGCCCGGGCGCCGTTCACCCAGTCGGGTCAGCACGGTGGCCGTGCGCACGAAGCCCGGCCACCACCCGGCGACTGTCTCTCCACATTGCGCTACCTGCCCACCGGCGCCGCCAGTGCGCCGGCATCGAGGCGTAGTACCACCGGGGGCCGCCGAGCGTCTTGTGGGCGGCGCAGCAGCACGGCGCCCACCTCCGACCCGGCGTCCAGGCCGAACCGCTGCAGCCCGGGAGCGCCGACGGCACCCGGCGGAACGACCCGGCCCACGCGGCCGACCGCCTGGCCTGCTGATGCGCTGGACACCGGCGCGGGGGACGATGGCGTCATTGCAGAGCGGTTCCGGGTCTGGCCGGCATCCCGTCCCGCTCGGGTCGGCGGCCTTCACCGCCGCTCTACCACGGCTTGAGGGTCCGGGCGCACGGTGGCGTGGGATGGTTCCCTGTGGCGCCGTAGAAGCGACCGGTTCCGGCCGGCCGGATGCATGACGAGGGGGCAGCACCATGACGGATCCCGACACAGAGCTCCGGACCGAGTGGGGCCGGCACAGTGCGGGCCAGCAGATCGGTGGCACGACGGAGACCACGACGTCCCTGTCGGTCTGGGCTCGCGCCGCCCAGCTCGGCCGGGCCGGCGCTGACGAGGACGAGCCGATGGACGAGCACCACATCCTCCGCGGCCTCGAGTAGGACGGACGCGCATCCGCCGGTGCCGACGCCGAAGCGGCCGACGGCCGCTACCAGCTGGAGGTCAGCGAGCGGACCGCCGTCGAGGGCTGCCGCCCCGCCGCGATCCGTGAACGCGTGGCCGAGGAGGCTCGCGGCGCCGCCACGACGCCCGGCAGCCGGCGTCGACCGCCACCGGGTGGCATGGTCCGGAATTCGTCGGTGACCGGGTGGGCATCCGATAGCTTGGGCCGCAGGGCAGCGCCACGCCGACCAGGGCCGACGGTCCCCCGGGCGCGTATCGCGGAGGTGGGTGGCGGCTCAGCACCGATGGCGGTCAGGGCCGGACGTGGTCTCCGGGCGCTCGGCTGACCGAGGGCCGCGAGATCAAGAAGGCCTGCTGTGATGAATGGCGGACGTCGGCCGATAACGCGCACGATGATGATGCGTGGACAGCCGACGGATCTGCTGGAGCTGTTCTTTGATCTTGCGCTCATCGCCAGTCTGACCCTGACGTCGCAGAAGATGGCGAACGAGGACACCTGGACGGGCATGGCTCAGGCGCTGCTCGCCCTCTCGACGCTGTGGGCGGTCTGGGTCACCACCACGTCGTTCACGGACCTCTACAGCCCTCAGCAGCGACCCGTCCAGCTCGTGATCCTGGGGATCATGTTCGGCGGCATGCTGATGTCCGCCGCCCTGCCGACCGCGTTCAGCAGCCATGGCCTGGCCTTCGGCGCCACCTGGGCCGCAATCAACTGGGGTCGCGGGCTGGTGCTCATCGCATCGCTGCGCGGCCGGAGGGAGCGGGAGCGGCCGATCCGTGTCCTGTCGTGGAACACCGTTTCCGGCATCCTGTGGATCGTCGGCGGCCTGGTCCCCAATCCCGGTACGCGTCTCGCGGTGTGGCTGGCCGCGCTCGCCGTGGACTACGTCGCCTTCGGCTTCCGGTTCCGATACCCGGCCGGCCGCGACTGCCGCGGTACGACGTGGTGCCGGAGCACCTGGCCGAGCGGTACCAGCAGATCTACGTCCTCACCCTGGGTGAACTCATTCTGGTCACGGTCCTGACCCTGAGCGACATGCCGTTCAACCTCGGCCGGCTCAGCGCGTTCGCCATCGCGTTCGTCGCGGCCGTCCTGCTGTGGTGGAGCTACGCGCGTGGGGCCGGGGCGAGACTGAGAAGCGCGATCGAGAGGTCCCCGCATCGGTACCGACTGGTCCAGACCAATCCGTACGCCCACTGGCTGATGGTGGTCGGTGTGGTCGGCCTCGCCGCGGGCTTCGAACGGATCATCAAGCATCCCGCGGAACGCCCGGAGGCGGTCCTGACCGCGCTCACCCTGGGCGGCGTCGCGCTGTTCCTGATCGGCCGGGCCACCCTCGACCACGAGGTCCTCGGACGCATCCCGCTCTCCCACGCCGTCGGTGTCCTCGCCGCCGTCGCCCTGGTGCCGACTGCCCCGCACCTGCCGAACCTGGTCCTGAGCCTCGTCGCCACGCTCGTCGTGCTGGGCGTCGCGGCCGTGGAGTTGGTCAGACGACAGCGCGAGGCCGGCTTACCGGCGCCCCCATGACCTGCGGAGCGGCACGTCGGCGAGCACCTTGGCCGCCTCGGCGTCCACCCGCGCCGGCGTGACGATCTCCGCCGGAAGCGCGGCCAGCCAGGTGCGCACGTCGACGCGAACGACATCGGCGAGAACCGCGGCCCGGGCCGGTGCGACCCTGATCCACCACGGTCCTCGCCTTCACCACCGCAGCAGCGCTTGGTCTCGCATGGCTCACCGCGGTAGTCGCCCGGCTGGCCACTGCCTCGGCAGCACCGCAGCGATAGCCGACACGCAGGCTCACGGACTGCCACCGATACGCACATTCCATGATTCGCCACGCCCTACGACATTTCCCAACCCCGACCGACCCGGTCAACGTTTCTGGTCAGAGCACTAGCGCGGCCCTCATGCCGCTGGTCACCCGGTCATACCGATGAGGGATGTTTCGCGAACTGGGCTCGTCGGTTAGGTCGTGGCGCCGAGCAGGGCACCGGCGTGGCGCAGCGCCGCCTGTGTGGTGTCCGGGCGGGCCGGCAGGAGGGGCAGTCGTACCGCGGCGGTGGGAATGCGGCCGTGCGCGTGCAGAACCGCCTTGACGACGGTCGGGTTGGGCTCGGCGAACAGCGCCGTCGACAGGACCGAGAGACGGCGCCCGATCATTCGCGCTCGGCCCGCGTCGCCGGTGCGCCACGCGTCGGCCAGCTCCACGAACTGGGCCGTGGCGACGTGCGCCGAGGCCACGATGCCGCCGTGCGCACCAAGTGCCAGAAGCGGCGAGATGAAGGCATCGTCGCCGCCGAGCACGGCAAAGCCGTTCGGCGGGTCGGCGAGGAGCGCGAGGGTATCGGCATCGATCCCGCCGACGGCGTATTTGACGCCGACCACACCTGGTAGGTCCGCCAGCCGCCGCAGGGCCTCCGCAGACAGGTACTGCCCGGTCCGGTACGGGACGTGATAGACGACGAGCGGTACGGGGCTGGCGGCGGCGAGGTCGGCGAAGTAGGCAAGCACTCCCGCCTCACCCGGGCGCATGAACGGTGGCACCAGGCTCAGCGCAGCCACCACCTCTGGCCGGTCCCGCAACGTATGCAGAGCCTCTGCCGTGCCAGCGCCGACCAGCAGCTGCGCGGAGCGTTCCCGGCAAACCCGAGCGGCGACGTCGACCACGGCGCGTTGCTCGGGGCCGCTGAGCGCGGCCGGCTCTGCGGTGGTGCCGAGCGCGACCACGCCCGTCGCTCCGGCGTCCAGTACCTGGTGCGCGAGGGTTTCCAGCGCGTCGAGGGCTACGGCCCCGACGGCGTCGAACGGGGTGATCAGCGGAACGTACACACCGGTGAGAGTCGTCATCCGTCCAGCCTGTGACGTCCAGGCACTGAAGGTCCAGTTCACCTTTCTCCACAGACTCGTAAGCTCAGCTAATGCTCGACGTTCGCCGACTGCGCCTGCTGCGCGACCTGGCTCACCTTGGCACGATCGCTGCCGTCGCCGAGGCGCACACGTACACACCGTCGGCCGTCTCTCAGCAGCTGGCCGCGTTGGAGCGGGAGGCGGGCGTGCCGCTGCTGGAGCGCACCGGCCGCCGGGTCACGCTCACCCCGGCCGGTGCGGTCCTTGTGCAGCACGCTGAGACCGTCTTGGCCGCCCTCGAGCGGGCGACCGCCGCGTTGGCCGCCGCGGGCACCGGGCTGTCCGGTCCGCTGCGCATCGGCGCGTTCCCCACCGCGGTGCGCACGCTGCTGCCGGCCGCGCTGGTCACGCTCGGTCGCGAACATCCGGGGCTCGAGCTGATGGTGAGCGAGCTGGACCCGGCCGCGATGCCGGACGCGCTGCGCGACCGGCGGCTCGACGTGGGGCTGATGCACGACTACGACGTGGCACCGGTCGAGCCGGACCCCGCCCTGGACGGGGCGCCTCTGCTGGACGAGACGGTATTCCTCGCTGTGCCCGCCGCTGCTCGCGCGGCAGCGGACACCGACCCGATCCGCGGGGCCAGAGACGCCGCCTGGATCGTGGGCAGCCCCGGCACCCTCTGCCACACCGTCGCGCTGCGAGTCTGCCGGACGGCCGGCTTCATGCCCCAGGTGCGCCACCACGCCGACGACTTCGCCACGGTACTGGCGCTGGTCGCGGCCGGCCAAGGGGTCTCGCTGGTGCCACAGCTCGCCGCAGCGCAGCCGCCCGCCGGGGTCCACCTCGTCCCGCTGCCCACCCGGAGACGGACCCGCATCACGTATCGGCGGGGGGCGGCCACCCACCCGGCTGTGGCCGCGTGCGTCACCGCGATCCGCGCGTCCACCATGGCCTACCTCGGCCAGTGAGCACCACTGGGCCGCCGCACCCGGCATCACGACGAGCTCGAAATGCCGACTCTCCGTCGGGACGGGTCTGTGGCCGGCCGATGAGTTTGGGATGATGCGCCGGTCTACCTACCGACACCACCTGACTCGAAGGGATCACCCCGATGGCAAAGGTCATCTCCACCCTGTTCATCTCGGCCGACGGTGTGGCCGAGATCGACCCCGATTGGCACTTCCCGTACTTCGACGAGAACATGGGCCGCGCCGTCGGCGAGGACTATGACACCGCTGACGTGCTGCTCATCGGCCGCGAGACCTACGACAGCTTCGCCGGAGCCTGGCCCGACCGTGAGGCCGCGGGTGGGGACGACGCACCGTTCGCCAAACAACTCGGGGACGTGCGCAAGGTGGTCGTCTCGCGCCAGCCGCTGGAGTTCTCCTGGCGCAACTCCGAGCTGATCAAGGGCGATCTCCTCGATGCCGTCACCTCGCTCAAGGCCGATGCCGGCATCAGAGGCATCCTCATCCCCGGGTCGATCTCCGTGGTGCAGCAACTGCTCGCCGCGGGACTGGTCGATGAGCTGCGCCTGCTGGTGCATCCGGTGGCGGCGCGTAAGGGCCGCAAGCTGTTCGACGACGGCGACGCGCCGTACCACCTGAGAATGACGGCGACGGAGGCGTTTCCGACGGGCGTGATCCGCGTGATCTACGCGCCGACCGCAGCACCCACCAAGGTCGGTTACGACGAGGTCAAGGACCAGGTACCAGGAGGGAAATAGCCGCCTTTGCGGGGAGGATCGCCACAGCGGCGCCACATCCGTCGGTCGGCGATGTGATCGTCTGATACCGCCACACGTGGGCGCGATCCGCGGACAAGTACCTCACGTCCCCGGCAGCGCAGTGCTCACCTACCTGATCCCGCGCACTGTCATGCCGCTGATGGTGCGCGGCCAACATGCCGAGGACCGGGCAGTCGGTCCGACGTCGATCAGGTCGCCTTCCGTGTCGCGCCTGTCCGCAAGGGCGTCGAGGTCCCGTTCGGCGAACTGCCGGTGGTGCCACTCCTCGTTCAGGACGATCAGCAGGCACTCGCGTACCGGGAAGCTTTCCGGCGGCGGCCAGCCGGTCCCCTCGACGGGCTCGGTGCGGCTGGCCAGGGACTCGTCGGCAGGCCGTCGACCACCGTGCGCACGGTCGCCATCCAGTCGCGGCGCAGCGCCAGGATCTCGTCGAGCGAGGGACGGGCCTCGCGGTCCCGCGGGATCCCCGGGGTGTCCGGCATCTCGTCCCGCGGCAGGTCGAGCGGGTCCCACGGCGAGGGGTCGCCGAGGATGGCCCGCCGCACCCACGCGTCGGCGGCGAACACCAGGTGGCGCAGGGAGCACTCAGACGCGACGATCATCGCCCTGACGATCGATTCACCCGGCTACGTGCCCTGGTGGCCGCGCCCACAGGTCACGCTGCTCACCATCCTGGTCCACATGCTCACCGAGACGAGCCGTCACGCCGGACACGCCGACATCCTGCGCGAACAGCTCGACGGCTTGACAGGTACAGCAGCCGGAGACGCCAACGCCCAGCGCGACGCGGCCTTCTGGGAAGCCAGACGCACGCAGATCGAGCGGGCCGCCAAGGCAGCCGGTCCTACCATTGCCTGAGGCGCGTTCGTGAGCCGGTGATCGTCGCCGTTG
This sequence comes from Micromonospora sicca, assembly GCF_003172935.1. Taxonomy (GTDB): domain Bacteria; phylum Actinomycetota; class Actinomycetes; order Mycobacteriales; family Micromonosporaceae; genus Micromonospora; species Micromonospora sicca. The sequence goes on along the minus strand of NZ_QGKS01000277.1, from coordinate 3,553 downwards.
AGCGGTGGTTGACGATGGTCGGGTGCAGGTGATCTCGGCATCGCGCCCGGAGTGGATCTACCCGTTTGCCGGGCTTCGCCCGATCCAGTTCCGCCGCCCGGAGGACCAGATCGCCATCGTCGCCGGCACCCTCGTGCCGACCCGCGACCACCGCCTGGCAACCCGTCGAAGAACTACCGCTACTCGGCCAACCTGCAGGTCGCCATCGACGCCAACACCCGCCTGGTCATCGCCCTTGGCCAGCCGCGACCGGGCAACCGCAACGACACACTCGTCTACCGCCCAGCGTCGGCGTGTCTGCGCGATCTGAGTCGATGGGTTCGGTGGCGCCGGGGTGACGAGGTATCCGGCTGGTGATGAGGTATCCGGCTGGTGGTGGGATGAACGCGGCGGGCCGGACGCGGAGGGAGGGGTCCGGCAGCAGGCCGCCCTGACCCACTGGGCAACCCGGCGCGCTGTGGTCAGTTCCCTTTCACGCAGAACTCGTTGCCGTCGGGATCGGCCAGCACGACGGCGCCGTCCTCACCGACCTCGAGCCGAGTGGCCCCGAGGGAGACCAGCCGGTCGACCTCCGCCTGCTGGTCGCCACCGGCCGGGGCGAGGTCGAAGCGCTGCCGGTTCCTCACCTCTTTCGGGGCCACGGGCGGGCCTCCCCACGCGACCTTTGTGCCGCCGTGCGGTGACTGGATCGCGGTCTCCTGGTCCTGGTCCCACACCAGCGGCCAGCCCAGCGCCTCGCTCCAGAAGAGGCCGACCTCACGGGTGCCGTCGCAGGCGAGCTCCGCGAGCAAGCCGCACCCGGCGAGGAAGGCGTTGCCCGGCTCGATCACGCAGAACTCGTTGCCCTCGGGGTCGGCCAGGACGACGTGCCCCTCCTCAGGGCGCTGCCCGACGTCGAGGTGGCCGGCGCCGAGCCCCAGCGCCGTCGCCACCGTGTGCTGCTGGTCGGCGCGGCTGGCGCTGGTCAGGTGAAGGTGCATGCGGTTCGGCCCCACCTTCTCCGCGCGGCTCGGGACGAACCGGAGGCTGAGCTGGGTGTCCTCGCCAGGCAGGAGCGCACCACCGGCGTCCTCGACGACCTCCCGGCCAAGCACGCCGGCCCAGAACTGCGCCAGGCGAGCCGCGTCGTGCGCATCGAAGGTCACCGTCAGCATTCGCGAGAGCATCACCGCACAGTAGACACGGGCCAGCAAGACAACAAGGCTAAACTGGGGCCGGACGTATCGCGAGTGGCGCAGGGCGCGTGATGACAGTCGCGCGCCAGATATCCGCGCGCACTGCCATGGTCGTGGTTCCCTTACTTGCAAGGGCGTTGGCGTGGATGGCACCAGTGACCAGACGCACGTACGGGGCCGGCCCGCTCCGGCGAGGCAGTGCGCTCTTTGCCGCAGGTCGTGCGCGCCGGCTGGACGCACGCCATCGCCTACAGTGGCCAGCGCTCGGCACCGCACGGCACTCCGCAACTGCCGAATTGAGGACGTCCGCCGGGTCGGATCTCTGGCCAGGGCAGCTGGGTTCTTTACGCTCGTGATCCTCATGCCGGATCCTTAGCTCTGGGAGATCACCGACTATCCGGCAGGGAGCACGCTCTATCGGGAGAGCTCGGATCCGAGGACGTGGCTCGTCGTCGGTGGTCTGCTGCGGGTCTACATGGCCTCTCGGGGGGACGGCAGCTGACGGTTCGGTATGCGCGCACCTGCGACGTGTTGGGGATCGCGGTTCTCGTCGGAGGGCCGGCCGATGTCGGCCTTCAGACGCTGGCCGAGCCGAGGCTGTTCCGGATCGACTCACCGACGTTGACGGCGCCGGCGCTGCGCGATGCCCGAGTTTCGTGGGCGCTGGCGGAGGAGCTGAACCGAAGGCTGTACGAGACGCTGCAGCAGACCGCCATCAACGCCTTCGGGTCGCTACGGCAGCGGGTGGCCGCGCATCTGCTGGATCTCGCCTTCGCTGAGCAGCGGCTGGTGGTGACCTCACCGGACAGCATCCAGATCCTCGACCCGGCAGGGCTCCACGACCAATCCTGGTACGCGACCGCCCCGTAACGAACTGCCCGCGTGACGTCCGCTACGCGGCGCCGCTACCGAAGTCACTGACATACCTATGAACCAGGCGAAGGCTGGTGTCGACTCGCCCGATCAGGTCGGCGAGCACAATAGAGCGAGCCACATGTCCAGCGTTGCTGCCACATCAAAGGCGGAGAAGTCACGAACGACCAGACCCTGATGCCGTTCCCCGAGTCGCTCGACGTCATGGGCGACGGCTCGCGGGAGGTCACCACTACTGCTGGCCGGTGATCTCACCTACGGGGCGGACTGCTGGAACGACGCCAGCTTCCCGGCGTCGGCGACCGGAGCCAAGTCGCCAAGACCACCGACCAGGTACTCGCCCTCAAGCAGCGGATGCCGGGCCCGGTCATCCTGTTTGCCCACGACCCGCCTGCGGCACAGCTCCTGCTGCGCAGCGCACAGTGAGGAGATCGGCTCAGATGAAGTTCACCAACACGGTCACGATCAACCGCCGGCCCGCCGAGGTGTTCGGGTTCCTCGCGCACTTCGAGAACCTGCCGCTGTGGAACTACGCGATCAGCGAGACCCGGAAGATCTCCGGCGGCGCGGTGGGCGTCGGCTCGCACTACCGGCAAACCCGGACGCTTCCCACCCGAAGCGAGGAGACGTTCGAAGTGACCGAGTTCGAGCTGGACCGCCGACTCTCGATCCGAGGTGCTCTCGGGCCTTTCCACTCCGAGGCTACCTACCTGTTCGCCCCGACGGGAAACGGCACCACCCTCACAAACACCATGAATCTCCAGCCCTCAGGTCCGCTGCGGCTCATTGCGCCATTGGCGGCTTCCGGCGTCAAGTCGGCGGTGGCCGCCAACCTCGGCACTCTCAAACGGATCCTCGAGAAGGGCGGCCGACCTGCCGACGGGTGAACGCAAAGACGCACTCTTCTGCCTCGGACAACGCGCCGATCCTGACGGGGCGCTCTCACCCTGGGTAGTGGTCGCCTGGGGCGGCCGGCGCCAAGGTCAGACGGCCGCGCTCGGGTGGCGTCGAGACTCGCGAACATGGACGTCCGCCGTACCTGGGCGGCGCACAGACTGAGCACCACTGTGGAACACGGCGTCCTTCCCTCAGTGGCACCGGCGTGTCCCTTTCACGCCTTGGCCCAAGTGCTGACAGAGCACCGCCCGTTTACATTTAACAAAGTTTACTGATAACCTCCGCGCATCGATGAGGAGGCATATGATGCGACTTCGACCTGGGCTGACCGCCGTGCTCGGTGCCGCCGCGCTGCTGGCCGCCGGCGCCGCCCTACCGACCGCCACCGGACTGGCCGCCAGCGCCGGCGAGACCGCACTGGTGGCCTGCTCCGCCCCCGCCTGGGCGGAAGGCGTCACCTGGACCGCGGGCAGCCGGGCCACCTACGCCGGCCGTCTCTACCAGGCGCTCGTGACGCACACCCCGCCGGTGGGCGCCGGCTGGACCCCGCCCGCCACACCGGCCCTCTGGACCGACCTCGGCGCCTGCACCGCCACCCCGTCCCCGAC
>NZ_QGKS01000275.1 GCF_003172935.1 Micromonospora sicca | reverse complement strand
AGATGTGTATAAGAGACAGGTTCCGTACCCGCCCGCTCGGCGCCACCTGGCTCGCCGAGCCTCGCGGCCCATCACCTGGTCGATGTCGACCGACGTCGGTGGCGGTTCGCCGACCGCTTCGTCGAAGATCTGCCGGTACGTCATGCCCGCCTCCCGTGCTCCATGGCCATCTCGTCCCCGGCGAGCAGGCGCAGGGTCGCCAGCGCCCTTGCGGCCTGGCTCTTCACCGTCCCGGTGCTGATCCCGAGGATCTCCGCGGTCTCCTCGACCGACAGGTCGCAGTAGAAGCGGAGCACCACCACGGCGCACCGCCTCGGCGCCAGTTGCCCGAGCAGCTCCCACAGCAGCTCACGGTCGGCCACCGACGGCTCGGCGACCCGCGGGTCGGGCTGGTCGGGCAGCTCCTCGCTGGCCCGTTCCCGCCGCCAGGGGCGCCGGCGCTCGTCCAGCCAGGCATGGGTCAGCACGCCCCGGACGTACGCGTCGACGTTGTCCGCGGCGCGGACCCGCCGCCAGTGCCGGTAGAGCTTGCCGATGGTGATGGAGACCAGGTCGTCGGCGGTGTGCCAGTCCCGGCAGAGCAGGTACGCCGTGCGGCGCAGCGGATCCAGCCGGGCGCTCACGAACTGTCGGAACTCGTCCTCGTCTCCCCGGCTCACCACGCGGAGCCTGTTGCTCGCCTCATGCCCAGGAGACGGAGCGAGGGCCGGGGCGGGTTGCCCGAGGTACCGGACGAAATCACGGGGTGGGGCGGCCGGTGAGGGCGATGCGCCACGGGGTAGCCGAATACCGGCAGGTAGGAGACCATCATCTCCATCTGACTTTCGGCACGAGCCGGATCCTTCTTCCTCACCCGAGGCAGCCATGCACAAGCGCCCATTCGCCGGCCTCACCGCTCTCGCGTTGGCCGGCGGCACCCTGCTGGGCACGGCGGCACCCGCCCAAGCCGCCGACCCCACGGTCCTGTACGTCAAACAAACGGCCACCGCCTGCTCGGACACCGGGCCGGGCACTGTGGAGCAGCCGTTCTGCACGATCGGGGCGGCCGCCGCGGTGGTCACCGCCGGACAGACGGTCGACGTCGGCGGCGGCAACTACCGGGAACGCGTCACCATCGCCAACTCCGGTACGCCGGACCAGCCGATCGTGTTCCGCAGCGGATCGTCGAACTCCAACGCCTCCCTGATCGGCCCGACGGCCGGGTTCGCCATCACCAGCCAGCACGACATCAGGATCGAGAGGTTCCAGGCCACCGGGTCGGTGGCGGTGCCTGCCCTCGACATCCGGGACGCCTCCCATATCGAGGTCGAGAACGGCACCTTCACCGTGTCGGACAATGCCACCGTGCCCGCCGTCCGACTCGCTGGTGTCACCCAGTCTTCCCTGAAGCGGGGCTACATCGGTGGACGGACCCTCGACGCCGGGGTGACCATGGACGCCGCCACCACCGGGGTGAGCCTCATCTCGCTGAATCTGACGGGCCGCACCTGGTACGACAGCGCCGACCGCAGTGTGGGCGTCCGCGTCGCCGGCCCCGGCAACACCATCCTCAACAACACCGTCGACGGCTTCGGCGGCGCCGCCATCTCGGTCGAGGCCGGCGCCACCGACACCGTGGTGGTCAACAACCAGATCACCGGCAGCTTCGGCTACGGCATCCACAACCACGGGGCCACCGGCACGGCGATCACCAACAACACGGTCAAGGGCCACTGCCTCGACGGCATCCGGGTCGACGGCACCTCCGCCAAGGTCTCGGTGCAGAACAACCTGCTCGCCGCTTACAACCCGCTCAATACGAACTCCTGCGGACCGTCGGCCTCCGGCCGGGTCGAGCTCGGGATCTACGACGCGGCCGTCGGGGACACCGCGGTCGACTACAACAACGCCGACGACTACTACTACTACTACTACTCGTCCTCACCGGCAACCTACGCGTGGAACGGTTCCCGGATGGGTTTGTCGGCGTTCCGTGCCGCCTCCGGCCAGGCAGCGCACGATCTGGAGACCGGCGACCCGAGGGACGCCTACGACTCGGCCAACTCGGCGGCGCCCGGCTACCAGGCCACCGACCGGGTCGGCAGGGCACGCGCCGACGACCCGGCCAGGCCGGACACCGGTGCCGGCCCGGTGACGTACGCCGACCGCGGTGCGCTCGAGACCATCCGCAGCCCGCTGGCTCGCACCAACGTCACCCTAGATCTCGCCGCCACCTCGGTTAACGTGAACGCCTCGTCCTCCGAGCCGGGGTTCGTCCCGATCGCCTCGTACGAGTTCACCTTCGGTGACGGGACGGTCGTCACCCAGGCCTCGCCGGTCGTCTCGCACCGCTACGCGCAGCCGGGCGAGTACACCGTCTCCACCCGGGTCACCGGGACCGACGGCCGGTCGGGCAGCCGGGCCGACTTGATCAGCGTGCTGCCGCGTACCGGCACCATGGGCCTGCTCACCCTCTCCGGTCTCCGCTACGTCGGCCCAATGGCCAACGTTCCCTGGCCGGCGCTGGGCGCGGACCACGCCAAACTGGACGCGACCGGTCAGTTCGACCTCGTGGACGCGGGCAGCGGTCAGGTCGCCCTCTTCGCGCCGGCGAGCGGCCAGTACGTCACCGCCGACTCCGCCGGCGTCGAGTCGCTGTCGTTCAAGGGCACGGTGGTGACGCCCAACCAGCGGTTCACCCTGGTCCGCAACGCCGACGGCACCGTCAGCCTGAAGTCGGCCTCCAGCGGCCGGTACGTGACCGCGACGGCGAACGCCACCACTCCACTGATCGCCAACGCCACCACGATCGGCGCCACCCAGAAGTTCTACCGGGTCAACGTCGCCGACGCCGACCGCTCGCTCAAGGCCCGGGCGAACAACCGCTTCGTCACCGCGGAGAGCGCCGGCACCAAGCCGCTGATCGCCAACCGCACCAGCGTCGGACCGTGGGAGCGGTTCGACCTGGTGGACCTCGGTAACGGCCAGATCGGCATCTTCGCCCGGGCCGACAACCGCTTCGTCAGCGCCGACGGCAAGGGCACCCTCCCGCTGATCGCCAACCGCGCGTCGGTCGGTGCCTGGGAACGGTTCACCCTGATCCGCAACACCGACGGCACGGTCAGCCTGAAGGCCGCCATCAACAGCCGCTACGTCACCGCTGAAAGCGCCGGAGCCAAGCCCCTGATCGCCAACCGCACGACCATCGGCACGTGGGAGAAGTTCACCCTGGGCTGAGCCCGCGCCCGAACGACCGACGCCCGCCCGGGACTTCCCCGGGCGGGCGTCGACGTGTCGGGGTTCAGCGCTCCAGGATGGCCGTGACGCCCTGGCCGCCGGCGGCGCAGATCGAGATCAGCCCCCGCCCGCTGCCCTTCTCGGCGAGCAGCTTGGCCAGGGTGGCGACGATCCGGCCGCCGGTGGCGGCGAACGGGTGCCCGGCGGCCAGCGAGGAGCCGTTGACGTTGAGCTTGTCCCGGTCGATCGATCCGAGCGGCGCGTCCAGGCCCAGCCGTTCCTTGCAGAACTCCGCCGACTCCCAGGCGGCCAGGGTGGCCAGCACCTGCGAGGCGAACGCCTCGTGGATCTCGTAGTAGTCGAAGTCCTGCAGTGTCAGCCCGGCCCGGGCCAGCATCCGGGGCACCGCGTACGCGGGAGCCATCAGCAGCCCCTCGTCGCCGTGCACGAAGTCGACCGCGGCGGTCTCGGACCAGCTGAACCAGGCCAGCACCGGCAGGCTGTGCTCCCGCGCCCACTCCTCCGACGCCAGCAGCACCGTCGAGGCGCCGTCGGTGAGCGGCGACGAGTTACCGGCCGTCATGGTGGCCCGCTCGGCGTCCGGACCGCGGTGGCCGAAGACCGGCTTGAGCGAGCCGAGCTTCTCCAGGCTGGTGTCGGGGCGGAGGTTCTGGTCCCGGGTCAGCCCCAGATAGGGGGTCATCAGGTCGTCGAAGAATCCCTTGTCGTACGCGGCGGCGAGCCGCTGGTGCGAGCGGACCGCCAGCTCGTCCTGGGCCTGCCGGTCGACGTTCCAGCGCAGCGCCGTCCGGGCGGCGTGCTCCCCCATCGACAGCCCGGTACGCGGCTCCGCGTTGCGCGGGATCTCCGGCTTGAACGGCTGGTGCGGGCGGAGCTTCGCGGCGATCTTCAGCCGCTCGCCGAGGCTCCGGGCGGAGTTGAGCTGGATCAGGGTGCGGCGCAGGTCCTCGTTGACGGCGAGCGGCGCGTCCGAGGTGGTGTCCACGCCACCGGCGATGCCGACCTCGAGCTGCCCGAGGGCGATCTTGTTGGCGACCAGGATGGCCGCCTCCAGGCCGGTGCCGCAGGCCTGCTGGATGTCGTACGCGGGGGTGTGCGGGTCCAGCCGGGAGCCGAGCACCACCTCGCGGGTGAGGTTGAAGTCCTTCGAATGCTTGAGCACCGCGCCGACGACCACCTCGCCGACCCGCTGCCCAGCCAGCCCGAACCGGGCCACCAGGCCGTCCAGGGCCGCGCCGAGCATGTCCGCGTTGGACGCGTGCGCGTACCGGGAGTTGGACCGGGCGAAGGGGATGCGGTTGCCGCCGATGACCGCGACCCGCCGGACACTTTGCACGATCGGCCTCCTCGAAACTGTTGCCCGAACCCTACTCGCCAGTAGGCTACGCCCATGACCGACAGGTACGCGAGCTTCGTCCAATCGGGGGCCGGTCGCGCGCTGGTCAAGCGCCTCGGGCTGCCCGACCCGCCTCGACTGCGCCGGCACACGCCGGGCGACCCGCTCGTCCCCGGGCCCGTCCTGCTCGGCACCTCGGCCGACGGCCGGCTCGCCGAGCCGGTCACCAAGATCCTGACCTTCGCCGGGGTCGGGCTGCGCGACCCGGCCGCCGCCACCGACGCCACCGCGCGCTACGCCGCCCTGGTGTACGACGCCACCGGCATCACCGACTCCACCGAGCTGCGGCAGCTCTACGACTTCTTCCACCCGCAGGCCCGGGCGCTGCTGCCCAGCGGCCGGGTGATCGTGCTCGGCACCCCGCCCGCCGAGTGCGACTCGCCCCGTGAGGCGACCGCCCAGCGCGCGTGCGAGGGGCTGACCCGCAGCATCGGCAAGGAGTTCGGCCGGGGCGTCACCGCCCAGCTGGTGTACGTCACGAAGGCCGTCGACCCCGGCACCCTGACCAGCCTGGAGTCGACCCTGCGCTTCCTGCTGTCCGGCCGCTCCGCGTACGTCTCCGGGCAGGTGGTCCGGGTCGGCGCCGGCACCGCCCAGCCGCCGGCCGACTGGGACCGCCCGCTGGACGGGCAGGTCGTGCTGGTCACCGGTGCGGCCCGGGGCATCGGCGCCGCGCTGGCCCGGGTGCTCGCCCGGGACGGCGCCCAGGTCGTCGCGCTGGACATCCCGGCCGCCGGGGACGAGCTGGCCGCGGTGGCCAACGAGATCGGCGGCACCGCCGTCCAGCTCGACCTGACCACCCCGGACGCCCCGACCCGCCTCGCCCAGCACCTCGCCGACCGGCACGGCCGGGTCGACGTGGTGGTGCACAACGCCGGCATCACCCGGGACAGAACGCTCGGCCGGATGGACGCCGACCGCTGGGCCTCCGTCATCGACGTGAACCTCTCCAGCCAGGAGCGGATCAACGACGTGCTGCTGGAACGCGCCCTGATCCCGACCGGCGGCCGGATCGTCTCGGTCTCCTCGATCGCCGGCATCGCCGGCAACCGCGGCCAGACCAACTACGCCACCAGCAAGGCCGGGGTGATCGGGCTGGTCGACTCGCTGGCCGCGGCGCTGCGCGACCGGGGCATCAGCGTCAACGCGGTCGCCCCCGGTTTCATCGAGACCCGGCTGACCGCGCGCATCCCGCTGATGCTGCGCGAGGCGGGGCGCCGGATGAACAGCATGTCCCAGGGCGGCCTGCCGGTGGACGTCGCCGAGACGATCGGCTGGCTGTCCTGGCCGGCGACCGGCGCGGTCAGCGGCAACGTCGTCCGGGTCTGCGGCCAGAGTCTGCTGGGGGCGTGATGGCGAGGCGGAAGGACCGGCCGGCGGACGGCCCGGCCGAGGACCTGTCGGTCCACGAACTGATCGACGGCCCCACCCGGGACCTGTCCGGCCTCGTCGTCACGCCCGACGCGGTGCAGGAGCTCGCCACCCACGACCTCAGCGTCCACGCCACCCAGGACCTCTCCGGGATCGCGCCGACCGGCGGGGAGACACCGGCCCCGGCCGGACAGGTGACGACCGCGCCGCGCAGCGGCGCGGAGGATCGGGCGCTGGTCGACCTCCCCCGGATGCCGGCGGCCGGGGCGCTCTACCGCCGGGCCCTGCTCGGCACGCTGCCGGGGGTGGGCGGCCGGCGGAGTGACACCCTGCCCACAGTCGAGCTGACCGTGGCCGGCGTCGCCGTGGACCGGGCGCACCTCGCCGACTACGACCGGGTCTGCGGGTTCCGGCTCGCCGACCGGCTGCCGGCGACGTACCCGCACGTCATGGGGTTCCCGCTGGCGTTGCGGCTGATGACCGCGCCGGCGTTCCCCATCCCGCTGACCGGGGTGGTGCACGTGGCCAACCGGATCACCGTGCACCGACCGATCGAGGCCGGCGAACGGCTGGACTTCCGGACGTACGCGGAGAACCTGCGCCCGCACGACCGGGGCCGGCAGCTCGACGTGGTGCTCGTGGGCTCGGTCGACGGGGAGGAGGTGTGGCGCGGCGTCTCGACGTACCTCGGCAAGGAGCGCAGCGCCGGCGGCGGTGAGCGGCGCGACCGGGGTGACCGGCCGACGCCGCCGGCCCCCTCCGCGCACTGGCGGCTCACCCCCCGGGTCGGCACGGACTACGCCCGGGTCTCCGGCGACCACAACCCGATCCACACCTCCCGGCTCGGCGCCCGGCTGTTCGGCTTCCCGCGGCCGATCGCGCACGGGATGTGGAGCAAGGCGCACTGCCTGGCCGCGCTGGAGAGCCGGCTACCGGACGCCTACACGGTCGACGTGGCGTTCAAGCTGCCGGTGCCGCTGCCGTCGACGGTGGCGTTCAGCGCCACCCCGGGGTGGGATTTCGCGTTGCACGACGCCCGCTCCGGCCGCCCGCACCTGGTCGGCACGGTCCGCTGAGGGAGGGGCCCCGCATAAGGGGCCCCTCGCCACCCGTCGGCCCCGGAGCATGGGGGCATGGAGTCCGTGCTCGACCTGCTCCACCACACGGTCGCCTCGCCGTGGGTGTACCTGGTGATCTTCACGGTCACCGCGGTCGACGCGTTCTTCCCCGCCGTGCCGGGCGAGACGGTGGTGATCACCGCGGCGGTGTTCGCGGCGGGCGGCGAGCCCAACCTGGTCGCGGTCATCGTGGTGGCCGCGCTCGGCGCGCTCGCCGGTGACCACGTCTCCTACGCCGTGGGCCGGGGCGGCGGCGCCCACCGGGTGGCGCGGCTGCCCGCCGACAGCCGCCGGCGGGCCGGCTCGGAGTGGGCCCGCCGGGCCCTCGACCGGCGCGGCGGCATGATCCTGACCACCGCCCGGTACGTCCCCGGCGGCCGCACCGCCGTCACCCTGACCATGGGCGCGGTCCGCTACCCGCCGCGCTGCTTCCTGCTCTACGACGCCCTCGCCTGCGGCAGCTGGGCGGTCTACTGCGGCCTGCTCGGCTACTTCGGCGGCCTGGCCTTCGAACGCGACCCGGTGAAGGCACTGCTGGTCGGCGTCGGGCTGTCGCTCGTCGTCACGTTCGGCCTGGAGCTGGCACGCCGGCTGCGCCGCCGCGCCCGCTCCCGCGCCCGGGCCGCCGTCCGTCGCTGACCGCCCCCGCCCTGCCGAGGGAACGTCAGCCGGCGGGCGGACGCCAGGTGACGCCGTGCAGCAGTTGGGCGGCGCCGAGCCAGGCCACGTTCATCATCCGGGTGGCGGTCTTCTCCGGGTCGGCCTCGGGGTGGTCGGCGAGCCAGTCGGCGAGGGACTCGGTCGCGCCGACCAGGGCGTACGCGACGACCTCCAGGTCGGTCGGGCCCACCTCGTGCCCCTCGGCGCGCAGCGCGTTGTCCAGCATGCCGGCGACCACCTCGACCAGCCGGCCCCGCATGGTGGCCAGTTCCCCGGCGAAGGGCTGCTCGCCGCGGGCCTGGCGGTAGAGCACCGCCCAGCCGTCCCGGTGCGCGCCGACGAAGCCGAAGAAGGCGCGCAGGCCACGCCAGAGCCGCTCGTCGGCGGGCAGGTCGGAGGCGGCCGCCCCGGCGATGGCCTCCATCATCCGGGTGCCCTCCCGGTGCAGGCAGGCGACGAAGAGCTCCTCCTTGGTGCCGAGGTACGCGTAGACCATCGGCTTGGAGATCCCGGCGTCCTCGGCGATCTCGTCCATGCTGGCGGCGTGGAAGCCGCGGCGGGAGAAGACCTTGACCGCCGCGTCGAGCATCTGCTGCTCGCGGACGGCCCTCGGCAGGCGCTTGAAGGTGGGTGTGCTGGACACTCTTGCGAGCATACCTACTCGTGCGTAAGGTTACGCCAGAGTAACCAAAGTCGGCCCGCTCCGAGAGGTGCATCCCCCATGACTGACTTCGACCCGGCCAACTTCGCGAACGTCGAGCCCAAGGAGTTCGCGAAGCTGGTCAAGTCCACCCCCGACGACAAGATCGCCGAGGTGATGTCGGGCGACCTGCGCGGCAAGATCCTGAGCGAGGTCTTCAACCGGATGCCGTCGCTGTTCCGCGCCGACCGCGCCGGCTCCACCAACGCGGTCATCCACTGGAACATCACGGGCCGTCCCGACGGTGGCACCGACACCTACGAGATCGTCATCGAGAACGGCGCCTGCACCGTCTCGGACACCCCGCAGCGCGACCCGAAGCTGAGCCTCACGATGGGCCCGGTCGAGTTCCTCAAGATCGTCTCCGGCGGCGCCAACCCGGTGATGATGTTCATGACCGGCAAGCTGAAGGCCAAGGGCGACCTGGGCCTCGCCGCGAACATCGCCAACCTGTTCGACATCCCCAAGGCCTGACGTGACCGAGTTCTCGCTCGACCTGAACGAGGAACAGCGGGACCTGCGCGACTGGGTGCACGGCTTCGCCGCCGAGGTCGTGCGCCCGGCCGCAGCCGAGTGGGACGCCCGGGAGGAGACTCCCTGGCCCGTCATCCAGGAGGCGGCGAAGGTCGGCCTGTACGGCTTCGAATTCCTCGCCACCTGCTGGGCCGACCCCACCGGCCTGTCCCTGCCCATCGCCAGCGAGGAGCTCTTCTGGGGCGACGCCGGCATCGGGCTCAGCATCTTCGGCACCTCCCTCGCCGTCGCCGCCATCTACGGCGCGGGCACGCCCGACCAGCTGGTCGAGTGGGTGCCGCAGTGCTTCGGCGACGTCGACTCGCCGGCCGTCGCCGCGTTCTGCACCACCGAACCGGAGGCCGGCTCGGACGTCGGGTCGATGCGTACCCGGGCGGTGTACGACGAGGCCACCGACGAGTGGGTGCTGCGCGGGCAGAAGGCGTACGCCACCAACGGCGGGATCGCCGGGGTGCACGTGGTCACCGCCTCGGTGGACCCGTCGCTCGGCTCCCGCGGGCAGGCGGCGTTCGTCGTACCGCCGGACACGGCGGGGCTCAGCGCGACCCGCAAGCTGCGCAAGCTGGGGCTGCGCGCGTCGCACACCGCCGACGTCTTCCTCGACGACGTACGGGTGCCCGGGCGCTGCCTCCTCGGCGGGCGGGACGCCCTGCTGGAACGCCTCGACCGGGCCCGCTCCGGCCAGCGCGCCTCCGGCCAGGCCGCGATGCGGACCTTCGAGCTGTCCCGGCCGACGGTCGGCGCACAGGCCCTCGGCGTGGCCCGGGCGGCGTACGAGTACGCCCTCGACTACGCCAAGGACCGGGTCCAGTTCGGACGGCCGATCATCGAGAACCAGGCGGTCGCGTTCGCGCTGGCCGACATGAAGATGGAGATCGACGCGGCCCGGCTGCTGGTCTGGCGGGCCTCCTGGATGGGGCGCAACAACCGGCCGTTCACCGCGGGCGAGGGCTCGATGTCCAAGCTCAAGGCCGGCGAGGTGGCCGTCTCGGTCACCGACAAGGCGGTCCAGCTGCTCGGCGGCGCCGGCTTCCTGCGCGACCACCCGGTCGAACGCTGGTACCGGGACGCCAAGATCTACACCATCTTCGAAGGCACCTCCGAGATCCAGCGGCTGGTCATCTCCCGCGCGATCTCCGGGATGCAGATCCGTTGACCGGGGCCGGGTCGGCCCACCGGCCGACCCGGCCACCGGCGCGGGTGCCGCCTCCTCACCCTCCGTTCCGACGTGCACGACCCACGGTGTGCGACGGGTCGGCCCGGTGACCGCCGGCTGGGCTCCCGGCCGCCGCGGGTGCATGATCGGGAGGAAACGTTCGGCGTGGCAGGGCTCCTCCGGGGGCCCTCCCGTGCTCCCCGAAGGAGGGTTGCGGCTTGGACCTGCCGTTCATCGTCGCCACGCTGACCCGGCGCGGACTGCTCACCCCGGGCCGTCCCATCCGGGTCGCCTCCCAGCTCGGCGCGCTGCGCAAGTGGGGCTGGAGCCTCGCCGGTGAGCTGCGCCAGGCCGCCGCCCGCGACCCCGGTCGGGCGGCCGTCGTCGACGAGCAGGGCATCGAGCTGACCTATCAGGAGCTGCTGGACCGGGCCGAACGGCTGGCCCGGTCGATGCGCGCCGGGCTCGGCGTCCAGGCCGGGGACCGGATCGGGGTGCTCTGCCGCAACCACCACGGGCTGATCGAGGCGGTCGTCGCGGCGATGCTGCTCGGCGCGGACGCCGTCCTGGTCAACACCGGCCTCTCCGCCGCGCAGTTGACCACCGTCGCGGAGGAACAGTCGCTGCGGGTCCTGGTGCACGACGCCGAGTTCGCCGAGCGGGTCCTCGGCCTCCCCGCCGACGTGCAGCGGGTCGACGAGCGCGGCCAGGAGGAGCTGATCGCCGGCGCCCTGCCCGGTGACCAGCTCCAGCCGCCCGAGCGGGACGGCCGGACCATCGTGCTCACCTCCGGCACCACCGGAGCACCCAAGGGCGCCCGCCGGCCCACCCCGCACGGCTTCGGCCCGCTGGTGTCCATCATCGACCGGATTCCGCTGCACGCCCGCGACACCGTACTGATCGCCGCGCCGCTCTTCCACACCTGGGGGTACGCGGCCCTCCAGGTGGCCTTCGCCCTGCGCTCCACCATCGTGCTGCACCGCCGCTTCGACCCGGCCACCACGGTGGCCGCGCTGGCCGCCCAGCCGTGCGACGCGCTCTTCGCCGTGCCGGTGATGCTGCAGCGGCTGCTGGAGGTGCCGGCGCCGGACCCCCGGCCACGGCTGAAGGTGGTCGCGGTCAGCGGCTCGGCCCTCCCCGGCGGACTCGCCCCCAAGTTCATGGACGCCTACGGGGACGTCCTCTACAACCTGTACGGCTCGACCGAGGTCTCCTGGGCGTCCATCGCCGGCCCGGCCGACCTGCGCGCCGCCCCGACCACCGCCGGCCGCCCGCCGCACGGCACCCGGCTGGAGATCCTGGACGACGCCGGTGAACCGGTCCGGGACGGACGGGTCGGGCGGATCTTCGTGGGCAACGAGATGCTCTTCGAGGGGTACACCTCGGGAGCCAGCCGGGAGACCCACGACGGCCTGCTGAACACCGGCGACCTGGGCCGGGTCAACGCCGATGGCCTGCTCTTCGTCGACGGTCGGGCGGACGACATGATCGTCTCCGGGGGCGAGAACGTCTTCCCCTCCGAGGTGGAGGACCTGCTCGCCCGACTGCCGCAGGTCCGCGAGGCCGCCGTGATCGGGGTGCCCGACCCCGAGTACGGCCAGCGTCTCGCCGCATTCCTCGCCCTGCACCCCGGCGAGACGCTCGACCCGGAGGCGGTCCGCGAGTACGTCCGGCACTACCTGGCCCGCTTCTCCGTACCCCGGGACGTGATCTTCGTGAAGTACCTGCCGCGCAACGCCACCGGCAAGGTGCTCAGTCGCGAGCTGCGTCGCTACTACGGCTGAGGCACGGGCCACAGGGGACGGACACCTCGGGCGCCCGGTGGTAGCTTCTCATCCGTCGCCGGTCCCGGCAGGTCCCTGCTCACTCGTTCCAGGAGCTGCTCGATGGTCCGTCTCCGCCGGCGCTGGGCACTCGGTCTCCTCGCCGGCGGCGTCTCCGCCGTGGCGCTCGGCACCACCGAACCGGTCCTCGGCCGCCGCCGCAGCGGGACCCTGGTCCGGCGGCAGCCACCCCCGGTCGAGGTGGAGAACCGCGCGGCCGGGACGCCCTGGTGGCCGGAGGACGGCCGCCGGGCCGCGAACGACCGGCACCGCCAGATCCAGGGGTACGCCTCGACGACCAGCGTCGCCCCCGGCGAGTCGATCGACTTCCACGTCGCGGTCAACCCGGCGGGCCGGTACCGGATCTCGATCCACCGGCTCGGCTGGTACGACGGCGCGGGCGCCCGCACCGTGCTGACCAGTCCCGAGTTCGACGGCGTGCCGCAGCAGGTGCCGGCGGTCGACCCGGTGACCGGGGCGATCGCCTGCCGCTGGCCGGTCTCCTGGACGGTCCGGGTGCCGGACGACTGGACCTCCGGCCTCTACCAGGCGGTCTTCACCTCGGCGGACGGCTGGCGCGCCTGCACCCCGTTCATGGTCCGGGACGACCGCCGGGCCGCGGCGCTCTGCGTGGTCCTGCCGGTCACCACCTGGCAGGCGTACAACCAGTGGCCGCGGGACCGGCGGGTCGGCAAGAGTCTCTACAACGGCTACGCGGCCACCGGCCGGCGGGATCCCCGGCTCCGGGCGCTGGAGGTCTCCTTCGACCGCCCGTACGCCGACCACGGCATCCCGATCCAGCTCACCCGGGACCACGACGCTATCCAGTGGCTGGAACGCCGCGGCTACGACGTCAGCTACGCGACGAGCTTCGACCTGCACTCGGGGCGGCTCGACCCGACCCGGCACCGGGGGATCGTGTTCTGCGGCCACGACGAGTACTGGTCGTGGGAGATGCGCCGGGCGGCGGAACAGGCCGTGGCCGCCGGGACCAGCCTCGCCTTCCTCGGCGCCAACAGCATCTACTGGCACGTCCGGGTGGGTCCCGCCGACGACGGCCGGCCGGAGCGGCTGGTGGCCTGCGCCAAGACCACGCCGGACCCGGGCGAGGACAGCGCCGGCCCGACCGTCACCTGGCGCGTCGTCGGCCCGCCCGAGCAGGCGCTGCTGGGGGTGCAGTACAACGGCATCGTCGGCACCCCGCAGCCGCTGGTGGTCCGGGCGGCGGACCACTGGTTCTGGGCGGGCGCCGGGGTGGCCGACGGCGACCGGATCCCCGGTGTCGTCGGCGGCGAGGCCGACGGCGTGCACCCCGACGTGCCCCGGCCGTCCGGGGTGGACGCCGCCGTCCTCAGCGCGTCGCCGTACCGGACGCGCGACGGCGGCCACCGGGTGCAGAACACCCACCTGTACGAGACGCCGCAGGGCGCGCTGGTCTTCGCCTCGGGCACCCTGTGCTGGACCATGGCGCTGAACCGGCAGGGGCACCGGGACGAGCGGATCGAGCGGGCCACCGGCAACCTGCTGGACCGGATCGCCGGCCGGGCCGGCCCGTCGGCGGGTCCGGCGGTGCCGGCCCGGGGCTGACGGGTCGGCGGCGGGGGGCAGCCCGGCGTACCGGAGAGCCGCCCCGCCGCCGGCGTCAGGCCCGGTCGGCGGCCCGGCCGATCGCCGCCGCCACCCCGCCGACCCGGTCGGCGAGCAGGCCCAGCGCGCCCACCGCCCGGTCCACCGGGTCGTCCGTCGCGCCACCGAGCGCGCGGGCCCGCAGGTAGCCGGCCTTCACCTCGGCCCACCGTCGAGCCTGCTCGGCCGTGAGCCGGCCCCGCAGCTCCGCCAGCTTCAACAGGTTCGCCTCGGCACCCGCGGCGAGGGTCTGCGCCTCGCCGAGGTAGTGGTCGTCGATGACCGCCTCCAGCTCCTCGTCGCTGAGCACCGGGACGATCCGCTCGGCCAGCTTGTTCATGTTCCGGTACGACCCCTGGAGCTGGAAGGGCGGCTCGGTACGGGACGCGTCGGCCTGCGCCGCCGAGGCGATGTACGCCTGATTGTTGGCGAGCACCACCTGCTGCACCCGCAGCAGCTTGCACAGCACCGAGACGATCTGCTCCAGCTCCACCGGCGAGTACGGGTGGGCGAGCTGGTCGGCCCGCACCGACTCGTCGCCCCGGGCGAGGCGGACCAGCAGTTCGACGTCGCCGCGGTCCCGGCCGGACAGCGGCGCCAGCACCGGGTTCGAGGTGAGGGCGTTCTCGATGTAGCTGAGCGCGAACACCTCCTCCCGGCCGGAGAGCACGTCCCCGAGGTTCCACACGTCGGCCCGGTTGGCAAGCATGTCCGGCACCCGGAACCGCTGCCCCGACTCGGTGTACGGGTTGCCCGCCATGCACACCGCGAACCGCTTGCCCCGCAGGTCGTAGGTGCGGGTCCGGCCCTCCCAGACGCCCTCCATCCGGCGCTGCCCGTCGCAGAGCGAGATGAACTTCTGCAGCAGCTCCGGCGAGGTGTGCTGGATGTCGTCGAGGTAGAGCAGGACGTTGTTGCCCAGCTCCAGGGCGAAGGAGATCTTCTCCACCTCCTGCCGGGCGGTCGCGTCGGGCGCGTCCGCCGGGTCGAGCGAGGTGACCCCCGAGCCCAGGGCCGGCCCGTTGACCTTGACGAAGACCAGGCCCAGCCGGCTGGCCACGTACTCCATCAGGGTGGTCTTCCCGTAGCCGGGCGGGGAGATCAACAGCAGCAGGCCGGACTGGTCGACCCGCTTGGCGTCGCCGGTCGCGCCGAGCTGGCGGGCCAGGTTGTCCCCGATCAGCGGCAGGTAGACGTCGTCGAGGAGTCGGTTGCGGACGAACGCGCTCATCACCCGCGGCCGGTACTCCTCCAGCCGCAGCCGGTCCCGCTCGGCGGCCACCAGCGCGTTGCGCCGGCGCTGGTAGTCCCGGTACGCGGGCACCAGCTCGGTGCGGAACCGGCGGGCCCGGGCCAGCGTCTCGTCCAGCCGCAGCGTGAGCGCCGACCCGACGATCCGGGGATGCGCGCCGAGCAGCCCGCCGACCGTCTCCGACATCGTCGCCGCCGCCTCGTGGCGCGGCAGGTCCGCGCCGCACAGCTCCACCGCGACCGCCTCCGGCAGGTCGTACCCGGACAGCGTGCCGTCGTCGGTCGCCAGGAACGCGGTCAGCCACGCCTCGACCAGCTGGTGGCGGCTGGTCAGGTCGCCGTCGAGGGCCCGCAGGTCGGCGTCGAACTCCCGGGCGGAGCGGGACTGCGGACCGCCGAGGGCGCGCCGGAACCGGTCCAGCATGGCCCGCGCGCCGGCTCCGGTGACGAAGCCCGCGGGTGGCCGGGACAGCTCCTCGAACAGGTACTCGCCGGCCAGGGCGGCCTCCCCGGCCGGCCCGGTCAGCCCGGCGTCGGTCAGGAAGCGGCCCACCTCGGCGGCCAGCTCGGCGTGCAGCCGGTCGATCGCGTCCCCCGCCTCGACCCGGTCGCCCTCCGGTGGCACCGCACCCCGGTCGGGGCGGCCGAAGCGGTCCCGGGCCCGGGCCAGCGAGGTGGCCCGGGCGGTCCAGCCGGCCCGGTCCGGCTCGGCGGTGCCGAACCGCCAGAACAGCTGCGCGGCGGCCCGGGCGGCCGGCGGGTAGCGGAGCAGGCCCGCCCCGGCGTGCAGGCGCAGCAACGCCCGCAGCAGCTCCGTCGCGTCGTGATCGTGCACGCCCCGCTCGTAACCCTCGTCGTAGCGGGCCTCGGCGAATCGGCGGACCAGCTCGCGCAGGTCACCGGCGTCGGCCGCCGCCGCCCGCAGCCCGTCCAGGGTCAGCCCCTCCCGGCCCGCCTCGGCGACGGTCAGGATCGACGTGGCCAGATACTCCGCGCGGTACACCGCCGGCGATTCGGAGACCAGCAGCTGGTCCCAGAACCGGCGGGTGCGGGCGAACTCGGTGTCCCGGACCGGGGCGCGGTAGTCGGTCCCGGTCACCGCCACCGCCAGCCCGCCGTCGTGCGGCACCACGGTGACGTCGACCGGCTGGGTGTTCACCGCGAAGCGGTGCCGGCCCAACCGGATCGTCTCGCCGCCGTCGGCGTACAGGTCCAGGCGGTCGCGCAGGCCGCGACCGGCCTCCTGGCGCGCGGCCCGGATCCGGCCGTCCAGCTCCTCGGCCCGGACGGGGTCGCCCAGGGTACGCAGCTCTTCCACGACCGCGCGCAGCTTGCCCACCATCGGGTCCGCCGCGAAGTACGTGTTGATCTCGTCCAGCGAGCCCAGCGTGCCGATCCGGTGCCGAACGCTGACCAGGACGCGCTCCGCCGACGAGACCAGCCGGTCGGCCCGCCGGGCCCGCTCGTCCAGCAGCGCCTGCTTCCGCGAGGAGAACGCCTCGTAGATCTCGGTCCGCCGGGTCGCCAGCTCGGCGAGGAAGTCGTCGAACTCCCCGAACCGGGACTCCAGGTCCTCCACCCGCAGCAGCAGCCGGCCCAGCTGCTCGTCGCAGCGCTCGGCGGTGTCGCCGCCGCCAGCGCCCCGGTCACCGCCTGCCCGAGCAGCGCGAACTCGGCCGCGAAGCCGGCCCGGCCCTCCACCTCCAGCAGCTCCCGGCGGCGGTTGTCCAGCACCGCCCGGGCCCGGTTGACCGCGCCGAGCACCTCGCCGACCCGGGTCAGGATCCCGGTGCGTACGGTCGCGTCGGCGATGTCCAGCCCGCCCACCACGTCGGTGATGGTCTGCAGGCCCTCGGCGCGTCCGGCCAGCTCGTCCCGGACCGCCCCGGCCTCGGCCACCGTGCCGATCGCGGCGCCCTGCCCGGCCAGCCGGTCCACCTCGGCCTGGTAGCCGGTGAACGCGTCGTCCCGGCGCAGGAAGTCCACCGCCCGCCGGCCGGCGGCGGTCAACTCGTCGTCCAGCCGCCCCGCCAGCTCGTCGATCCGCCCGTGGTCGACGTACCGCAGCTCCCGCAGCGTCTCCAGGTGACCGCGCGCCTGGCGCAGCCCGGCGAGCTGCCGCACCCAGTCGTCGGCGGTGAGCGGCGCCTCGCCGCGCGCCCGCCGGGCCAGCGAGGCGATCCGCTCCGCGCTCTCGTCCAGCGCGGTCCGCGCCTGCTCGGTGAGGGCGCGGACCTTCTCGTACTCGTCGAGCACCGCGACGGCGGTGCGCCGCAGCTCGGCCAGCGGCGCCAGCAGGTCGCCGAGGTCGGCCTCGCCGAGCCAGTGGTAGTGGTCGACGATCCGGGCGCAGGCCGCGATCAGCGCCTCGTAGACCCCGGTGGTGGCCGCCGCGCCGTCGACCATCCGGGCCACCGACAGGCAGTCGGAGATGCCCCGGACCAGGTCGGCGTTGCCGATCCGCTCCAGCGGGCCGGTGCCCGCCGGCTGTGCCGCCGCGTACGCGTCGGAGACGTACGGCGTCTGCCAGATCTGCATCGGGTGGACCCGGGTCGGCTCCTCCGAGGTCGCCCGGAACACCACCAGCGTGCCGTCGTCGAAGAGCGAAAAGCCGTGGCACGGGATCGGCGCCGCCACCTCCTTGCGGATGGCGTTGTACGGCAGCAGCAGCGAGCGGCCGTCGGCCCGGGCGTGGAAGACGTAGAGGACGTCCTCCCCGTTCGGGGAGCGGACCACCCGTTCGAACTCCAGCCCGGACACGTCGGTGTCGAAGGTGCGGGTGACCCCGGTGGCCAGGTGGTAGCCGCCCGGGAAGATGATCCCGTGGTCCTCGGGCAGCCGCTGGCAGGCCGGCCCGATGCCGTCGAGCCGGACCACCTCCCGGGTCAGCGTGTTGAAGACCAGGTGCCGCCACTCGGTCTCCTTGTACGGCCGCATCCGCAGCAGGATCAACGGGCCGACCCGGGCCCAGCTCACGTCGGCGTCGGCCAGGCTCTGCAACGGCTCGTCCACCGGCTCGTCGTAGATGCCCTCGCCGACCTCGGTGTTGTTCTCCAGCTTGACGGTCAGCGTGCCGCCGACCGTCTCCACGAAGATCTCGTCGGCGATGGAGATGTGCGGGTGCCGGCCGAGGACGTGGTCCTCCCGGGTCGTCTCGATCCACTCGAAGTCGTGCGAGGGTGGGAAGACGTGGTCCCGCTCGCCCCGGTTGTCCAGGTACCCGACGCCGCCGTCGGCGTCCAGCCGCCAGCGCAGCACCCGGATGTCGTCGGTCCGCGGGCCGGTCTGGAACACCGCCAGCAGCCGCCCGTCGAGCCGGCGTAGCTGCAGCAGCCGGGTCTGCCGGTAGTAGCGGTACAGCTCGGCGAAGTCGCGCTGGAACACCGGGTCGCGGAGCAGGCCGGGCAGCTCGTCCGGGCCGGCCCGGTCGAACCGGAACGATTCGGAGTCGCCCGCGTCGCCGGCGGCGCCGCGCTCCCGCTCGAAGCGATGCAGCGAGAAGACATCGTCGACCGTCGTCTCCGGCTTCAGCCCGATGAAGACGTTGTAGCCGAAGAGCATCAGCCCGCCGACCGGGACGATGTCCCGGGGCACGCAGTTGTTCCCGGTACGGATCCGCTCGGTGCTGAGCAGCCGCAGCTCGGTGCTGCCGAAGACCTCCAGCCGCCGGGCGTTCAGCCGCTCCGCCCGCCGGGCCAGCTCGCCGGCCTGCCCGACGAGCCGGTTCCGCAGCACCTCGTAACTGCCCGCGTCCAGCCCGACCGGATCGCCGGCGTCCGCCCCGGTCGTACCGGTCGCGTCCCCGCCGGTCGGACCGGGCACCGGCTCACTCACCGGCACGCTGCCGCGGGCCGGCCAGGGCGGCCAGCGGGGTCTCGGCCACGCCGAGGCGCTGCGCGGCGTTCAACAGTTAATGGAGCTTGCCCTTGTCGGCGCCGCCGGCCCGCATCTGCTGCAACAGGAAGGCGGAGAGGGTCAGCTTCTGCACGTCACCGGTGTTGATCGAGCCGAGCATCCGGGTCAGGTCGTCGGTGAAGCTGGCGGTGCCGTCCAGCCACGGCTGGGTGAGGCCCCGGGCGACGTCCGAGTGGGCCACGAAGCCGTCCACGCTCTTGCCGAACGAGATCGAGCTGAGCAGCCGGTCGAAGAAGACGCTGTCCCCGCCGACGATGTCGATGTTCGCCTTCTCCAGGCCGGTGGAGACCAGCCTCGCCTGCGCCTCGGCGACCTGCCGCTGCGTGTCCAGCCCGGCGAGCCGGACCTCCTTCTCCAGCTCCAGCCGCAGCCGGTACTCCTCGTGCTGGCGGGTGGCGTCGTCCAGGGCGGCCATCGCCGCCGCCTTGTCGGTGAGGCCCTCGGCCTCGCCCTTCAGCTTCTCGCGTACCGCCTCCGCGGCCAGCAGGGCCTTGTCGCGCTCCACGGCGACCTCCGCGCGGCCGACCTTCTCGATCGCCTCGGCGCTTCGCTCGCGGACCTGCACCTCGGCCAGGCCGGCGGCCGCCGCCTCGGCCTGGGTGCCCTCGGCCAGCCGGATCTTCGCCCGGGTGTCCAGCTCGGCGGCCTGCTGCCGGGCCTCGGCGAGCACCAGCTCCTCGCGGGCCTTGAACTTCGCCGCCGTCTCGGCCGCCTCCGCCGCCTTGATGTCCTTGACCAGGTTCTCCTGCGCCTCGGCCTCGGCCTGGATGACCACCGCCTGGCGGGTCCGCTCGGCCTCCTCGACCACCCGCAGGCGCTTGATGTTCTCCTCCTGCTCGGCGACGGTCTTCTCGACCGCGATCCGCTCCCGAACGACCTCGGCGATGGCCCGCTTCTCCGCCTCGACCTCCTTGTCCTTCGAGATCGTGCTGAGCTCGGTCTCCCGCTGCCGGCCGATGACCTCCAGCATCCGGTCCTTCTCGATCCGCTCGGTCTCGATCGCGATCACCCGCTCGCGGTTCTTCTCGGCGACCGCGATCTCCCGGGTCCGGTTCTCGTGCTGGATGCCCAACTGCTCGTCGGTACGGATGTTCGCCGTCTCGGCCCGCAGCCGCTCCTCCGCCCGGACCCGGGTGATCTCGGCCTCCTCGCGGGCCCGCACCGTCTCGATCTCCCGCCGCTGCTTGGCCTCGGCGTCCGCCTGGCGCCGCTCCAGATCGAGGATCGCCTCCCGGGCGTCGACGTTCTGCCGGGTGATCTCCTTCTCCTCGCTGCGCTGGAACTCGTTGGTCCGCACGTGCTCGATCGCGGTCAGCTCGGTGATCTTCCGGATGCCCTGGGCGTCGAGGATGTTCTTCGCGTCCAACTGCGACATCGGGGTCTGCTCGAGGAAGTCGATCGCCGCGTCCTCCAGGCTGTAGCCGTTGAGGTCGGTGCCGATCACCTGGATGATCTGGTCGCGGAACTCGTCGCGCTTGGTGTAGAGGTCGACGAAGTCCAGCTGCTTGCCCACCGTCTTCAGCGCCTCCGAGAACTTGGCGTTGAACAGCTCCTGGAGGGTCTCCCGGTCACTGGCCCGGGCGGTGCCGATGGCCTGCGCCACCTTGATGACGTCTTCGGTGGTCTTGTTGACCCGGACGAAGAAGGTGATGCGGATGTCGGCCCGGATGTTGTCCCGATAGATCAGACCCTCGTTGCCGGTCCGCTCGATGTCGATCGTCTTCACCGAGATGTCCATGATCTCGGCCTTGTGCAGCACCGGCAGGACCACCGCCCCGGTGAACGTGACGTCCACCCGGCGGACCTTGGAGACGATCAGCGCCTTGCCCTGTTCCACCTTGCGGAATAGGCGGCTGACCAAAAAGACCACGCCGAGGGCGACGAGCAGGAGGACGGCGAGCAGTACGCCGATCCCAGTGGTGAGGACATCCATGGCTGAGCGCGCGGTGCCGGTCCGGTGGTGCGGGTGGACCGGTGGGTGCCGCGCATCCTCCTTTCGTTTCAGGGGTACGAGGGCAGCGTGGGACGAACCGGCGGCGGGGTGGCCGTCCGGTCGAGGCGGGAGGGGGTGACCCGCCGTCGCGGGAGCGGGTCACCGGCGGCGGCTACATCGGTGCGGGACGCGAAGGGTCGGGGTCGAAGGCGATGCCCGCGGGCATGACCCAGAAGAACTCGCCCTCGACGTCGTAGTCGTAGATCAGCGCGGAACTGCCGGCGCGCAGCGGCTCGGCGCCGGACTGGCGGACCTGGACGACCGCGGAGGAGCCGTCCGCCGCCGTCACCTCCGCCTGCCCGAAGTCGGCGGTCACCCGCCCCGTGCGGATCGTGCACAGGCTGCCGACGAAGGCCTGCCGGCTGGACTCCGTACCGGTGGGGAAGAGGCGGCTCAGCGGCACGGCGACCAGCCGGGTCACCAGCCAGGCGCCGCACAGCGCCACCAGCAGCACCCCGACCGACACGGCGACCCGGGCGGCGACGCCCAGGCCGAGCCCGTCGAGCAGCACGGTGCCGGCCAGGCTGACGAACCAGGCCACCGCGACGATCAGGGAGAACACGATGGTGGCGGGCAGGCCGCCGAGCCCGAGGCCGGCCAGGACGTCACCCGGAACCCCGTCGAGGTCGAGGTCGTCGCCGAGGTCCAGCACCCCGGTCAACACCAGCAGCCAGTAGCCGACGACCACCAGCAGCAGGAAGCTGAACAACACTGTGGGGAAGCTGAGCGCCGTACCGACGAACCCGGTCACCGCGAACCCCCTCCCGCTGCCGGCGAGGCCACACCCTCCGACCGGCAGGGTTGATCGTGACACGGGGTGTCAACGCCGGACGGCCGCCGAACGGCTGGTTCACGGCGACCTGACCGGCCGGGTGGGCCGGCCGGGGCCGGGTCAGTCCGGCAGGGCGATCCGACCCTCGACCGCGGCGGCGGCGATGTCGGTGCGGTGGTGCGAGCCGGCCAGCTCGATGCCGCGTACCAGGGCGTAGGCGGCGTCGCGTGCGGCGGCCAGGTCGGGGCCGGTGGCCGTACCGCAGAGGACGCGACCGCCGGCGGAGAGCAACGCGCCGTCGGCGGCCCGGCGGGCGGTGCCCGCGTGGATGACCCCCGGGCGGTCCGCGCCGGTGATCACGTCGCCGGTACGCGGCCCGGCCGGATAGCCGTCGGCGGCCACGACCACGGTGACCGCCGCGCCGTCCCGCCAGCGCAGCGGCGGGTGCGCGGCCAGCGTGCCGGTGGCGGCGGCGTGCAGCAGCCCGGCGAGCGGCGTCTCCAGCAGCGCCAGGACGACCTGGGTCTCCGGGTCGCCGAACCGGGCGTTGAACTCGATCACCCGCGGGCCGGCGGCGGTGATCGCCAACCCGACGTAGAGCAGCCCGGCGAAGGGCGTGCCCCGGCGGCGCATCTCGGCCAGCGTGGGGTGCACGACGTCACGCATCACCTCGTCGACCAGGCCGTCCGGCGCCCAGGGCAGCGGCGCGTACGCCCCCATGCCGCCGGTGTTCGGCCCGGTGTCGCCGTCGCCGACCCGCTTGAAGTCCTGGGCGGGCAGCAGCGGCAGCGCCGCCTCGCCGTCGGTGACCACGAAGAGCGAGACCTCCGGGCCGGCGAGGTACTCCTCGATCACCACCCGGCCGCACTCCCCGGCGTGCTCCAGCGCCGTGGCCCGGTCCTCGGTCACCACGACGCCCTTGCCGGCGGCCAGGCCGTCGTTCTTCACCACGTACGGCGGGCCGAACTCGTCCAGCGCCCGGCCGGCGCTCTCGGCGTCCGTGCAGGTGAAGGCGCGGGCGGTGGGCACCCCGGCGGCGAGCATGACGTCCTTCGCGAACGTCTTGGAGCCCTCCAGCCGGGCCGCCTCCGCGGACGGGCCGAACGCGGGGATGCCCTTGGCGCGTACCGCGTCGGCGACCCCGGCCACCAGCGGCGCCTCCGGCCCGATCACCACCAGGTCGGCCCCGACCTCGACGGCGAGCGCCGCGACGGCCGAGGGGTCGGTGGGGTTCACCTCCCGCAGCTCCGCCACGGCGGCGATGCCGGGGTTACCGGGCGCCGCGATCAGCGCCTCGACGGACGAATCACCGGCGAGGCCGAGCGCGAGCGCATGCTCCCGCCCGCCACCCCCCACAAGAAGTACGCGCACGACCCCGCATCCTACTGACCCCACCTCCCACCTCCGTTGATCATGAGGTTGACGGGTGTCCCGGGGGCCAATCAGCCCGTCAACCTCATGATCAACGCCAGCGGGAGGTCGCGATGGCCTGGCGGACGGTATGGGGGATGTAGTGGGGTCCAGGGTGTCGGACCAGGTGAAGCGCAGGATGGTCCAGCCGGCGTTGACCAGGCGGTTCTGGCGGCGGCGATCGGCGAAAACGGCGTCCGGGGTGGCGTGCGGCCCTTTGCCGTCGGCCTCCGCTATCACCCGTGCGGCGCGCCAGCCGAGATCGCCGACCCCGAGCAGGTAGCCGTCCTGGTCGCGAACCTCCAACTGGAGAGCGTCCGGCGGGACACGGCCGTCCACGCAGCGCAATCGGGCACGGGACTCCAACGGCGACTGGGCACGGGCATCCGCCTCCGCCAGATAGACCCGGGCCCGCACGGCGCCCCGTCGTCGGCGGATCGAAGCGCGAATCGTCGCCATGTCCGCCGTGCCGATCAGCCCCCGATTCAGAGCCGAATCCAACAGGCAGACCACGGGGTAGCGGGCCGCCCGCAAGATCAGCTCGGTCACGGTGTCGAGTGGCCCGGTCGCCGGCAGGCCGGACACCCGCACGATGGAGACCGGCGAGTGCTCCATCTGGTGCAGCACGACATTCGCCTGCCGCGCTCGCGCCAGCCTTGCAGCCCGTCCGGGGAGAGCCACATGAATCTCCCCGGTTGACGGCAGCCCGGCGATGCCGTGCAGTTCCGCAGCCGTGTTCAGCACGGCATGGGCGTGCGGTCCGAGCGACAACAGCGCGGCCCGGATCTGACGTCGCCGGGACGGCTGGTCACCCTTGGTGCCGTCGATCAGGTACACGGCGCGCGCCACGGGCCGCCACCGTCCGGCCGTCACCAGCCAGTCCACCTCGTTACGGCCAAACCCGACCGCAACGCCTGCGCCCGGGTCACCAACCCGTCCTGACCCGCGGCAACCCTGAGAAGCAAGCCCCGACGATCCACGACACACCACCGTGGACC